>NZ_JBEXVL010000014.1:0-155282 GCF_040638805.1 Streptomyces sp. NPDC005925 | reverse complement strand
ACACCACCGGTACCGGCATGGATCAGCACCCGCTCGCCCGCCTGCAGACCGGCCAGCTCCACCAACCCGTACCAAGCCGTCAGGAACGCCGCCGGGGCCCCGGCCGCCTGCCGCATGTCCCAGCCGGCCGGTACGGGGGTCAGCGTGCGCGCGTCGGCGACGGCCCACGGGCCGAAAGCGCCGTCCAGCATGCCCATCACGCGGTCGCCGACCGACAGGCGGGTGACGCCGGGACCTGCCTCCGTCACCACGCCGGCCGCCTCGGTGCCGGGCAGCGCGTCCGGGTCCGGGTACATGCCGAGAGCGATCAGGACGTCGCGGAAGTTGATCCCCGCCGTGTGGACGGCGACGCGGACCTGTCCCGGCTCCAGCGGGCCGAGTACCTCGTCGCAGGTCTCCGTCGCGACGGCGTCCAGCGTTCCGGACCTGCCTCCCACCAGCCGCCAGGCCCGCGCTCCCGGCGGACCGGTCAGCTCGGCGGGCCCGTCGGCCCGCGCCCACCGGGGCACCAGCACGCGGCCGCCGCGCAGCGCCACCTGGTACTCGTCCGCGTCCACGGCGTACCGCACCGCGCTCACCAGACCGTCCCCGGCCGGGCCGAACGGGCCGTCGGCGTCGAGCGGCACACGGGTGTGGGACGTGTCGGTTTCCGTGCCGGTGTCGGTGTCGGTGTCGGTGTCGAGCAGCACGAAACGCCCGGGGTTCTCGGACTGCGCGCTGCGCACCAGGCCCCACACGGCGGCGCCCGCCGGGTCCGCCGCGCGCAGCGTCCCGAAGTCGTCGGCGGGCCCGGCCGCGTCCACCGCGCCCCGGGTCACGAAGACCAGGCGCGTCTGCTCCAGGTTCGGAGCGGCGAGGAACTCCTGGACGACCCGCAACACCCGTCCGGTCAGGGCGAGTCCGTCCTGACCAGCACCGGTGAGGCCCACGGGAGCCAGGACCGTCGAGGGCGCCGAGGCGGCGCCGGCGAGCGCGGCCACGTCCCGGAAGCGCTCCACCCCCGCGTCCGAGCCCGATCCCGCGCCCGCGTCGGAATCCGGTTCCGCGTCCAGTCCGCCCAGTACCGCGCAGCCGGACACGTCGGCCTCCCCACGGCCGTCCACGGCCGGTACAGGCAGCGGTGTCCACCGCAGTTCGTAGAGCCCCTCCGTGCCGGGCCCGGCGGCCGCCCGTACCTGCTGGGCGCTGGTCGACCGAAGGCGAAGCTCCGCGACCTCCACCACCGGACCACCGGCGGGATCGGTCACCGTCAGGGACACCGTCTCCTCGTCGCCCCCACGCAGCCCGGCGAGCCGTACCCGCACGGTGGTGGCCCCGCTCGCCCACAGCGACACACCGCTCCAGGTGAAGGGCAGCAGCACGTCCTTGCCACCGACGCCGTCCTGGCCCCGCTGCGCGAGGAGGGGGTGCAGGGCGGCGTCCAGCAACGCCGGGTGGATGCCGAACCCGGCCGGCGAACCCGCCTCCTCGGGCAGCTCGACCTCCGCCAGCAGATCCTGGCCGTGCCGCCACAGTGCCCGCAGCCCGCGGAAGGCCGGGCCGTACGCGTATCCGGCTGCGGCGACCTCCTCGTAGAAGCCGCTCACCTCCACCGGCTCGGCCCCCGCCGGAGGCCACTGCCCGGACCGCCGCTCCGGCCGCTCCGCCGGCTCACGTCCCAGCTCGGCGACGGCGTGGCACAGCCATGCGGCGCCGTCCGCCCGGTCGGGCCGCGAGTACACCCGTACGTCCCGTCGCCCCAGCTCGTCCGCCGCGTCCACGGCCACCTGCACCTGAAGACCACCGGACTCCGGCAGCACCAGCGGTGCCTGCAGCGTCAGTTCCTCCACCGTGGGGCAGCCCGCCTCGTCGGCCGCCCGCAGCACCCACTCCACCAGCGCCGCACCCGGCACCAGCACCGTCCCCGCGACCACGTGCCCGCCGAGCCAGCCGCCGCGCTCGGCGGAGACCCGGCCGTGAAGCACCACTCCCCCGTCTGCGAGAGCGAGAGCGGTGGGCAACTGCGCGTGCCCCGACCCCGCCTCCCCGCCCTGGCCGACGTCGCGCTGCACGGTGTCGGCGAGCCAGTAGCGCCGGCGCTGGAAGGCGTAGGTGGGCAGGTCGACGGCACGGGGGGCGGGGTCGGCGGGGAACCAGCGCCGCCAGTCCACCTCGGCACCCGCCACGAACGCCTGCGCGGCAGCGTGTCCGAGCTGCGTGGCGTCACCGTGGTCGCGGCGGAGGGTCGGAACCACCGTGGCGGACACGTCCGCCCGCTCGATGGTCTCCTCCATGCCGAGGGTGAGGACGGGATGCGGACTGGCCTCGACGAACAGGCGGTAGCCGTCGGCGAGAAGAGCGTCGATCGTGTCGGCGAAACGCACCGGCTGCCGCAGGTTGGTCACCCAGTAGCCGGTGTCCAGCGTCGTCGTGTCGGTCAGCCGCTCGGCGGTGACGGTGGAGTAGAACGCCACGTCGGTGGCTTGCGGCTCGATGCCCGTCAGACGCTCGGTGAGCAGGTCGTGCAGCTGGTCGATCTGCGGGCCGTGGGAGGCGTACCCGACGTCGATGACCCGGGCGCGCAGTCCGCGTGCCTCCGCCTCCGCGACCACGGCGGCCACATGCTCCGGCGGGCCCGAGATGACCGTCGAGGAGGGACCGTTGACGGCGGCGACACACACGCCCGGCCGGTCCCCGACCAGCTCAGCGGCCTGCCCGGCACCCACGCTCAGGGAGGCCATGTCGCCCTGACCCATCAGCTGCCGCAACGCCTCACTGCGCACGGCCACGATCCGGGCCGCGTCCTCCAGCGACAGGGCGCCCGCGACGCATGCGGCGGCCATCTCGCCCTGCGAGTGTCCGACCACGGCGGCCGGGGTGATGCCGTAGTCCGCCCACACCGCGGCCAGCGAGACCATGACCGCCCACAGCACCGGCTGCACGACCTCGACCCGGGACAGCTCACTGCCGTCCCCGCGCAGCACCTCCGCCAGGGACCAGTCCACATGCGCCGACAACGCCCGCTCACACTCGGCCATCCGGGCCGCGAACACCGGGGACTCATCGAGGAGCCGGGCGCCCATGCCCACCCACTGCGAGCCCTGCCCCGGGAACACCAGCACCGCACCCGGACCCACATCACCGGCAACACCCGACACCACGTCCGGCGACGCCTCACCCGCCGCCAAAGCCTCCAGACCGGAAACCAGCACCTTCCGGTCCGCACCCACCACGACCGCACGGTGCTCGAGCACCGCCCGGCTCGTCGCCAGCGACCAGCCGACCTCCACGGACGAGGCATCCCCACCCCGGCCACCGGCCACGAACCCGCACAGCCGCCGCGCCTGCTCCCGCAACGCGTCCCCCGACCGACCGGAGACCACCCACGGCACCACCCCACCCGGCGCGAGTTCGGGCCTTTGCCGCTCAGGTTCTTCCGGGGCCTCCTCGGGGGCCTGCTCGAGGATCAGGTGCGCGTTCGTGCCCGAGATGCCGAAGGCGGAGACCCCGGCGCGCCGGGGGCGGCCCGTCTCGGGCCACAGGGTGGGCTCCGTGACCACCTCGACCGCTCCCGCGTCCCAGTCGACATGCGGACTGAGTTCCTCCACATGGAGGGTGGCGGGCACCACGCCGTTGCGGATGGCCATGACGGTCTTGATGACACCGGCGACACCGGCGGTGGCATGGGTGTGGCCGATGTTGGACTTGAGCGAGCCGAGCAGGAGGGGCCGTTCGCGCCGCTGTCCGTAGGTGGCGATGAGGGCCCCGGCCTCGATGGGGTCACCCAGTCGGGTGCCGGTGCCGTGCGCCTCGACGGCGTCCACCTCGGCGGGGGTGAGCCGGGCGCTCTCGAGGGCGGCGCGGATGACCTGTTCCTGAGCGGCGTCGTTGGGGGCGGTCAGGCCGTTGCTCGCACCGTCCTGGTTGACGGCCGAACCCCGGATGACGGCCAGGACGTTGTGGCCGTTGCGGCGCGCGTCGGAGAGACGCTCCAGGAGGATCAGGCCGATGCCCTCGGAGAAGCCGGTGCCGTCGGCCGCGGCGGCGAACGGCTTGCAGCGGCCGTCGGGTGCCAGTCCGCGCTGGCGGCAGAACTCGGTGAACATCAGTGGGCTCGACAGCACCAGTACGCCGCCGGCGATCGCCAGGTCGCACTCGCGCTGGCGCAGCGCCTGGCTCGCCAGGTGGATCGCGACGAGCGAGGCGGAGCAGGCCGTGTCGACGGTGACGGCGGGACCCTCCAGGCCGTAGGTGTAGGCCACCCGGCCCGAGATGACGCTGGTGAGGCTGCCGGTGGTGGCGTGTCCCTCGAACCCCTCGGGAATGCGGGGCAGCTGGGACATGTAGTCCTCGCTGGACACTCCTGCGTAGACGCCGGTACGGCTGCCCTTGAGGGAGACGGGGTCGATGCCGGAGCGCTCGAACAGTTCCCAGGAGGTCTCCAGCATCAGCCGCTGCTGCGGGTCCATCGCCAGTGCCTCGCGCGGGCTGATGCCGAAGAAGTCGGCGTCGAATGAGCCGGCGTGGTCCACGAAGCCGCCGTGGCGCACGTAGCTGGTGCCGTAGTGGGCCGGGTCGGGGTGGTACAGCGCCTCCAGGTCCCAGCCCCGGTCGGTGGGGAAGTCCTCGATGGCGTCCTTGCCTGCGGCGACGAGGTCCCAGAGGTCCTCCGGGGAGGCCACGCCGCCCGGGAAGCGGCAGGCCATGCCGACCAGGGCGACCGGCTCCTGCCGGCGGTTCTCCTCCTGGACCAGCCGCCGGCGCGTGTCGTGCAGCTCGGTGGTCACCCTGCGCAGATATTCGACCAGTTGTTCTTCAGTCGCCATGGGGGTCACCCGGCCTTCGGAGTGGGGGTGGCGCGCGAGGTGTCGGGCCCGACACCCAGCTCGTTGTCGATGAAGTCGAAGATCTGATCGGCGGACGCCGCCCTGAGCCGGTCGGTGGCGCTGTCGTCGTCGGGGCCGGTCGTGGCGTTCGTGGTCTTCCACCGGGCGAGGAGCGTTTCGAGCCGCGTGGTGATCTCGCCCGTCTCTCCTTGGGACAACTGGGCGGCGAGCGCGGTCAGAGTGTTCTCCACCCGGGTCAGGTCGCTCAGTACGGTGCCGGCGGCGGGGGGTCCCGCGGGGGCCTGGGCGGACACCTGGCCGGGTGCCTCGTCCGCGGGTGTCCGGCCCGGTCCGGTCAGGCGCTCGCGCAGGTGCCCGGCGATGGCCGCGGGGGTGGGGTGGCGGAAGACCAGGGTGGTGGGCAGCCGCAGCCCGGTGTCCGCCACGAGCCGGTTGCGCAGTTCGACGGCGGTCAGCGAGTCCAGGCCCAACTGCTTGAAGGTGGCGTCGCCGCGCAGCGCGTCCGGGTCGGTGCGGCCGAGGACGGCGGCGGCGTGGGTACGTACGGCGTCGACGAGCAGACGGAGCTGCTCAGCGGCGGAGAGGCCGGCCAGGCGGGCCTGCCAGTCCGTGGGGGGCCTGCGCTCCGCGGCGGTGCGCCGGACCGGCGCCGCCCGGACCGCGGCGGCGGCGAGATCACGCAGCGGCGCGGGCAGCGCGTCGGCGCTCTCGGCGGCCAGGGCCCGGTCCGACAGACGGGCTCCCACGAGGGAGACGCCGCCGTGTCCGCGCGCGGCGTCGAGCAGGGCGGGCACCTGTCCGGGCGCTGTCGCCCTGACACCGTGCCCCGGCGCGGTGGCCGGTCCGAAGGCGAGGGCCAGGCCCGTCGTACCCGCCGTGCCCCCGGTACCCGCCGTAGCCCTCGTACCCGCCGCGTCCCTCGTACCCGCCGAATCCGCCGTGCCCGCCGAATCCGCCGTACCCGCCGAATTCGCCGTACCCGTCGTACCCGCCGAATTCGCCGTGCCCGTCGTACCCGCCGAATTCGCCGTGCCCGTGGTGTTCCGGCGCAGGGCGAGGGCCTCGCGGAAGGCGTCGGCGCCCGCGTCGGCCGCCGACTGCGGGATGCCCAGGGCCGCGCCGGCCGGGCACAGGACCGCGAACAGGGTCAGGGGCAGGTGGGCGGTCACGGCGTGCAGGGCGGCGGTGACGCCCGCTCGCGCCGTCCACTCCTCGGCGACGAAGCCGTTCGGCGTGGCGTCGTGGCCGACCGTGACGGTGGCCCCCGTGGCGTGGATGACCGCCGTGAGGGGATGGGCCGCGTCGACGGCGGCGACGGCCTCGGCGAGAGCGTCGCCGAGGGCGGCCGGGTCCGCGGGGTCGGCGTCCACCCAGCGCACGGTGGCATCCAGGCCCTGCAAGTCGTGGGCGTGTGCGGCCCGTTCACGGTCACCGGACAGGACCAGCAGGTGCCGGCACTGCCCGGTACGTACGAGGTGCTCGGCGATGGCGGCGAGGGGGGCGCCGGACGACACGGCGAGCAGCACGGTGCCGTCCGGGTCGAGGGGCCGCGCTTCGTCCCTGACGGCCGCGTTGCGGGCCGGAGTGAGGCGGGGGGCCAGGACTCGGCCCGCGTGCAGGGCGAGATGGGGCTCGTCCGCGGCGAGAGCCAGGGCCACGGCGTGCTCCAGGGAGGCGCCGCCCTCCGCACCGCGGGCATCCGCACCGGCGGGCCCGGAGCGACCGATGACGTCACCGAGGTCGACGAGACCGGCGGCGTCGGTGTGGTCGACGGGACCGATGTGGTCGGTGTAATCGATCTGGTCGATGTGGTCGATGTGGTCGATGAGGAGGAAACGGCCCGGGTGCCGGTTCTGGGCGTGCTGGACCACACCCCGTACCGCGGCGGCCGCCGGGGCGAGGACGGCGTTGTCCTCCGTGGCGACCGGGCCGCGCGTGACCAGTACCAGACGGGTGTCGGCGAGACGCGCGTCGGCGAGCCAGTCCTCGACGAGGGTGGCGGCCCGGCGCACCGCGGCCAGGGCACCGGCCACCTCGTCGGCGGCGTCGTCACCGGCGGCCGTGGCCGTGTCGACGGTGGCGAGGACGACGGACGGCACCGGTGCCCCGGCGTCCAGGGCCGCGCTCAGGGCGTGCAGGTCCTCGCTGCCCGCCTCCCCCAGGGTGACCCACCCCGAGGGGTCGGCCGACACCCCGCCCTCCCCCGCCGTTCCCGGCGGCGCCGACGCGGGCACCGGCACCCACTCCAGCGCGTACAGGTCGGCCGTACGCGCCCCCGCGGCCCGCAGTTCCCGGGCGCCCGCCGCCACGACGAGCAGACTCTCGCAGGTCAGCACCTCGGCGCCGGTCGGATCGCTCACGACGACCCGCCAGGCCCGCCCGTCCCGCTCCGCGCCGCCCTCGGCCCGCCCCGCCGACCCGCCCGGCCCCTCGTCCAGCGGGGAGAGGCGGACACGTACGGAGGTCGCGCCGGTGGCCCACAGGGACACCCCGTTCAGGGCGAAGGGCAGCCACACCCGGTCGTCCCCGGCGGGCCGGTCGCCGAGGAGCGCGGGATGCAGCGCGGCGTCGAGAAGCGCGGGATGGATGCCGAACCCGGCGGTCTCGGGGGCCTCCTGGGGCAGCACCGCCTCGGCGAACAGCTCCGCGCCCCGCCGCCACACGGCGCGCAGTCCCGTGAAGACGGGCCCGTAGCCGACGCCGGCCGCGGCGGCCCGCTCGTAGAAGCCGCTCAGATCGACGGGCTCGGCGCCGGGCGGCGGCCACACCGCGTCCCGGGCCGCGGCGTCCGGGGTGCCCTCGGACGCCGCCCGGGCGGCCTCGGTCACCAGCCTGCCGACGGCGTGACAGGTCCAGGGCGCACCGCCGCCGTCAGGGGCGGTCTCGTCGTCGTCGGGCCGCGCGTACACGTGCAGTTCGCGATGTCCGGCGTGCGCGTCGGCCGGGCCCGCCAGGATCTGCACCTGTACGCCCCCGTGCTCGGGCAGCACCAGCGGGGCCTGGAGGGTGAGGTCGTCGACGGCCGCGCAGCCGGCCTCGTCGGCGGCGCGCAACGCCCATTCGGCGAGCACGGAGGCGGGTACGAGGGCGGTGCCGAAGAGGGCGTGCTGGGCGAGCCAGGGGTGGCTGTGCCTGCTGAGGCGGCCGGTGAGCAGGCGTACGTCGCCGTCGGCGAGGTCGGCGACCGCGCCGAGGAGCGGGTGCCCGGCCGGGGCGAGACCCAGATGGGCGGGGTCCTGCGTGCCGGTGGGGGCGTCCAGCCAGTAGCGGCGCCGCTGGAAGGCGTACGTGGGGAGGTGCGGGGCGCGCGTGCCCGTGCCCGGGAACCAGTTCTCCCAGCTGACCGCGCACCCGGCGCCGAAGGCCTGCGCCAGTGAGAGGGCCAGGCGCGACAGGCCGCCGTCCTCGCGGCGCAGCGTGGGGACGGTGACCGCGTCGACCCCGGCTTCTTCGAAGGTCTCCTGCAGCCCCAGGGTGAGGACGGGGTGGCTGCTGGACTCGATGAAGACCCGGTGGCCGTCGGCGAGGAGCGCCTCGACGGCGTCGGCGAAGCGGACCGGCCGGCGGAGGTTGGTGACCCAGTAGTCGGTGTCCAGGCGCGTGGTGTCGATGCGGGTTCCGGTCACGGCCGAGTAGAACGCCACGGGCGCCGGGGCGGGGCGAACGCCCGCCAGGACATCGGTGAGTTCGCCGGTGATGGCGTCGACCTGCGGACCGTGCGAGGCGTAGTCCACGTCGATGACGCGAGCGCGCAACCCGTGTGCCTCGGCGTGGGCGACGACGGCGGCGACGTGATCGGGCGGGCCCGAGATGACGGTCGAGGAGGGCCCGTTGACGGCGGCCACGCCCACTCCGGGGTGCCCCTCGATGAGTTCGTCGGCCTGTTTCCGCCCCACTCCGAGGGAGGCCATGGCGCCGGCGCCCGAAAGCTGCCGCAGTGCCCGGCTGCGCAGCGCCACGATCCTGGCGCCGTCCTCCAGGGTGAGCGCCCCGGCCACGACGGCCGCCGCGATCTCGCCCTGCGAGTGGCCGACCACCGCGGCGGGGGTGACGCCGTGGTCGGCCCACACCGCGGCCAGCGAGACCATCACGGCCCACAGCACCGGCTGCACGACCTCGACCCGGGACAGTGCGTTCCCGTCCCCGCGCAGCACCCCGGTCAGGGACCAGTCGACGTACGCGGACAGGGCCTGCTCGCACTCCCCGATCCGGGCCGCGAACACCGGTGACTCGTCGAGGAGCCGGGCGCCCATGCCCACCCACTGCGTTCCCTGCCCCGGGAACACCAGCACCGGACCCGGGCCCACGTCGCCGGCCACCGCGGACACCACGTCCGGCGAGGTCTCCCCCGCGGCCAGCGCCGCGAGCCCGGCCGTCAGCGTTTCCCGGTCCCGGCCGACGACCACGGCACGGTGCTCGAACACCGACCGCGTCGTGACCAGTGCCCGGCCCACTTCCGCCACCGAGCCGGACGCGCCCGCGTCCGAACCGGTACGCGTTCCCGTGCCCGTGTCCGCGCCCTGCGTCGCGAACCCGGCCAGGCGGCGGGCCTGTTCGCGCAGCGCGTCCTCGCTCCGGCCGGACACCACCCACGGCACCACGGTGCCCGCCGCCCCGGAGGCGGGCGGGCACGGCTCCGGGGACTCCTGCCCGGCCCTCACCGCCGCCGCTTCGTCGACCCGCGCCTCCTCCAGCACCAGGTGCGCGTTCGTACCGGAGATGCCGAAGGACGACACCGCGGCACGGCGCGGGCGTTCGCCGCGCGACCAGGCGACCGGCTCGGTGAGCAGGCGCACCGCGCCCGCCGACCAGTCCACGTGGCCGCTCGGCTCGTCGACGTGCAGGGTGGCGGGCAGCTGCTCGTGGCGCAGGGCCATCACCATCTTGATGACGCCCGCCACACCCGCGGCGGCCTGCGTGTGACCGATGTTCGACTTGACCGAACCGAGCCACAACGGCCGTTCCGGCGAGCGCCCCTGCCCGTACGTGGCGAGCAGCGCCTGCGCCTCGATGGGATCGCCGAGCGTGGTACCGGTGCCGTGCGCCTCCACCACGTCGACCTTGTCGGCAGCGAGCCGGGCGTCCGCGAGGGCGGCACGGATGACGCGCTGCTGCGAGGGGCCGTTGGGGGCGGTCAGGCCGTTGCTCGCGCCGTCCTGGTTGACCGCGGAGCCGCGGATCACCGCGAGGACCTCGTGCCCCTTGCGCCGCGCCTCGGAGAGGCGTTCGAGGAGGATGAGGCCCACGCCCTCGGCCCACCCCGTGCCGTCGGCGCCCTCCGCGAACGGCTTGCAGCGGCCGTCGGGGGCCAGGCCGCGCTGGCGCGAGAACTCGGTGAACATGCCGGGTGTGGCCAGCACGGTGGCGCCCCCGGCCAGGGCCAGGTCGCACTCGCCGCGCCGCAGCGCCTGCGCCGCCAGATGCAGCGCGACCAGCGACGAGGAGCAGGCGGTGTCCACCGTCAGGGCCGGCCCCTCCAGGCCGAAGCTGAACGAGAGCCGGCCCGAGGCCACACTGGGCGTGCTGCCGGTGAGCAGGTAACCGTCGGTGGACCGGGACGGCTCGTGCAGCCGGGGGCCGTAGTCCTGCCCGGTCATGCCGACGAACACGCCGGTCGGGCTGCCCTTGAGCGCCCGGGGGTCCAGGCCCGCCCGTTCGAAGGCTTCCCAGGCGCATTCGAGGAGCAGCCGCTGCTGCGGGTCGACGGCCAGCGCCTCGCGGGGGCTGATGTCGAAGAACTCGGCGTCGAAGTCGGCGGCGTCGTACAGGAATCCGCCCTGCCGGGTGTAGCTGGTGCCCGACCGGGCGGCGTCGGGGTGGAAGAGCCGCTCCAGGTCCCAGCCGCGGTCGGTGGGGAAGTCCCCGATCGCGTCGACACCGTCGGCGACCAGCCGCCACAGGTCCTCGGGCGAACCGGCGCCGCCCGGATAGCGGCAGCTCATGGCCACGATGGCGACCGGGTCGTCGTCGTGGCCGGGCCCGACCGCGCGGGTGGGCGCCGGGGTGGCCGGGGCGGCCGTGCCGGTGAGCCGCGCGCGCAGGTGCCCGGCGACGTCCAGCGGGGTGGGGTGGTCGAAGGTGAGGGTGGCGGGCACGGGCAGGCCGGTCGCCGCGCCGAGCCGTTCGCTCAGCTCGGCGGCCGCCATCGAGTCGAAGCCGAGCTGTGTGAAGGTGCGGGCGGTGTCGACGCTGCCGGGGGCCGCGCCGAGTACCACGGCCGTCTCTGCGGCCACCAGGTCGAGGAGGGTGCGTTCCTGGTCGGCGACGGAGAGCGTGGCCAGCCGTCCGGTGAGCGCGTCCCGCACGCCGTGCTGGTCACGCAGGCCGTGCTCGCCCCGTACGTCCTGCCCGCCCCGCACGCCGTGTTCGCCCCGCGCACCGCGCTCGGCCGGCACGCCGTGCTCGCTGCGCCCGCCGTGTTCGGTGCGTCCGCCGTGCGCCGCCTGCCCGTCCGGCTCTTCCTGTGCGCCGTGCCCGGCCCGTCCGTCCTGCCCGGCGGGCCGCGTCGCCTGCGCGCCGTCTGCCGTTTCCTCTCGTCCGAGGGGCTGCGGCCCGGCGACCGTGGTGTCCGGCCAGTGGCGCTCGCGCTGGAAGGCATAGGTGGGCAGGCTCGGGCGGCCGGCGCCCCGCTCGCCGTAGGCGGCGGAGAAGTCGACGTCGGCGCCGCGCACGTAGGCCTGCGCCAGGGCCGTCATGAACGTGGTCGCCTCGTCGCGGCCACGGCGGCACGTCGCCACGGCCGTGGGGCGCGGGCGGTTCGGTCCCGCGGGGGCGGGGAAGCACTCGCGGGCCATCGCGGACAGCGGTGCGTCGGGGCCGAGTTCGACGAACGTGGTCACGCCGCGCTCGCACAGCCCTCGCACCCCGGACAGGAAACGTACGGGTTCGCGTGCGTGCCGCGCCCAGTACGCGGGGCCGATCTGTCCGGCCCCGGTCACGGGCTCGCCCGTGAGGTTGGACACGACCGGGACGAGCGGCGCGTTGAAGGTCAGACCGGCGGCGACGGCGCGCAGGTCCTCGAGGACGGTGTCCATGTGCGGCGAGTGGAAGGCATGGCTGACGTTGAGCCGGCGGGCCTTGCCGCCGCGTCCGCGCCAGGCGGCGGTCAGTTCGTCCACGGTGCGGCGGTCGCCGGAGATCACCACGGAGCGGGGGCCGTTGACGGCGGCGAGGGTGGCGCGCTCCTCGTGCCCGGCGAGCATCTCCGCCGCCTCGTCGGGGTCGGCCTGCCACGCGGCCATCGCCCCGGGCGCCCGCACGGCCTGCATGAGCCGGCCGCGAGCGGCGACCAGGGCGCTCGCGTCCGGCAGCGAGAGGACTCCGGCCACGTGCGCGGCGGCGATCTCGCCGACCGAGTGGCCGAGGAGGTAGTCGGGCCGCAGGCCGAAGGAGACCGCCAGGCGGTACAGGCTCGTCTCGAACGCGAAGAGCGCCGGCTGGGTGTAGGCGGTCCGGTCGAGGAGCGGGCCGTGCCCGTCGTCCCTGGCGCCGGCCGCGCCGTTGCCGTCGCCCCCGCCGAGGACGATGTCGCGCAGTGGGCGGTCGAGGTGGGCGTCCAGCGCTTCGAATGCCTCGTCGAGGGCGTCGGCGAAGACGGGGAAGGCGGCGTACAACTCCCGCCCCATACCGAGGCGTTGCGCGCCCTGCCCGCTGAACAGGAAGGCGAGCCCGCCGTCGCCGTGGGCCTCGCCGCAGACCACGGAGGGGGCCTGTGTGCCGTCGGCCAGCGCGTCCAGGGAGCCGAGCAGTGCGAAGGTGTCGCCGCCGAGGAGCACCGCGCGGTGGGTGAGGGACGTACGGGTGGTGGCCAGCGCGTGGCCGACCAGGGCGGCGTCGGAGGGCACGTCGGTGGCGAGGTGGGCGCGCAGCCGGGCGGCCTGGGCGCGCAGGGCGGGGGCGGTGTGGGCGCTGACCGGCCATGGGACGGGCGGAGCGACGGCGGGACGGGCGTGCTGCTGCGACGCGGAGGCCCGAAGGGACACCTCAGCGCCGTCCTCTTGCGACCCGGAGGCACGACGCGGCACCTCAGCGCCGTCCTCTTGCGACCCGGAGGCACGACGGGATGCCTCACCGCCGCCCTCTTGCTCGTGCGACGCGGTGGCGCGACGGGATCCCTCGGCCCGGGTGGCGGCCCGGGTGGCGGCCCGGGTGGCGGCCCGGGTCTCGGACCGCGCGGGGGTCTCGGCACGGTTCGTGGCGCCCGTCGGGGTGGGCGCCTCGGCCAGGACGAGGTGGCTGTTCGTGCCGCCCATGCCGAACGAGGACACCCCGGCGATCAGGGGCTGTTCGGGGCGCGGCCAGCCGCCCGCTTCCCGCTGGACGGCCAGGCCGAGGTCGGCCAGCGGTATGGCCGGGTGGGGAGTGGTGAAGTTCAGGCTCGGCGCCAGTCGCCGGTGGTGGATGCTCAGGGCCGTCTTGAGCAGTCCGACGATCCCGGCGGCGGCCTCGAGGTGGCCGACGTTCGTCTTGGCGGAGCCGACGGCCAGCGGTACGGTGCGCGCCTCGTGCTGTCCGAGGGCGGCGCCGAGCGCGGCGGCCTCGATCGGGTCCCCGACGGGGGTGCCGGTGCCGTGCAGTTCGACGTACTGGACCTGGTCCGGCGTCACGTCGGCCCGGCGGCAGGCGAGACGCACCACGTCCTGCTGCGCCTGCCCACTGGGCAGGGTGAGGCCGTCGGTCGCGCCGTCGCTGTTGACGGCGCTGCCCCGGATCACGCAGTACACCGTGTCGCCGTCGCGCCGGGCCGCCGCGAGCGGCTTGAGCACCACGAGGCCGCCGCCCTCGCCGCGCACGAAACCGTCGGCGCGGGCGTCGAAGGTGTGGCAGCGGCCGGTGGCCGAAAGACCGCCGAAGCGGGCCGCGGCCAGTTCGGTGCCCCGCGGCGAGCAGATGAGGCTGACGCCGCCCGCGAACGCGGTCTCGCACTCGCCGCGCGCGATGCTCTCGCAGGCCAGGTGCACGGCGACGAGCGAGGAGGACTGCGCGGTGTCCACGGTCAGGCTCGGTCCGGTCACGTGGTACGTGTAGGAGATGCGGTTGGCCAGAATGCTGCGGTGCACGCCGGTCATGGTGTGCCGGGTGACGGCGTCCCCCGCCGCGCGGTCCAGGACGTCGGTGTAGTCGTCCCAGAACGCGCCGACGAAGACGCCGGTGCGGCTGCGGGCCAGGTCGGGCGGCCGGATGCCGGCGTCCTCCAGGACCTCCCAGCTCAGTTCGAGGAGCAGCCGCTGCTGAGGGTCCATGGCCACGGCCTCGCGCGGGCTGACGCGGAAGAAGTCCGCGTCGAAGCCGTCGATCCGGTCCAGGTAGCCGCCCGGCCCGTGGAGCCCGGAATCGGCCTGCCGGTGCTCGGGCGGCGCGGCGGCGACGGCGCTGCGCCCTTCGCTCAGCAGCTGCCAGAAAGCGGCCGGTCCGGATGCCTCGGGCAGGCGGCAGGCCATCCCGACGACCGCGACCGGCTCGGGGCCGGTGCCGCCCGTGCCGGAGGGGGACGCGGCCCTCACGTCAGCCGCCGTCGAGCGGCGGCGTACACCTGGCTGCCACAAAACATCAACGGCGCTCCCGGTCCGACTTCGGAGATCGCTTCGAGTACCGGGCTCATCGTGAGCGGGCTCTCTAAAGGCGAACCAAACCCCGGCTAGCCGTCCGCCGCTTTAGCCGGGCGCTATGGCCTGCGGCCAGCATCGGGTGCGGGCGGCACCGGTCCGCCCCCGCCCGCGCGGCGGCGGCACCCCGCCGCGGGCCGCGGCGCAGCGTCGTCCGGTCGGGCACGGCAGCGCGCCCGCGGACCAGGTGAGCGAGAGGGAGAGCGATGGACAGGGGAACGGCGCAGGCACCGCGGAAGACCGGGACCGGCGTGTGGTTGCGCCGGTACCACGACTCCGCGTCGGCACCGGTGAGACTGATCTGCCTGCCGTTCGCGGGCGGTTCGGCGAGCTACTACTTCGGCTTCTCGGGGCTGCTCGCGCCCGGCGTCGAGGTGCTCGCCGTGCAGTATCCGGGGCGGCAGGACCGGCATGCCGAGCCCGGTCTGGAGTCGGTGGCCGAGCTCGCCGACGGTGTCGTGGCCCATCTCCCGGACGACGGCAAGCCGTTCGCGCTGTTCGGGCACAGTCTGGGCGCCATCGTGGCGTTCGAGGTGGCGCGGCGCCTGCGGGGCCCGTCCGGGCCCGGTCTGCCGGTGCACCTGTTCGCCTCCGGTGGGCTGGCGCGGCCCTACCGGGCGGCCGGGCAGAAGGGGGTGCTCGGTGACGCGGACATCCTGGCTCACCTGCGGGCGATGGGCGGCACCGACGAGCGGTTCTTCACCAGCGCGGAGCTGCAGCGGCTCATCCTGCCCGCGCTGCGGGCCGACTACCGGGCCGTGGGCTCCTACGAGGCGCCCGGCCCCGAGCGGCTGGAGTGCCCGATCACGGCGCTGATCGGGGACGCCGACGGGCGTACGTCGCCCGAGGAGGCCGCGACCTGGCGGGAGCGCACCAGTGCGGGGTTCGATCTGCGGGTGCTGCCCGGCGGCCACTTCTACCTCGACCACTGCCAGGAAGAGGTGGCCGCCGTCGTCACCGCGGCGCTCGCGCCGGCCTCCTCCGCGGGAGGGGCTGGAGCGGACGGCTGAGGGGGCCGTCGCGTACGACGGGGGTGGGTGCCGGGGGCGGGGAGGTCCTCTCCGCCCCTTGCGGCGGCGGTGCGGTGACGGCCGTGCAGCCGTCACCGCACCCCCTCGGTCAGGGCCGCAGGTCCTCCAGGTAGTACAGGGCCTCGTCCACCGTGGTCGCGAAGTCCATGTCCGGATCGTTCGCCCAGTCCATCGCGACCTGCAGCATCACCCCGAACACGGCCCCGGTGTAGGCGCGGACCGCGGGGTCCCGCGGGTCGCGCCCGGACCGCTTGGCCACCTGTTCCCCCATGAGCTGCATGGTCTGGTGGATGTTGCCCAGACTGGCCCCCCAGAGCTCGGGCTCGGAGAGGATGAGCACGAACCGCTCGCGCTGCAGGGCGAGTTCCTGCTCGGAGATGTCGCTCAAGATCGACCGGATGGCCTGTCGTTCGGCCTGGATCGGCGTGAGGTCGGGCGACTGGGCCTGGAACATGGCGGTGAAGGGCAGGTCGTAGTCGTGAGAGAAGACCAGGTCCTGCTTGGTCGCGAAGTAGCGGAAGACGGTGCTGGGGGCGACCTCCGCTGCCACCGCGATCTGCTCGACGGTCGTGGCGGAGTAGCCCTGCTCCCTGAACAGGCGCACCGCCTCCCGCTGAATCGCGGCCTTCGTCCTGGCCTTCTTGCGTTCTCTCAGTCCAGGCACTGGTTTGGCCTGGTCAGACTGCGTCTGCGGCTTCATGGCCAGATTCTGCGGTCTTCGTGGTGCTCTGGCCAACTTGGCGGGGCAGCCAGACCACCGCGAGGAGCACACCGAGCAGGCCGAGACCGCCGGACACGACGAGGACGACGTCCAGGGCGTCCACGTACGCGGCGCGCACCGACCGGGCCAGTCCGTCGGACGTGATCGCCCTGGCCACCGCCAGGCCGCCGAAGACCGAGTCCTCGACCGCGTCGTGCGCCTGCTCGGGCACTCCGGTGAAGTCCAGCTTGCCGCGGTAGCCGGAGTTGAGGATGGACCCCAGGATGGCCGCGCCGAAGCTGCCGCCGAGCGTGCGGATCGACTGGTTGACGCCGGATCCGACGCCGGCGGTGTCCTCCGTGAGCGCGCCGAGGGCGGCGTCCATGGCGGTGGGCAGGGCGATACCGAGGCCGAGGCCGTACACCGCCGTCCACGCGGCCGCCAGGCCGCTGCCGCTGCCGGTTCCCGTGGTGGCGCCGTAGAACAGGCCGGCCGCCAGCAGGGCGAAGCCGATGCCGACCGCGGTCTTGGGGCCGAGCGCCTTGGCGATCCTGTTGGCGACCGTCACCCCGACGAGCAGACCGCCGACCATCGGCAGCAGCCGGAAGCCGCTGCCCATCGCGTCGGTGCCGAGGACCGCCTGGTAGTACTGCGGCATCGTGAACAGCACGCCGAACATGGTGAAGTTGATGACGACGCCGAGCATGGTGCCGGAGGTGAACCGGGCCGAGCGGAACAGGGACAGGTCGACCAGCGGGTCGTCCACCCGCTTCTCCCAGAGCACGAAGACCACGAGGGCGAGCAGACCACCGAGGGACGGCACCAGCGTGGTGATGTCCGTCCAGCCCTTCTCGCCGCCCTGGATCACGCCGTACGTCAGCGCGGCCAGACCCACGCTGGAGAACACCAGGCCGCCCACGTCGAACGGCTTGGCGTCCTTGGCCTTGGACTCCGGCAGCCAGGCGGAGACCGCGAGGAAGGCGAGGATCACGACCGGCACGTTGATCAGGAAGACCGAGCCCCACCAGAAGTGGTTGAGCAGGTAGCCGCCGAGGATCGGGCCGAGCGGATAGGCCAGCATCGCCGCGCCCGCCACCGCTCCGATGGCCTTGGGCCGCTCCTCGTCGGAGAACATGACCGGCAGGAGCGCCAGGGTGGTCGGCATGATCAGCGCGGCGCCCAGGCCGAGCACCGCACGCGCGCCGATGAAGGTGCCGGCGGACGTGGCGTAGGCGCAGGCCAGCGAGCTGATGCCGAAGATCACCAGGGCGGCGAGCAGCACCTTCTTGCGCCCGAACCGGTCGCCGAGCATGCCGGCCGGGATCATTCCGGCAGCGAACACGAGCGTGTACGACGTCACGAACCACTGCAGCTCGACGTTGGTCGCGCCCATGTCGTCGGCCATCGCCGGCAGCGCCAGGCTCAGGATCGTCACGTCGAAGCCCACGACCATCGACGCGAGTACGAGAGCCCCGACGGCCCACCACCGCCGCGCACCCAGATCGGACACGAGAGTCCACCTCCTAAAGAGAGTTCGATATCCAGTCGGAGCGTACTCTCGTTTTTCGCACCGGGAACCACTCACTCCGTAAGGAACGCGTCAAGGCCGTCCGGTGGGCTTCGTAGGGGTGGTCCAGGGGCCGGGCATAGGGGCCGTTGAGGGGCAGGGGTGGGGTTGTGACGGCCGGTGCGGCGCCGTGACGCTGAGACCGTGACGAACAACGCGACGACCAAGAAGCCGCCGACGGTGAACAAGACCGTCGCCCCCGAGCCCAGCGACATCGGCCACTACTACGACCACAAGGTCTTCGACCTGATGACCCAGCTCGGCGACGGGAACCTGCACTACGGCTACTGGTTCGACGGTGGCAGGCAGGAGGCCACCTTCGAGCAGGCCATGGTCCAGATGACCGACGAGATGATCCGGCGCCTCGACCCCGCCCCCGGCGACCGCATCCTCGACATCGGCTGCGGCAACGGCACCCCGGCCATGCAGCTGGCCCGCGCCCGCGACGTCGAGGTGGTCGGCATCTCCGTCAGCGCCCGCCAGGTCGAGCGCGGCAACCGCCGGGCGCACGAGGCGGGCCTCGCCGGCCGCGTCCGGTTCGAACAGGTCGACGCCATGAACCTGCCGTTCGAGGACGGCTCCTTCGACCACTGCTGGGCCCTGGAGTCCATGCTCCACATGCCCGACAAGCAGCAGGTGCTCACCCAGGCCCACCGCGTGGTGAAGCCGGGCGCCCGGATGCCCATCGCCGACATGGTCTACCTCCACCCCGACTCCGGCGCGCAGCGCAACGCCACCGTCAGCGACACCACCATCTACGCCGCGCTCACCGACATCGAGGACTACCCCGGCATCTTCCGCGCGGCCGGCTGGACGGTCCTCGAACTCACCGACATCACCCGCGAGACGGCCAAGACCTACGACGGCTACGTCGAGTGGATCCGCGCCCACCGGGACGAGTACGTCGACATCATCGGCGTCGAGGGGTACGAGCTGTTCCTGCACAACCAGGCGGCCCTCGGCATGATGCCCGAGCTCGGGTACATCTTCGCCACCGCGCAGCGCCCCTGACGCCGCGTCACCGGCGTCACCCGGCCCCGGCCGCGCGCCGGCGGTCCGGCCCACCCGTGGCTCCCGCGCCTTCCCCGCTCCGCTCACCCATCCCAGGGGCCCGCCTGTGAAGACCCTCCGCATCCCCGTGTCGGGGACCGTCTCCCTCAACGTCCGGCACCGGCCGGCGGACGGACCGGGAGCCACGGGCCGACCGTTCCTCCTGCTGCACGGCATGCTCTCGAACGCCCGGATGTGGGACGAGGTCGCCGAACGCCTCGGCGCCGCCGGGCACCCCGTCTACGCCGTCGACCACCGCGGCCACGGCGAATCCGACGCGCCGCCGGACGGCTACGAGAACGCGGTCGTCGTCACGGACCTGATCGAGGCGGTCACCGCCCTGGACCTGTCCGGCGCCCTGGTGGCCGGGCACTCCTGGGGCGGGCACCTCGCGCTGCGCCTGGCGGCCGAACGGCCCGGGCTGGTGGCCGGGCTGGCGCTGATCGACGGGGGCTGGTACGAGTTCGACGGGCCCGTGATGCGCGCCTTCTGGGAGCGCACCGCCGACGTGGTCCGGCGTGCGCAGCAGGGCACCACCAGCGCCGCCGACATGCGCGCCTACCTCCGGGCCACCCACCCCGGCTGGTCGGCCGCCTCCATCGAGGCACGGCTGGCGGACTACCGCGTGGGCCCGGACGGCCTGCTCGTCCCCCGCCTGACCTCGGCGCAGGTCATGTCGATCGTCGAGAGCCTGCAGCGCGAGGCCCCCGCCGACTGGTACCCGAAGATCACCGTGCCGGTCCGGCTGCTGCCCATCATCCCGGCCGTCCCCCAGCTGTCCGACCAGGTGCGCGCCTGGGTGGCCGCCGCCGAGGAGGCCCTCGACCGGGTGAGCGTGCGCTGGTACCCGGGCTCCGACCACGATCTGCACGCCGGCGCGCCCGACGAGATCGCCGCCGACCTGCTGCGGCTGGCCGAGGACACGGCCGCGCCCCCGGTGCGCTGAACGCCGGGGCCCGTGCGGGTCCGTGCCGGGCGCGTCCCGGCGGCAAGGCGGGGGTTAGACCCGCTTAAGCAGCCGCGGCAACCCTGGCAGCGACCACGTACGGCTCACGCCTGCCGGCACCGTCCCGCCTGAGGCTTCACGCGCGAGAACAGGAAGGCTGACCATTCCCGTGGCGAACGAAGAAAAGCTCGTCGAATACCTCAAGTGGACGACCGCCGAGCTGCACCAGGCCCGGCAGCAGTTGCGCGACCTCGAGGCCGCGCGGCACGAGCCGATCGCCGTCGTGTCCATGGCCTGCCGGCTGCCCGGCAAGACCCGTACCCCGGACGACCTGTGGGACCTGGTGTCCGAGGGCCGCGACGCCGTCACCGGCTTCCCCGACGACCGCGCCTGGGACCTCCCCGACGAACCCCCGTACGCGGAGCTCGGCGGCTTCCTGGACGACGCGGCCGGTTTCGACGCGGGCTTCTTCGACATCGGCGAGACCGAGGCCGTGGCCACCGAGCCCCTGCAGCGCCTCATGCTCCACCTCGCCTGGGAGACCGTCGAGCGCGGCCGCATCGCCCCGCACACCCTGCGCTCCACCCTCACGGGCGTCTACGTCGGCGCCACCGGGCACGACTACGCGACCCGCCTGGAAACCGCCCCCGACGAGCTGCTGCCCTACCTCGGCGGCGGCACGTCCGGCAGTCTCGTCTCCGGCCGCATCGCCTACGCCCTGGGCCTCGAGGGCCCCGCGATCAGCGTGGACACGGCCTGCTCGTCCTCGCTGGTCGCCCTGCACCTGGCCTGCCAGGCGCTGCGCCGCGGGGAGTGCCGGCTCGCCCTCGCCGGCGGCGGCACCGTCATGTCGACGCCGCACACCTTCCACGCCTTCGCCCACCAGAAGACCCTCGCCGCGGACGGCCGGTGCAAGCCGTTCGCCGCCGCGGCGGACGGCATGGGCCTGGGCGAGGGCGTCGGCCTCGTCCTGCTGGAACGGCTCAGCGACGCCCGCGAGAACGGTCACCCCGTACTCGCCGTCATCCGCGGCTCGGCGGTGAACCAGGACGGCGCCGGATACGGCCTCGCCGCCCCCAACGGCCCCTCCCAGCAGCACGTGATCCGCGCCGCCCTCGCCGATGCCCGGCTGACCCCCGACCAGATCGACGCCGTCGAGGCGCACGGGACGGGCACACCCATCGGCGACGCCATCGAGGTCCAGGCCCTCCTCGCCACCTACGGCGCGGGCCGCTCCCCCGACCGGCCCCTGTGGCTCGGCTCCGTCAAGTCCAACACGGGGCACACCCAGGGCGCCGCCGGTGCCGCCGCGCTCATCAAGATGGTGCAGGCCCTGCGGCACGGCACCCTGCCCGCGACGCTCCACGTCGACCGCCCCACCCCGCTCGCCACCTGGCGCAAGGGCGGGGTCCGGCTGCTGACCGAGCCCGTCGACTGGCCCCGCCGCGACGAGCCCCGCCGGGCCGGCATCTCCGCCTTCGCCACGTCCGGCACCAACGCCCACCTCATTCTCGAAGAGGCCCCGGCGCCGGACGCCCCCGGCGAACCGGCGGCCGGCGACTCCGCGCCCGCCCTGCCGGTGGCCTGGCCGCTGTCCGCCCGGACCCCGCAGGCCCTGCGGGCGCAGGCGGAAGCGCTCGTCACCCACCTGACGGCCGCCGACCCGGCGCCCTCCTGCGCCGACGTCGCCCACTCGCTCGCCGCCACCCGCAGCCCCATGGAGCACCGCGCCGTCCTTACCGGCACGGACCACGCCGGCCTGCTCACCGCCGCCCGCGCCCTGGCCGCCGGGGACGATCACCCGGGCCTGGTCCGCAGCGCCCTCGACGGCACCCCCAAGAAGGTCGTCTGGCACTTCGACGGCCGTCCCCCGGCCGACTTCGCACCCGGCGCCGACCTGTACGCGGCGTTCCCCCGCTTCGCGTCCACCCTCGACGAGGCCCTCGGCCTCCTCGGCACGCACCTCGCCGTCCCCCTGCCGGCCGACCCCTTCGGCCCGCCCCGTCCGGGCCACGCCGAGCCCCTCCACTTCGCGGTCCACATGGCGCTCGCCCGACTGCTGCTGGACGCCGGGGTGCACGCCCACGCCCTCACCGGCGAGGGCGTGGGCCACATCGCCGCCGCGCACGCCGCGGGCGTCCTCACCCTGGACGACGCGTGCCGGCTGGCCGCGGCCCACGTCACGCTCAGGGGCACCGCCACCGGCGAAGGACACGGCGAGCCGCCCGCCGCCGACGCATACGAGCCGGTCCTGAAGCAGCTGACGTTCCGGCCCGCCACGCTCACCCTCACCAGTACCGCCCCGGCCGGCACGCCCGTCACCGCTCCCGGCTACTGGCGCCACCATCTCGCCCCGGCCCCCGGCACCGCCGACCGGCCGGACCCCGAGACCCACACGGTGCTCCACGTGGGTGTCCTCTCCCCGGACACTCCCGCCGTGGACGCCCTGCTGACCGCACTCGCCCGGCTCCACACCACGGGCGGCACCGTCGACTGGACCCCCCTCGTCCGGCGCACCGTCCGCCCCCGGACCGTCGACCTTCCGACGTACCCCTTCCAGACCACGCGTTACTGGCTGCACGACCACACCACGCGCCCCACGGTGTGACACGCCGATCACCCACTCACACAGGAGCAACCATGACCAGCACCGACAACACCCCCGGCCAGGACGCCACCGAGCTGGAGAAGCAGCTCGCCGCGGCCACCCCCGAGGAGCGCGAGCAGCTCCTCACCGACACCATCCGCACCCAGGCCGGCACCCTCCTGAACACCGCCCTCGACGACGACAGCAACTTCCTCGAGAACGGCCTCAACTCCCTCACCGCCCTCGAGCTCACCAAGACCCTCATGACGCTGACCGGCATGGAGATCGCCATGGTGGCCATCGTCGAGAACCCCACACCGGCCGAACTCGCCCGGCACCTCGGCCAGGAGCTCGCGCACACCGCGTAGACACCCCGGCCACCCCGCTCACAGCCCCACCCCGCCCCCGGAGGCCCACGCTCCCCGGGGGCACACACACGCAGCCCGGTGCTGCACCCACGCGGTCGGGAACCTCCGTGGCAGCACCGCCGAGCGCTCGCTCCCCGACCCGTCCCGGAAACGGTCGAAGGGCCGCTTCAGATTTCTCTGAAACGGCCCCTGATCTGCGACTCCTTCGAGTCGGGACGACAGGATTTGAACCTGCGACCCCTTGACCCCCAGTCAAGTGCGCTACCAAGCTGCGCCACGTCCCGGCGCGTGGCCCCCACCGGGGGCAACACGCACGCCGACCCTACCCCATCAGCCGGGCCGCACCGGTCAGTGGGCGGGCGACAGCCCCGGGTCCGGGACGGGTCCGGCGCCTTGCGCTTGACACCCTGCGACGAGCGCGCCCAGGGTGGCCTGAGCAGCTGGTGAACGGTCGTGGAACGGTCCAACGAAGGGCTCGCTCTCATGGTGGACGCGCTCGGTGTCGCCGTCGTCGGATTCGGCTGGATGGGCCGGGTGCACACCCAGGCGTACGCGCGCGTGCGGCACCACTATCCGGACCTGCCGCTGCGGCCCGAGCTGGTGACGGTCGCCGACGAGGTGCCCGGCCGGGCCGAGGAGGCCGCGGCGCGCCACGGGTTCGCCGCGGCGACCGGCGACTGGCGCGAGGTGGCCGCCGACCCGCGGGTGAGGGCCGTCAGCATCACCGCGCCGAACTTCCTGCACCGCGAGATCGGCGTCGCGATGGCCGGGGCGGGCAAGCACATCTGGATCGAGAAGCCGGTGGGCCTCGGCGCCGCGGACGCCCGGGCGGTGGCCGACGCGGTCGCCGGCGCCGGGGTACAGGGCGCGGTCGGCTTCAACTACCGCAACGCGCCCGCCGTGGAGGCCGCTCGCGATCTGATCGCCGCCGGGGAGATCGGCGCGGTCACCCATGTCCGCGTCCGGCTGTTCAGCGACTACGCGGCGCATCCCGAGGGCGCCCTGACGTGGCGGTACGAGCGGCGGCGCGGCGGCAGCGGGGTGCTGGGCGACCTCGCCTCGCACGGCGCGGACCTGGCCCGTTACCTGCTCGGCGACATCGTCTCGCTCACCGCCGACACGGCCGTCTTCCTGCCCGAGCGGGCCCGCCCGGCGGGCGCCACGGCGGGGCATTCCCGCGCCACGGGCGGCGAGCCGGGCCCGGTCGAGAACGAGGACTACGTGAGCTGCCTGCTGCGTTTCGCCTCGGGCGCGCGGGGTGTGCTGGAGGCGTGCCGGGTGTCGGTCGGCGAGCAGAACACCTACGGCTTCGAGGCGCACGGCACGAAGGGCGCCGTCTTCTGGGACTTCCGCCGCATGGGCGAGCTGCGCGTCAGCCGCGGCACCGCGTACCAGGACCAGCCCGTCAGCACGGTGTACGTCGGCCCGGGGCACGGCGAGTTCGGCGCGTTCCAGCCGGGCGCGGCGAACGCCATGGGCTACGACGACCTGAAGGTGATCGAGGCGTACCGCTTCCTGCGCTCGGTCGCCGACGGCACACCGTGCGGGGCGACCCTCGCCGACGCCGTGCGCGCCGCGGAAGTGCTGGACGCGATGACGCGCTCGGCGGCGAGCGGCGCGTGGATCGCCGTACCCACCCGGTAGGGCGTCACGACCGGACGCTCACCGGTGAGCGGGGGCGCGGGTCACCGCGGTGGTGGGGTGGGCACGTCGGGCGGCATGTTGTGGGGCGTCACGACTTGGATCGGGGACGGCAGGGTGGGGCCGGCGGGCGGGAGCGCTCCGTGGGCGCGCATCAGGACGCGGCACGCCTCGCGGACGTCCTGGCGCAGGTCGTGGTGGAGGACGGCGGAGAGGCGGTGCTCGGCCAGCAGCCGGGTGTTGTCCTGGTCGAGGTCGTGCGCGACGAACACGGCGCACTCGCGGCCGGCGTCCTCGAAGGCGCGCAGGGTGGCGATGTTGCCGCCGCCGATGGAATAGACGGCCCGGATGCCCGGGTCGCGGTCCAGCGCGGCGCGCACCAGGTCGTACTGGGTGGCGTCCAGGCCCTGCCCCTCGGCGATCTCGACCAGGGCACGGCCGGGGCAGCGGGCCCGCATGACGCCGCGGAAGCCCATTTCGCGTTCCTCCTCGTTGCGGAAGAAGCCGCTGCTGAGGCTGGTGAGGACGTTGCCGGGCCGGTCGGCGAGCCACTGCTGCACGAGGTAGGCGGCGGTGGCGCCGGCCGCGCGGTCGTCTATGCCGACGCAGCCGATGCGGGCGCTCGAGGGCAGGTCCGTCACCAGCGTCACGACGGGGATGCCTGCGGCGGCCAGCCGGCCCACGGCGGCGGTGATCCCGGGGACGTCGGGCGCCTTGAGGATCACGCCCTGGGAGCCGCGCCGGGCGATGCCGTCGAGGACCCGGACCAGTTCGGCGGCCGGGCCGGTCTCGCGGAAGTGGAAGCGGGAGCGCAGCACGGCCGGGTGCAGCGAGGGCAGTTCGGCCTCCAGGGCGGCGCGGACGGCACTGGAGAACCGCTGCGGCGCCTGCATCACGATGTCGGCCATGAACGTACGTCCCACCAGCCTGACCTGGGTGCGCTGCCGGTCGAGGTCGGCGATCGCCCGGTGCACCTCGCGCGCGGTGCTCTCCCGTACTCCGCCGCGGCCGTTGAGGACCCGGTCGACGGTGGCCTCGCTCAGCCCTGCCTGGCGGGCTATCTCCCGGATCGGGAACGGGTGCCCCATGCCACGGCTCCTTGAGGGGTTTTTGATGGCGCGCTGCTGGTTGTTCGACGGGTTTGTCAGGACAAGAATGACAGCGCTGCGGCGACCCTGTCACCGAGAGGACGACGATGTCCACGACTCCCGTACACCCGCGCGTCCGGCTGTCCGCCCGGGACTGCGACCTCGCCGCCTTCCGCGCACTGACCGAGCGGAGCACCGACCTGGCCGGCTTTCCGCACGCCACGTCCATCGAGCGGAACGTCCTCGTCTACGACCGAGACCGCGTCCTGGCGGCCGACCGTCCCGCCGTCCAGGACGAACTGGTCCGCGCCCTGGCCGACGGGCCCGGCGTCGTCGTCCTGCGGGGCGCCTTTCCCGACCCGGAGGTGGTGGACCGGGCGACGGCCGTGTTCGACGCCCTGATCGCCGGGCAGCGCGCCGCGGGCACCGCTTCGGGCGACCACTTCGCGCGGCCGGGCGCCAACGACCGCGTGTGGAACGCGCTGGAGAAGGCCGCGCTGTACGACGCGGAGGTGTTCGCCGACTACTACGCGAACGACGTCCTGGCCCTGGTGTCCGAGGCGTGGCTGGGCCCCGGCTACCAGATGACCTCGCAGATCAACGTCGTCAACCCGGGCGGCGCCGCGCAGGCCCCGCACCGCGACTACCACCTCGGTTTCCTCGACGACGAGGCCGCGGCGGCCTACCCGGCGCACGTGCACCGCCTCTCCCCCGTGCTCACCCTCCAGGGCGCCGTCGCGCACTGCGACATGCCGGTGGAGTCGGGGCCGACCCTGTACCTGCCGCACTCGCAGAAGTACGAGCCCGGCTACCTCGCCTGGCGGCGGCCCGAGTTCCGGGCGTACGCCGACGCGCACCATGTGCAGCTTCCGCTCGCCAAGGGTGACGCGGTGTTCTTCAGCCCGGCGCTGTTCCACGCCGCGGGCACCAACCGCTCGGCGGACGTGCGGCGTATGGCGAATCTGCTGCAGGTGTCGTCCGCGTTCGGCCGCGCCATGGAGACGGTGGACCGGGAGGCGGTCGTCACCGCGGTGTACCCGGTGCTGCTCGGGCGCAAGGCCCGGGGCGCGGACGTGCGGTGGCTGGACAACGTGATCGCGGCGAGCGCCGAGGGCTACCCCTTCCCCACCGACCTGGACCGCGATCCGCCCGTGGACGGGCTCGCCCCGCCCTCCCAGGCGGACCTGGTACGGCGGGCGCTGCGCGAGGAATGGGCACCGGGGGCGCTGCGCGAGGCGCTCCGGGCGTCCGCCGGGCGACGCGTGAGCTGAGTACCGAGGGCTTCTCGACCACGGGAACCAGTACGTGCCCGGCGGGCCGGGCCGCAGACACCTCATCAGGTCCCGGTCGTGTCGAGGACGAGCCCGCAGGACGACCGGGTCCGGGGCGGAGCCCCGGCCACGGACCGCAACCACACAAGGAGCAGCACCGCAATGCGCATCGGAATCCTCGGCCTCGGCCGCATCGGCGTCTTCCACGCCGAGACCCTCTCCGGGCTCGACGCCGTCACCTCGCTCGTCGTCGCCGACCCGGTCACGGACGCCGCGAAGTCCGCCGCCGAACGGTTCGGAGCCGACGTCGCGGACTCCCCCGAGGCGGTGCTGGCCTCCGGGGTGGACGGCCTGGTCGTCGCCGCCGCGACCGACGCCCACCCGGCCCTGATCCGTGCCGGGGTCGAGGCGGGCGTGCCGGTGTTCTGCGAGAAGCCCGTCGCCCGCACCATCGTCGAGGGCGTGGAGGTGCTCAGGGCCGTCGAAGGGAGCGGCGTACCGGTCCAGATCGGCTTCAACCGGCGCTTCGACGCCGGGTACGTCGCCGCGCGGGACGCCGTGCGCGGCGGCGAACTGGGCAGGCTGCACACCGTGCGGTGCACGACGCTGGACCCGGCGCCGCCGCCGGCCGCGTACGTCGCCGCGTCCGGGGGCATCTTCCGGGACTGCTCCGTGCACGACTTCGACATCATCCGCTGGGTGACGGGCCGCGAGGTGACCGAGGTGTACGCGGTCGGCGGCAACCGGGGCGCCGCGTACATCCGGGAGGCGGGCGACGCCGACACCACCGGCGCAGTCCTCACCCTGGACGACGGCACGATCGCCGTGGTGTCCAACAGCCGGCACAACGCCCGCGGTCACGACGTCCGCATGGAACTGCTCGGTTTCGCCGACTCGGTCGCCGTGGGCCTGGACGAGAAGCTGCCGCTGCGGTCGGTGGAGCCGGGGGTGACGTTCCCGACGGGCGTGCCGCACGACTTCTTCATGGACCGCTTCGCCCCCGCCTACCGCGCCGAGCTCACCGCGTTCACCGAGGTCGTCGCGGGCACGCGGCCCTCGCCGTGCACGGTCGCGGACGCCCTGGAGGCGGGCTGGATCGCCGAGGCGTGCACGCTGTCGCTGCGCGAGCACCGGCCGGTGACGGTCGCGGAGGTGCGCACCGGCTGACGGCCCCGGCCGCGAGGACCGGGGGGAGGGAGAGGGCCGGGCGGTCTCTCCCGGCCCTCTCCCTCCTGTCCTGTCCTCAGGCCCCGCAGGACCGCAGGAACGTGCGCGTCCGCACCGCGATCGGCAGCGGCTTGTCCGGCTCGCACGGGTACATGTCCTGCTCCACGATGGCGAACAGGTCCACGCCGAGCTTCTGGGCCGCCGTCAGTACGGGGCCCAGGTCGGGGACGCCGGACGGCGGTTCGCACATCACGCCGCGCTGCACGGCCGGCCCGAAGGGCACCTCGTTCGCCCGGACGTCCGCGAGGATCTCGGGGTCGACCTGCTTGAGGTGCAGGTAGCCGATGCGTTCGCCGTAGGTCTCGATGAGCTTGACGCTGTCGCCGCCGCAGTAGGCGTAGTGCCCGGTGTCCAGGCACAGGCCGACCAGGTCGGAGTCGGTCGAGTCGAGGAAGCGCCCGACGTGCTCCTCGGTGTCGATGTGGGTGTCGGCGTGCGGGTGGACGACGATGTCCAGGCCGTAGCGCTCCTTGACTTCGTGGCCGAGGCGTTCCATGCCGCGGGTGAGGTGGGTCCACTGCTCGCCGGTCAGCTCCGGCGGCTCCAGGATCTCGGCGGTCTTGTCGTCCCGCCAGAAGGACGGGATGACGACCAGGTGTCGCGCGCCCATGGCCTGGGTGAGCGCGGCGACCTGCGCGACGTGGTCCCAGGTGGCGTCCCACACGGCGGGGCCGCGGTGCAGGCCGGTGAAGACGGTGCCCGCGGAGACTTTCAGGCCGCGGCGCTGCACCTCGTCGGTGAGGCGGGCCGGGTCGGTGGGCAGGTAGCCGTAGGGGCCCAGCTCGATCCAGGAGTAGCCGGCTTCGGCGACCTCGTCCAGGAAGCGTTCCCAGGGCACTTGCCGGGGGTCGTCCGGGAACCACACGCCCCAGGAGTCGGGGGCGGAGCCGACGCGGATCCGGTCGAGCGCGGGGGCCATGTCTGTCAGTTCCCTTCGGAGGAGGGTGCGGGTGCGGGCGCCTTGAGGTCTTCCTCCTCGGGGAGCCCTTCGGTGTCGACGCCGCGTACCTGGGCCAGTTCGTGCTTGAGGGCGGCCAGTTCGGCGCCGCCGGCCATGTGGTTGGTGAGCTCGTCCAGGCCGACCTCGCTGCGGGCGGCGCTGAGTTCGAGGGTGCCCAGGCGCAGCACGCTGAAGTGGTCGCCGACCATGTAGGCGTGGTGCGGGTTGTGGGTGATGAAGATGACGCCGAGGCCGCGGTCGCGGGCGGCGGCGATGTACTTGAGGACGACGCCGGACTGCTTGACGCCGAGGGCGGCGGTGGGCTCGTCGAGGATGAGGACGCGGGCGCCGAAGTGGACGGCGCGGGCGATGGCGACGCACTGGCGCTGGCCGCCCGAGAGGGTGCCGATGGGCTGTCCCAGGTCGTCCAGGACGATGCCCATGTTGCGCAGTTCCTCGTCGGCCGTCCGCTTCATCCGGTCGATGTCGAGGCGGCGCACGGGCCAGGGTCCGCGGGTCAGTTCGGAGCCGAGGAAGAAGTTCCGCCACACCGGCATGAGCGGCACGGTCGCCAGGTCCTGGTAGACGGTGGCGATGCCGCGGTCGAGGGCCTCCCGCGGGGTGGCGAAGCGGACGGGGTCGCCGTCCACGAGGAATTCGCCCTCGGTGTGCTGGTGCAGCCCGGAGACGATCTTGATGAGGGTGGACTTGCCGGCGCCGTTGTCACCGAGGACGCAGGTGACCCTGCCGGGGTGGACGGCGAGGTCGACGCCGTGCAGGGCGCGGATGTTGCCGTAGGACTTGCCCGCGCCGCGCAGTTCGACGACGGGGCGGCCCTCGTCGGGTGCGGGGTCCGGGAGCAGGGCGCCGTGGGTGCCGGTTGCCTTGGGGGTCATGGGTTCACCTCCGGGTCGCCGCGCGGCGGACCCACAGATTGACGAGGGTGGCGCCGAGCAGCATCACGCCGAGGAAGGCCTTGAACCAGTCGGGGTTCCAGCCGGCGTAGACGATGCCCTGGTTCACCATGCCGAACATGAAGGCGCCGAAGACCGGGCCGATCGCCGAGCCGTAGCCGCCGGTGAGCAGGCAGCCGCCGATCACCGCGGCGGCGATGTAGATGAGCTCCTGGCCCACGCCCTCGCCGGACTGCACGGTGTTGAAGGAGAACAGGTTGTGCATGCCGACGAACCAGGCGCCGAAGCCGACCAGCATGAACAGCGTGATCTTGGTGAACTTCACGGGCACGCCGACCGCGCGGGCGCTGTCCTGGTTCCCGCCGACCGCGAAGACCCAGTTGCCGTACTTGGTGCGCAGCAGCACCCAGGTGGCGACGGCCGCGAAGACCAGCCACCACACGACGGTGATCTTCACCTGGACGCCGCCGACGTCGAAGGAGGACGCGAAGACCGACCTGGCCTGGTCGAAGCCCTGCATGTCGCTGATGTCGTCGGTGGCGACGTTGTCGGTGACGAGTTTGGTGATGGCGAGGTTGGTGCCCTGCAGGATCAGGAAGGTGCCGAGCGTGACGAGGAAGCTGGGCAGGCCGGTGCGCACCACCATCCAGCCGTTGAACGCGCCGATCGCGAGGGACAGGACCAGCGCGACGACGATGCCGGTCCACACGTTCACGGTCAGCTGGTAGCTGAGCATGCTCGCGGTGAGGGCGGAGGTGATGACGGAGACGCCGGAGGACAGGTCGAACTCGCCGCCGATCATCAGCAGCGCGACGGGCAGCGCCATGATGCCGATGGTGGACGACTGGTAGAGCACGGTCGCCATCGAGCTGCCCTGACGGACGGCCGGGGCGGCGACCAGGAAGAAGACCAGCACGGCGAGGGCGCCGAGGAAGACGCCCACCTCCGGTCGTGCCAGCAGCCGCAGGACCAGGGGGCGCCGGGTGGTGCGCCCGTCTGCCTGTCGGGGGCCGCCGGCCGGCGGTGGGGTCACCGCCGGCTCAGCCTGCTGGGTCATGCCGCTCACCTGGTGCCCTTCGCGGCGAAGGCGGCGATCCTGTCGACGTTGGACTTGTCGACGAAGGCGGGTCCGGTCAGTACCGGCTGCTCGCCGCCGCCGCTGTAGTTGCCGTTGTTCTTGTACAGCCACAGGGAGTCGACGGCCAGGTAGCCCTGGAGGTAGGGCTGCTGGTCGACGGCGAACTCGATGCTGTCGTCCTGGATGGCCTTGGTGAGTTCCTTGTTGAGGTCGAAGGTCGCGACCTCGGCCTTGCTGCCGGCGTCGCCGATGGACTGCACGGCGGTCAGCGCGAACGGGGCGCCGAGCGTGACGACGTGGTCGATGCCGGTGTCCTGCTTGAGCTTGGCGGTGATCGTCGACTTCACGGACGGCATGTCGGTGCCGTTGACGTAGAGGTTCTGGACCGAGCCCTTGAAGGTCTTCTTCAACCCGCTGCAGCGCTGGGTGAGGCCGACGTTGCCCTGTTCCTGGATGACGCAGACGGCCTTCTTGGCGCCGACCTCGTTCAGCTTCTTGCCGAAGGCCTCACCGGCGACGGACTCGTCCTGCCCGAAGAACTGCAGCAGGCCGAGCTTCTTCCAGTCGCTGAGGCCGGAGTTGAGGCCGACGACGGGTATGCCGGCCTTCTCGGCCTTGGCGACGGCGCCTTTCATGGCGTCGGGCTTGGCGAGGGTGATGGCGATGCCGTCGACCTTCTGGTCGACGGCGTTCTGCACGAGGTTGGCCTGGTTGCCGGCGTTCGGGTCGTTCGAGTAGACGAGCTTGATGTTGTCCTTGGCCGCGGCGGCCTCGGCACCCTTGCGGACGATGTCCCAGAAGGTGTCGCCGGCCGACTGGTGGGTGACGAGCGCGACCGTCATACGGGGCGTGGTGGCCTTGCCCGCGGAGGCGTCGGCCGCTCCCTCCTCGGCGTCCTTTCCGCCGGAGTCGCTGGAGCAGCCGGCGAGGGTCAGTGCCGCCGCCGCGGCCAGGGCCAGGGCGGGGGCGAATCTGCGGGAGCGGGCGGGGGAAGAACGGTCCATCTGTCCTGCACCTCACTGTGCGACGGGGGGAGAGCGAAAGGCACGGATCGTAAGGATCCGGAGGGCCCGCGGGCTCGGAGTGCGCCCGGGCCGTGTGCCGTCCGACACGGCTGTTTGCGCTGGGACGCGATCCAAGTCCCTGACACGTCCGGTGTCAATACTTTGTCAAGACATCACTTCACCCACAGGTCCGAATGTAAGTACAAACTATTGACAGCGGGCCCCACGGGACCTACACCTGATGAGCGGCAGGCCCCCGGTTCCCATTAAAGACTCCCACCTCGTGGGCCTCGTCCCGTCACAGGCCCCGCCCCAGTCAGAGGAGCGTCGCGCATGGCCGAGTCGAGCCAGCCCTTCGACCTGATCACCATGGGCCGTATCGGCGTCGATCTCTACCCTCTGCAGACGGGCGTACCCCTGTCCAGAGTGGAGACGTTCGGCAAGTTCCTCGGCGGTTCCGCGTCCAACGTCGCGGTGGCCGCCGCGCGCCTCGGCCGGACCTGTGCCGTGATCACCCGCACCGGCGACGACCCGTTCGGCGGCTACCTGCACGAGGCCCTCAAGGACTTCGGTGTGGACGACCGCTGGGTCACCCCGGTCGCCGCGTACCCGACGCCGGTCACCTTCTGCGAGATCTTCCCGCCGGACGACTTCCCGCTGTACTTCTACCGCCGTCCCAAGGCCCCCGACCTGGAGATCCACCCGGACGAGCTGGACCTGGACGCGATCCGCGCGGCCCGTGTCTTCTGGATGACCGGCACCGGACTGAGCGAGGAGCCGAGCCGCACCGCCACCCTCACCGCGCTGCGGGCACGCGCCAAGGCGGGCATCACGGTGTTCGACCTGGACTGGCGGCCGATGTTCTGGTCCGACCCCGACGCGGCCCGTCCGCACTACGCCGAGGCCCTGCGCCATGCCACGGTCGCCGTCGGCAACGTCGAGGAGTGCGAGATCGCCACCGGAGTGCGCGAGCCGCGCGCCTGCGCCGAGGCGCTGCTGGCGGCCGGGGCGGAACTCGCGGTCGTCAAGCAGGGCCCGAAGGGCGTGCTGGCCGTGCACCGTGACGGTACCGAGGCCGAGGTGCCGCCGGTGCCCGTCGAGGTCGTGAACGGGCTCGGCGCGGGCGACGCGTTCGGCGGCTCGCTCTGCCACGGACTGCTGGCGGGCTGGGACCTCGAGAGGATCATGCGGCACGCGAACGCCGCGGGCGCGCTCGTGGCCTCCCGCCTCGCCTGCTCCTCCGCCATGCCGACCGAGTCCGAGGTCGCCGGCCTCCTCGGGGGTGCGTGAACCGTGCCCGCGGCCGACCGAGCCACACCCGAACGGAGCCCGTCTTGACCCTCAGCATCCCCGACCTCACGACGGTCAGAGCCCGCCGTCCGGAGGCCGTCGCCGAGGCCGCGGCCCGCCGCGCGCGCCGCCCGCTGATCGGTGACAGCGGCCGGCTGATGATCGTCGCCGCGGACCATCCGGCGCGCGGTGCGCTCCGCGTCGGCGACCGCGCTCTGGCCATGGCCAACCGGGCGGACCTGCTGGAACGGCTGTGCGTGGCGCTGTCCCGGCCCGGCGTCGACGGGGTGCTCGCCACCGCCGACGTCCTGGAGGACCTGCTGCTGCTCGGCGTGCTGGAGCACAAGGTCGTCATGGGCTCGATGAACCGCGGCGGCCTCGCGGGCGCCGCGTTCGAGATGGACGACCGCTTCACCGGGCACCGCGCCGAGGACATCGCCCGGTTCCGCTTCGACGCGGGCAAGCTGCTGCTGCGTATCGACTACGACGACCCCGGCTCGCTGACCACCATGGAGTCGGCGGCCCGCGCGGTGGACGCGATGGCCGCGCACCGCCTGCCGGTGTTCGTGGAGCCCTTCCTCTCCCGCCGCGTCGACGGCCGGGTCCGCAACGACCTGTCGGCCGAGGCCGTCACCCGTTCCGTGGCCATCGCCTCGGGCCTGGGGGGCACGTCCGCCTACACGTGGCTGAAGCTTCCGGTGACGGACGACCCGGACGACATGGCCGAGGTGCTGCAGACGTCCACGCTGCCCGCGGTACTGCTGGGCGGTGAGGTCGGCGACGACCAGGAGCGGACGTACGAGAAGTGGCGCACGGCGCTGCGCCTGCCCGGCGTGCAGGGCCTGGTCGTGGGCCGCTCCCTGCTGTACCCGGCCGGGGGCAGCGTCGAGACGGCGGTCGACACGGCGGTGAGCCTGCTGTGAGCGGGCCGTGGGGACGGCGCGGGAGCGGCACGACGGCGGTGCACATCGCGGGGACGGCGGGAGAGCGGCGCGACGGCGCTGGACCCGCCGTGGGGGCGGACGGGGGCGGCCCGCCGCGAGGGGCCGTGAGGCAGTCACGAGCGGCCGAGCAGCCGGTACGCGCCCTGAGGCGGGCGAGGACGACGAGGAGACACCGATGACGACGAGCCCGTACGGCCCGCACCACCTTCCCGCCGACAAGGCCCCCGGCGGCCCCTACGCCGTGGACGTCACCCCGGAGCGGGCGGGCTGGGGGCACTCCGCCCTGCGCGTGCTGGAGCTGCCGCCGGGCGGTTCGCACACCTTCGACACGGGCGAGAGCGAGTGGATCGTGCTGCCCCTCGGCGGCGCGTGCACGGTGGCGGCGGCCGACGACTTCGGGCACGACACCTTCGCACTGCACGGCCGTCCCGACGTGTTCAGCGCGGTCACCGACTTCGCCTACGTGCCCCGCGACGCCCGTACGACCGTGACGTCGACGGGCGGCGGACGGTTCGCGCTGACCGGTGCGCGCTGCGAGCGGCGGCTGCCCGCCCGCTACGGACCTGCCTCGTCGGTGCCCGTGGAGCTGCGCGGCAGCGGCACCTGCTCCCGCCAGGTCAACAACTTCGGCGCGGCCGGCGTCTTCGAGTGCGACCGTCTGATCGCGGTGGAGGTGCTGACGCCGGGCGGCAACTGGTCGTCGTTCCCGCCGCACAAGCACGACGAGCACCGTCCGGGCGAGGAGTCGGTGCTGGAGGAGATCTACTACTTCGAGTTCGCCGCCCACGACGGCACCCCGGGCCTGGGCTACCAGCGGGTCTCGCCGTCCGGCCGGGGCCGGGGCACGGACGTGCTCGCCGAGGTCCGCGACGGCGACGTCGTCCTCATCCCCGACGGCTGGCACGGCCCGTCGATGGCCGTGCCCGGCCACCACATGTATTACCTCAACGTCATGGCGGGCCCCGGGGCCGAGCGTGCCTGGCTGATCTGCGACCACCCCGACCACGCGTGGATCCGCGGCACCTGGCCCGAGCAGCCCGTCGACCCCCGCCTGCCCCTCTACTCCGCGCCCGAGAGGTCCCGATGAGCGCCACCCGCCGCCTGACCACCGCCCAGGCCCTCGTCCGCTTCCTCGCCGCCCAGTACACCGAGCGGGACGGCGTGCGCCGCCGGCTCGTCGCCGGCACCTGGGGCATCTTCGGCCACGGCAACGTCGCCGGGCTCGGCCAGGCACTCGTCGAGTACGGCGACGTCATGCCGTTCCACCAGGGCCGCAACGAGCAGGCCATGGTGCACGCGGCCGTCGGCTACACCCGCCAGCTGAACCGCCTGTCCGTCCAGGCGGTGACGACGTCCATCGGGCCGGGCGCGACGAACCTGGTCACGGGCGCCGCGCTCGCCACGATCAACCGCCTGCCGGTCCTCCTGCTCCCCGGCGACTACTTCGCCTCGCACGCCGCCGACCCGCTCCTCCAGCAGCTGGAGCACCCGGTCTCGGCCGACGTGTCCGTCAACGACACTCTCCGCCCGGTCTCCCGCTACTTCGACCGCGTCACCCGCCCGGAGGCTCTGATCGCCTCCGCGCTGAACGCGATGCGCGTGCTCACCGACCCGGTGGAGACCGGCGCCGTCACCCTCGCCCTCCCCCAGGACGTGCAGGCGGAGGCCTTCGACTGGCCGGAGGAGTTCTTCGCCGACCGCGTCTGGCGCGTACGCCGCCCCGCACCGGACCCGGCGGAACTGGCGGAGGCGGTCACGGCGATCAGGGCGGCCGAACGCCCCCTGATCGTGGCGGGCGGCGGCATCCACCACAGCGAGGCGGAGAACGCCCTGAAGTCCCTGGTGGACGCCACCGGCATCCCCGTGGCCTCCACCCAGGCCGGCAAGGGCTCCCTGCGGTACGACCATCCGGCCGACGTGGGCGGCATCGGCCACACCGGCACGGCCGTCGCCGACGAACTCGCCCGGACCGCCGACCTGGTGATCGGCGTCGGCACCCGCTACAGCGACTTCACCACCGCCTCCGGCACTCTGTTCCGCACCCCGGACGTGCGCTTCGTCAACCTCAACGTCGCCGCGTTCGACGCCCACAAGCTGTCCGCCCGCACCCTGGTCTGCGACGCCAGGGCCGGCCTGGACGCCCTCACCGCGGCCCTGGCCGGACACCGCGTCACCGACGCGTACGAGGCCGAGTACCGGGCGGGCAAGGAGCGCTGGGACGAGACGGTGGACGCGGCCTACCGGGGGGACGACGACGCGGCCCCGACCCAGACCCAGGTGCTGGGAGCGCTGGACGCGGTCGTGGGCGACGAGGACGTGGTGATCAACGCGGCCGGTTCCCTCCCGGGCGACCTGCACAAACTGTGGCGGTCCCGCTCCCCGCGCCAGTACCACCTGGAGTACGGCTACTCCTGCATGGGCTACGAGATCCCGGCCGCGCTCGGCGTGCGGCAGGCCGCACCGGACACGGTCGTCTGGTCCCTGGTGGGCGACGGCACCTTTCTGATGATGCCGACGGAGATCGTCACGGCGGTGCAGGAGAACCTGCCGGTCAACATCGTCCTCGTCCAGAACCACGGTTACGCGTCCATCGGCGGCCTGTCGGAGTCCGTGGGCGCGGAGCGCTTCGGCACCGCCTACCGCCACCGCGCCGCCGACGGCACCTTCACCGGCGACCTGCTGCCGGTCGACCTGGCGGCCAACGCGGCGAGCCTCGGCATGGACGTCCTGCGCGCCACCACGGTCCGCGAACTGCGCGAGGCCCTGGCCGAGGCGCGCGCCTCGGACCGTCCGACCTGCGTATACGTCGAAACGGACCCGACTCCGACCGCTCCCCCGGCCGAGGCCTGGTGGGACGTACCGGTCGCCGAGACGGCCACCCGCGCACCCGCGCGCACGGCCCGCGAGGACTACGACCGGCAGGCGGCCGCACGCCGCCGCCACCTCTGACCCGCCCCGACTCCGCAGAGCTCCGAGAGGGAGGTACCTCCATGGCGAGGACCGGTGACCCCGCACGCGCCGTGACCGCCCCCGCGCTCGACCGCCTGGACTTCGCCCTGGACCGTTCCAGCCCGGTTCCCCTGTACTACCAGCTCGCACGGCAGCTGGAGGCGGCCATCGAGCACGGCGTACTCGCCCCGGGCAACCTCCTGGGCAACGAGATCGACCTCTCCGTGCGCCTCGGCCTGTCCCGGCCCACGGTCCGCCAGGCCATCCAGTCCCTGGTCGACAAGGGCCTCCTGGTCCGCCGCCGGGGCGTCGGCACCCAGGTGGTGCACACCCAGGTCAGACGCCCGCTGGAACTGAGCAGCCTGTACGACGACCTGGAGGCGGCCGGACAGGGCCCGTGCACCCGGGTCGTCCGCAACGAGACCGTCCCCGCCTCCGCCGAGGTGGCGGCGGCGCTCGGCATGACGGAGGGCACGGAGGTCACGGTCCTGGAGCGGCTGCGCGGCACCCACGGCCAGCCGGTGGCGATCCTGTGCAACTACCTCCCCACGGGCCTGCTGGACCTCAGCACGGCCCGCCTGGAGTCGACGGGCCTGTACCGCATGCTGCGCTCCACGGGCATGGTCCTGCACAGCGCCCGCCAGAGCGTCGGCGCCCGCACGGCCACCGCCGAGGAGGCCGCCCGCCTCGACGAACAGGAGGGCGCGGCTCTCCTCACCATGCGGCGCACGGCCTACGACGACACCGGCCGCCCGGTCGAGTACGGCACCCACCTGTACCGGGCGTCCCGCTACGCCTTCGACTTCCAGCTCCTGGTACGCCCTTGACCCCCGCCCGCGCCGTCACGGCCCCCGCCATCGCCACGGCTCGGCTCGACCTGCTGCCCCTGCGCGCCGGGCACGCCGAGGAGATGGCCGCCGTGCTGTCCGATCCGGCTCTGCACACCTACATCGGCGGCAGCCCGGACACCCCGCGGGCCCTGCGTTCCCGCTACGAGCGCCTGACCGCGGGCTCCCCCGATCCCGCCGTCTCCTGGCTGAACTGGGTGATCCGGCTCCGCGACGAGGCCTGCCTGACCGGAACGGTCCAGGCGACGCTCGCTCCTTCCGGCCGCGGCACCCTCGCCGAGGTCGCCTGGGTGGTCGGCACTCCGTGGCAGGGCAGAGGCATCGCCGGGGAAGCGGCCCGAGGCCTCGTCGAATGGCTCGGCGGGACACCGGTGCGGACCGTCGTCGCCCACATCCACCCCGCCCACCGGGCATCCGCCGCGGTCGCCACGGCCGCCGGGCTCACGCCCACCGACGACTGGCACGAGGGCGAGAGGCGCTGGCACCGAAGCCTCGGGGGATGACCGCCGCGCCCCCCTGCTCCCGGTGTGGGAACGACTCAGGGCCCTGCCTCGCCGAAGCGAGAACAAGGCCCTGATCCGGGCTGCAAGCCCTGTGTCACCGTCGGGACGACAGGATTTGAACCTGCGACCCCTTGACCCCCAGTCAAGTGCGCTACCAAGCTGCGCCACGTCCCGGTGTGCGCCGTCCCGCGGAGAACCGCGTGATCGCGCGGACAGCACTTTACCCCACCCGGACGGCTGCGCCGAAAGCGGCCGGGCACACCCGGTCACGGCCGCGCGCGGCACAATCGGCGTATGGGCAGCAGTCGTACGGGCGGCACGGAGCCGGACGGGACGCGCGACGCGCGGGACCGCGACAGTGAGGGCCGGGCGCGCAACGCGCGGCCCCGGGACGGACTCGGGCGGCCCCTGCCGTACGGCACGGACGGCGTGCCCCGGCAGCCCGAGGGCGTCGTACGGACCCCGGAGGAGACCGTCACACAGGCGCAGCGGCTGCTGGACGAGGGCAAGCCGTTCCACGCGCACGAGGTCTTCGAGGACGCCTGGAAGTCGGGAACGGAGCAGGAGCGGGAGCTGTGGCGGGGGCTCGCGCAGCTCGCCGTGGGGCTCACGCACTGCGCCCGGGGCAACGTCACGGGCGGCGCCCGGCTGCTGCGGCGCGGGGCGGGCGCGGCCGAGCAGTGGGCGTCGGCCCGGGGGCGGGAGCGGCCGCACGGGATGGACCTGCCCGGTGTGGTGGCGTGGGCGCGCGCACTGGCCGGGGACGTGGAGCGGGGCGGCGGGCCGGTCGACGCGGCGCGCAGCGCGCCCCGGCTGCGGTGAGCCCACCCCCGACCGGTGCGTCGAAGGCTGTGGGGCAGACTCGGGGCGTGCGAAAGATTCATGTCATCGGTATCGGCGCGGGCGACCCCGACCAGCTCACCCTTCAGGCGGTGCGGGCGCTGCGGGGCACGGACGTGTTCTTCGTCCTCGACAAGGGCGAGGTGAAGGCGGACCTCACGCGGCTGCGCCGGGACATGCTTCAGGCGCACGTGCCGGAGGGGACGTATCGCGTGGTCGAGGCGCGCGACCCGGAGCGGGACCGCCGTGCGGGCGGCGCCGCCTACTCCCCCGCCGTCGGCGACTGGCGCAGCGCCCGCGCCGGCCTCTACGAGCGGATGATCACCGAGGAGCTCGGCGAAGGGGAGAGCGGCGCGTTCCTGGTGTGGGGCGACCCGTCGCTGTACGACAGCACGATCGGGATTCTGGAGGAGGTCCTCGCGCGGGGCGCGGTGGACTTCTCGTACGACGTCGTGCCGGGCGTCAGCAGTGTGTCGGCGCTGGTCGCGCGGCACCGGACGGGGCTCAACCGGGTGGCGCGGCCGGTGCAGATCACCACGGGCCGGCGGCTCGCGGAGGGCTTCCCGGAGGGCGTGGACGACGTGGTCGTGATGCTCGACGCGCACCAGGTGTTCCGGCGGTACACCGACGAGGACATGGACATCTACTGGGGGGCGTACATCGGCACCCCGGACGAGATCCTCGTCTCCGGGCCCATCGCCGAGGCCGCGCCCCGGATCGAGCGGGTGCGCGCCGAGGCCCGTGAGCGCAAGGGCTGGATCATGGACACGTACTTGCTGCGCCGGAACCCGAAGGACGCGTAGCGGCCCGGTCAGGACGGGTGGCGGCCCGGTCCAGGCCCAGGAGGTCCAGGACGGCCGGTACGTCCGGTACCGCCGTCGTGCCCTCGGGGAGGGGCGGGCGGCGTACGACGACGACCGGCAGGCGCAGCTCGCGGGCGGCGGCGAGTTTGGGTGCCGTGGCCGCTCCCCCGCTGTCCTTGGTGACCAGGACGTCGATGTCGTGGTCGCGGAGCAGGGCGTACTCGTCGGCGAGGGTGAACGGGCCGCGGGCCAGCACCGTGTGCGTGTGCGGGGGCGTCGGCGGGCCGGGCGGTTCCACGGACCGGACGACGAAGCGCAGGTCCGTGAGGTGGGCGAAGGCGGCCAGACCCAGGCGGCCCGTCGTGAGGAACACGTGACGGCCGAGGCGCGGGAGCAGGGCCGCCGCCTCCGGCAGGGACGTGACCGGGTGCCAGTGGTCGCCCGGGCCGGGCTGCCAGCCGGGGCGGCGCAGGACCACCGCGGGGACGCCGGTCGCGGCCGCGGCCCGGGCGGCGTTCGCCGTGATGCCGGCGGCGAACGGGTGCGTGGCGTCCACCAGGGCGTCCACGCGCTCGGCGCGCAGCCAGTCGGCGAGACCGTCGGCGCCGCCGAAGCCGCCGACGCGTACCTGTCCGTCGAGCGAGCCCGGCCGGGCGACGCGGCCCGCGAGGGACGTCGTGACGCGCACCCCGCGCGCCGCGAGTGCGGCGGCCAGTTCGCGGGCCTCGGTGGTGCCGCCGAGGATCAGCACGTGCGGGGACGGAGACGGGAAGGGGGACGGGGGCATGGCGACGAGCGTACGGGGGTGTGGCTCGGTGCCGCTCAGCGCAGCAGGAGCTGGAGCGCGCCCAGCACGGTCGCCGCGATCACGAGCTGCTCGAACAGCCGCTGGTTGATCCGCTGTACGGCCCACTTGCCGAGCAGCGCCCCCGGCACGACGAACAGCACGAGCGCGGCGTCCAGTCGCAACGACCGGCCGTCGATCAGTCCGAGGCCGGCGCTGAAGGGCACCTTCGAGACGTTGACGATCAGGAAGAAGAACGCCGACGTGCCGAGGAAGCCCAGTTTCCGGAAGCCCGCGGAGAGCAGATACATCGACATCACCGGGCCGCCCGCGTTGGCGACCATGGTGGTGAAGCCGCCCAGCACGCCGTAGGAGCGGGCCTTGAGGCGGCCCGCGCGGCTCGTGACCTCCTCCGGTTCCGGCTCCGTGTCCGCCGCGCGCCGCCGCCACACCGTCACGGCGGCCATCACCAGCAGGATCGCGCCGATGGACGTACGGACGATCCGGTCGTCCGCCCACACCAGGAACACCGTGCCGGCGACGACGCCCGCGGCGACCGCCGGGAAGAGCCGCCACAGAGTGGGCCAGTGGGCGTGCCGGCGGTAGGTGAGGACGGCGAGGACGTCCCCGGCGATCAGCACCGGCAGGAGCACGCCGGTGGAGGCGCGGGCGGGCAGTACCGCGGCGAAGACGGCGAGGCTGACCGTGTTGGCGCCGCTCACGGCGGTCTTGGAGAAGCCGACGAGCAGGGCGGCAAGAGCGAGCGCCGCGAACTCCCAGCCGGTCAGGTGCCAGAGTGTCATCGTGTCCATGCGGAGACTGATGCTATGCCCCGGCCGGGGGCGGTGCGCCGCGTCCCGCCGGCCGGCCCACCGCGCGGCGAGTGCCCCCGCACGGCAGCCCGTCCCGCCGGGTCACCGGCCGAGGTACCGCGGGCCACCGCGCCCGGTGGCCGGCCCGGGGGACCCGGCCGCCGCGTCCCGGTCACCGGCGGGGACACCACGCACCGTTCCCCGTTCCCGCGCCGCACCGCGCGCCGTTCCCCGTTCCCGCGCCGCACCGCGCGCCGTTCCCCGTTTCCGCGTCGCGCTCTCAGTCCCGCTCGACCAGCAGCGCGCTGCCCTGGCCCACGCCGACGCACATCGTCGCCAGGCCCCGCGCCGCTCCCGTGCGGCGCATGCGGTGCAGGAGGGTGGTCAGGATGCGGGCGCCGGAGCAGCCGAGGGGGTGGCCGAGGGCGATCGCGCCGCCGGACGGGTTGACCCGGTCGGGGTCGATGCCGAGCTGGTCGACGCAGGCGAGGGCCTGGGCGGCGAAGGCCTCGTTGAACTCGGCCTCCTGGACGTCCCCGATGTCCCAGCCTGCGCGGGTCAGGACCTTGCGGGTGGCGGGGACCGGCCCGATGCCCATCACGTCGGGGTGGACGCCCGCCGAGCCTCCGGCGACGTACCGGCCGAGGGACTCCAGGCCCAGTTCGTCCAGTGCCTCCTCGCTGACCAGGAGGAGGGCGGCGGCGCCGTCGTTCATGGGCGAGGCGTTGCCCGCGGTGACGCTGCCGCCCGCGCGGAAGACGGGCCTGAGGCGGCCCAGCTTCTCCAGGGAGGTGTCCTCACGGACGCACTCGTCGGCATCGACGACGATGCCGTCGGGGCGGGTGACCGGCAGGATCTCGGTGTCGAAGTGGCCGTTCTTGCGGGCTTCGGCGGCGAGGCGGTGGCTGCGCAGCGCGAACTCGTCCTGCCGTTCACGCGTGACGCCGTACCGCTCGGCGACCTCCTCGGCGGTCTCGCCCATGGACAGCAGGCCGTGCAGGTCCTTCATCGCCGGGTTGACCAGCCGCCAGCCGAGCCGGGTGTCGGCGGTCTCGATGCGGTGCGGCAGGGCCTCGTCGGGGCGGGGCAGCACGAAAGGCGCGCGGCTCATGGACTCGGAACCGCCGGCCAGGACGATGTCCGCCTCGCCCGCGGCAATGGTGCGCGCGGCGGCGGTGACGGCCTCGAGGCCGGAGGCGCACAGCCGGTTGACCGTGGCGCCGGGCACCGACTCGGGCAGGCCGGCGAGCAGGGCGGCCATGCGGGCGACGTTGCGGTTGTCCTCGCCGGCCTGGTTGGCGGCACCCCAGTAGACGTCGTCGACGCGGGCCGGGTCGAGACGGGGCAGGTCGGCGACCAGGCCGCGGATGACGGCCGCGGCGAGGTCGTCGGGCCGTACGGAGGAGAGCGCTCCGCGGAGCTTGCCGATGGGGGTGCGGCGGGCGGCCGCGAAGTGGACGGGACGCACGGGAGACTCCTGACCGACGGTGCCACGCCCGGCCGACGACCCTGCCGACCCGGGCCCTGGGCGACGAGACTGCTTGAATCGACGGGATCGCATCAAGTGGGGACGAGACGGGCGGGCGGAACCGGGAACCATGTAATTAGCACTGCTAGTTTAGGACTATAGACCGCCGGGCGGCTCCCTGGGAAGATCCTCCCGGTCCTGCACCGACGCAGCCGGAGGCGACGTGAGCGACATGGGTGACACGGGCGGCGGCGGCACGCGCGAGCACTTCCTGACCGGAACCCGGGGCCGGATCACCGTCCGCGAGTGGTCCGCCCCTGACTCCCGTCCCCGCTTCCTCGCCCTTCTGACCCACGGCTACGGCGAGCACATCGGCCGGTACGACGAGGTGGCCGGCGTGCTCGTGGGGCTCGGCGCGGCCGTGTTCGGCCCCGACCACCAGGGCCACGGCAGGTCGGCGGGCGAACGCGTCCTGATCGAGGACTTCGAGGACGTCGTCACCGACCTGCGCTCCGCGGCCGAGCTCGCCCGCGACGCCCACCCGGGCCTCCCCGTCGTACTCGTCGGGCACTCCATGGGCGGGCTGATCGGCGCGCGCTACGCCCAGCGGTACGGCGCCACCCTCGCCGCGCTCGTCCTGTCCGGGCCGGTCATCGGCGCATGGGAGCTGCCCGAGCGGCTGCTCGCCCTGGACGAGATCCCCGACACCCCGATCAGCCCGGCCTCGCTGTCCCGCGACCCCACGGTGGGCGAGGCGTACGCGGCCGACCCGCTGGTGTGGCACGGGCCGATGAAGCGGCCGACGGTGGAGGCGTTCGCGCGCACCCTGGAGACCGTGCGCGAGGGCGGTGACGTGGGGCGCCTGCCGCTGCTGTGGCTGCACGGAGACGACGACCGGCTGGTGCCGCTCGCCGGGAGCCGGCCGGGGGTCGAGGCACTGGGCGGCGGCGCCCCGACAGCCGTACGGATCTATCCCGGGGCCCGGCACGAGGTGTTCCACGAGACGAACAGGCCCGAGGTCTTCGCCGACCTGACGGCCTTTTTGAACGACGCCCTCGGTCAGGCCTGAACTCCCGCGCGGCCGGCCCTTCCGCACCTCTCCCGAACCCCTTCCGGCACTCCTCCGTACAGGCTCCCAGCGTTCCGCGGCGCGGCGTTTGCCCCGGAACGCCATGGGCACCCGCGCCCGCATGGAATGGTTGCGGAGGGCAGCCTGCGTGGGGGAGGACCCAGAACTGTTCTTCCCGGTGGGCACATCAGGACCGGCACTGCGGGACGTCGACGCCGCCAAGCGCGTGTGCGCCCGTTGCGAGGTGATCACCGAGTGTCTGACGTTCGCGCTCAACAGCGGTCAGACCTCCGGTGTGTGGGGCGGGACGTGCGAGGAGGAACGATCCGACATGCTCCGCACCTCCAGAGAGACCGCCGACGGCAACGCGAGCAGGAGCAGCGCCCGATGACGACGGCCGGGAGGATCGGCTGCGCGACTCGGACGTGGGTGCAGCCGATGGTGGCGTCGCGGGAGAAGGCGCTGGGGGACACGCGGTCGGGCTTCCCGGTCGCGCCGGTCCGACCCGGGACCTGCTGACCTGGATTACCGGCGAGCCGGAGAAGCAGCGGCGGACGGCCGACGCGGAGAACCGCGGCGCCCGACCCGCAGGGCGGGCTGCACCGCCGTCCGGCTCGGCGACGGCGCCGAGCTGCCGGGCGACCGCCGGGGCGGCGGCTGCGTGAAAAGCCGAGGGCAGGGTCCGCGAACTGCGGCGTTCATACCGGGGGTTCCCCGGCAGGGGCCCGGCCGCAGTCGGCATCTTCCTGTGCATGACACAGCACGTCTGGCCAAAAACAGCCCCTCACGCGGACGGCAAGGTCCTCCGTGACGCGGCCCGGCTCAGCCTGCCCTGAAACCCTCAGCGGCTGGTCAGACGACCGGCACGACCGAACCGGCCGTGCCGGTCGCCGCGTTGGTGCGCGCGGCGGGGTACGACGAGGTGGCCGAAGACGTTCTCCGCCCGTACGAGGTGATCATGTCAGACTGCTCGCAGCGTCAGACGAACGAAGGAGCACCTCGTGAGCGGCAGCCGACGGGCCGTCCGGATCGACACGACCAAACCGCATCCGGCCCGGGTGTACGACTGGTACCTGGGCGGCAAGGACAACTACCCGGTCGACGAACAACTCGCGCGGGACATCCTGGCGATCGACGCGGACGCCCCGCGGGGCGCGCGGGTCAACCGCCGTTTCATGCGCCGCGCCACCCGTTACGTCGCCCGGGAGGAGGGAATCCGCCAGTTCCTCGACATCGGCACCGGCATCCCCACGGAGCCCAACCTCCACCAGGTCGCCCAGTCCGTCGCGCCGGACGCGAAGGCCGTCTACGTCGACAACGACCCGATCGTGCTGGCCCACGCGGGCGCCCTGCTGCGCGGCACCCCGGAGGGTGTGACCGAGTACATCCAGGGCGATGTGTGCGAACCGCACGCGATCCTCGAACAGGCCGCCCGCATCCTCGACTTCGACCGTCCGGTCGCACTGTCGCTGATCGCGCTGCTGCACTTCATCCCCGACGAGGACGGCGCGTACGAGCTGGTGCGCACGCTGGTCGAGCCGCTGGCGCCGGGCAGTTGCCTGGTGCTGTCCGCGGTCACCGCCGACTTCGACCCGGAGACCATGGCGCGGGGCCTGGCGGCGTACACGGAACGCGGCGTGACGCTCGTGGCGCGCTCCCGCGACGAGACGGCGGCTTTCTTCGAGGGCCTCGACCTCGTCGAGCCGGGCATCGTGTCCGTGTCGGACTGGCATCCCGAACTGGACGCGGCCGACGAGCCCGCCCCGGAGCCGGGCGGACCGGTGCCCCTGTTCGGCGGCGTCGGCGTCAAGCCCTGACGCCGCCACGCCCCCGCCGCGGTCCCGGGACAACCCGATCAGCGAGCGGCACAATGGGGCGGGACTGCCGCACCCGTGCAAGGAGCTGAGACGTGAGCGAGAGCCACACACCGACGAGCGGTGCCGCGCGACTGAACACCGGTGTGGCGCACAACGCGCGCGTGTGGGACTACTGGATCGGCGGCGGGGACCACTACGCCGTCGACCAGCAGGTCGGGGAGCACATCGCCGCCATGTTCCCGGTGATCCGCGAGGTCGCCCGCGCGGACCGCGGTTTCCTGGCCCGCGCGGTGCGGTTCCTGACCGAGGAGCGCGGGATGCGGCAGTTCCTCGACATCGGCACCGGCCTGCCGACCGCCGAGAACACCCACGCGATCGCCCAGCGCATCGCACCCGAGTCCCGCATCGTCTACGTCGACAACGACCCGGTCGTGCTGATGCACGCCCGCACGCTGCTGACCGGCACACCCGAGGGCGCCACGGCCTACCTGGACGCGGACGTGCACGACCCGGAGTCCATCCTCGAACGCGCGGCGTACACCCTGGACTTGGGGCGGCCGGTCGCGGTGATGATGCTGGGCATCCTGAACTTCGTCCTGGACACCGACCAGGCCCGGGACATCGTTCGCCGGGTGATGGCGCCGCTGCCGTCGGGCAGCTTCCTGGTGCTGACGCATCCGACCTTCGACATCGACCTCGGCGGCGACGGCCAGATCCCGGCGATGCAGTTCTGGAACGAGAACGCCACACCGCCCATCACGGCCCGCGGCCGGGCGGACATCGCCTCGTTCCTCGACGGCCTCGACCTGATCGAACCGGGTCTGGTCTCGTGCTCGCAGTGGCGCCCGGACACCGAACCGCCGGCCGCCGTACCGCAGTTCGGCGCGGTCGCCGTGAAGCCCTGACCCGTCGCCGCGCCGCCGCCGCGCCGCGCCCGCAGGGCAGGGGCGAAGCGTGTCCGGCCGGTCGTCCCTCCCGGAGCGGCCCTCCCGGCGCCGCATGGCTGAAAGTAGGATCGAGCAATGTCTGACATGACCGACACCACACCCGGCTGGCTCTCCGACGACGAGCTGGAACTGACGCGCGCCCGCATGCCGATCCTGTACGTCGAGGCCGTTCCTGTGCGGGTCGACGACAGCGGCGAGGTCACCAGCGTCGGCCTCCTGCTGCGCATAGGACCGGACGGCACGGTCAGCCGGACTCTGGTCTCCGGCCGGGTGCTGCACCACGAACGGGTCCGCGACGCACTGCTGCGGCACCTGGAGAAGGACCTCGGCCCGGTGGCCCTGCCCCGCGTCCCGGCCTCGCTCCAGCCGTTCACCGTCGCCGAGTACTTCCCGACGCAGGGTGTCACTCCGTATCACGACCCCCGCCAGCACGCCGTGTCCCTCGCCTACGTGGTGCCGGTGACCGGTGACTGCCGTCCCCGGCAGGACGCGCTGGACCTGGTGTGGTTCAGCCCGCTGGAGGCGCTGTCGCCGGCGGTGCAGAGCGAGATGCCGGGCGGGCACGGCGTCCTGCTGAAGCAGGCGCTGGCACACGTGGGCTGCGTGGTCTGACGACGAGGGCGGCGAGGACGACGACGGCGCCCCCGCGCCGCACCGGCACAGGCTGGACGCCGGACCCGCGGGCGGGCCGGGACATGCGAAAAGGGTCTTCGCGGAATCTCTTCCGCGAAGACCCTTCGCCGTGTCGGGACGACAGGATTTGAACCTGCGACCCCTTGACCCCCAGTCAAGTGCGCTACCAAGCTGCGCCACGTCCCGTTGCCGTCTGACCTGGGGTTTCCCCTGGCTCAACGCGCAGGAAAACCATACCGCACTCGGGTCGGTGGTCGCGCATCCGTTTGGTGGCGTGCCGACGCGATCCGGACTCCCCCGGCCGGCATCCGCGGACTCCCCTTGCGGGCGCCCGGTAGCCCTCGGCCCCCGTCTTCGCCCGGTCTGGACGCGCGGTCCCTGCGTGCGGCGCATCGCCGGCCTCCCCGGCCGGACCGCCGACCGGGCCCCGGCGGGCGAGCCGCGCCTGATCAGGGACGGGACGGTCCTGTCGGCCTCCTCCCCCACCGCGCCGACGGCAGCCGGAGCCCCCTCCTCCCCGGCTGCCACGCGCGCCCCCGGATCATGCCACGGGCCACTGACAACGCCTGCGGCCCCGGTCAGTCCGCCGGGGGCAGGCCCAGCCCCGGGTGGGCGTCGAGCAGCCGGGTGGGCGCGGCCTGCCGCCAGGAGTCGGCGAGGATGTCGCGCAGCTCGCCCTCGTCCTCGACGGCCGCGAGGCGGACCCGCACCCAGGCGAACTGTGCCTCGTGCTCCGCGATCCAGAACTTCTCCGGCTCGGCCAGGGCCAGCTCGTCGCGCTCCTCCTTGGGGCAGCGCACGGCCATGGAGGTCTCGTCCTCGGGGAGCGTGGCGAACATCTTCTGCGCCACCCGGAACGTGGGCATGCTCCAGGCGGTCTTCTCCGTCGTGTCCGGCAGGGACAGGGCGATTCGGCGTACGTCTTCGGCATCCTGCATGGCACGCACCGTAACGGCCGGCACTGACAATCAGCCTGGTGGGAAGGGGCCCGGGGGCGGCTTGCGGACGGCTCAGGTCCGCGCCGCCGCCTCCAGGGCGTCGAGCACCGGACGGATCAGCGGATGGTCCTCCGCGCCGCGCCGTACCGCGGCGAAGACGCGACGGGTGGGCGCCACCCCGTCGACCGGGCGGACGACGACACCCCTGAGGTCCATGCCGTACAGCGCAGAGCGGGGTACGAGGGCCACTCCGACGTCGGCGGAGGCGAGGGCGACGACCGCCCGGAAGTCGTCCGAGGAATGCTCCATGAACGGCTGGAACCCGGCGTTCTCGCAGGCCAGGACCACCACGTCGTGACAGGGGTTGCCCGGGTAGGGGCCGATCCAGGGGTCCTTGGCCAGCTCGGCGAGCGGCACCTCGGCGGCGTCGGCGAGCCGGTGCGTCACGGGCACGACCGCGTCGAACGGCTCGGCGTACAGCGGGACGTGGGTGAGCCGCGGGTCGTCGGCCGAGGGCGCGCCCCGGTACTCGACGGCCACGGCGATGTCGACCTGCCGGTCCAGCACCATCGGCAGGCTGGCATCGCCCTCGGCGTCCTGGACACGCAGCCGGATGCCGGGCGAGCCGGCGGCGAGCCGGGTCACGGCAGGCGCGACGACCTCGCCGATGCCCGTCGCGAAAGCGGCGACCGTGACCGTCCCGGCCGCACCCGAGCTGTACGCGGCGAGCTCGGCCTCAGCACGCTCCAGCTGCGCGAGGACGACGTTGGTGTGGCCGAGCAGGATCTCGCCGGCCGGGGTGAGCCGTACGCCCTTGGCGCCCCGCTCGACCAGGCGGTGACCGGTCTCCTGCTCCAGCGCGGCCAGCTGCTGGGAGACGGCCGACGGGGTCAGATACAGCGCGGCGGCAGCCGCCGTGACCGTGCGGTGGTCGGCCACCGCACGGAGGATGTGGAGCCGCCGCGCCTCGATCATGCCGACGATTATTGCAATATGTCCCGGCTGTTCAGTCCCCCAGCTCGGCGCGTGCCGCCACGAACGCGTCCACGGCACGGTTCACGTCGGCCGTGGAGTGCGCCGCGGACAGCTGGACGCGGATGCGGGCCTGGCCCTGCGGGACGACCGGGTAGGAGAAACCGATCACGTACACCCCGCGCTCCAGCAGCAGCTCGGCCATGCGGCCCGCCTTCGCCGCGTCGCCGATCATGACGGGCGCGATGGCGTGGTCGCCGGGCAGGACGTCGAAGCCCTCCGCGGTCATCCGGCCGCGGAACAGGGCCGTGTTCTCGGCGAGCCGCACCCGCAGGTCGTCGGCGGACTCCAGCAGGTCGATGACCTTCAGGGAGGCGGCGGCGATCACGGGGGCGAGCGTGTTCGAGAACAGGTACGGCCGGGAGCGCTGGCGCAGCAGGGCGACGATCTCGGCGCGGGCCGCGACGTAGCCGCCGGACGCGCCGCCGAGGGCCTTGCCGAGGGTGCCGGTGATGATGTCGACGCGGTCCATGACACCGTGCAGCTCGGGGGTGCCGCGTCCGCCGGGGCCGACGAAGCCGACGGCGTGCGAGTCGTCGACCATGACCATCGCGTCGTGACGGTCGGCGAGGTCGCAGATCTCGGCGAGAGGCGCCACGTAGCCGTCCATGGAGAACACGCCGTCGGTGACGATCAGCCGGCGGCGCGCGTCGGACGCGTCCTTGAGCTGCTTCTCCAGGTCGGCGAGATCACGGTTGGCGTAGCGGAAGCGGCGGGCCTTGGACAGGCGGATGCCGTCGATGATGGAGGCGTGGTTGAGGGCGTCGGAGATCACCGCGTCCTCGGGGCCGAGCAGGGTCTCGAAGACGCCGCCGTTGGCGTCGAAGCAGGAGGAGTAGAGGATCGTGTCCTCCTGGCCGAGGAAGGCCGACAGGCGCGCCTCCAGCTCCTTGTGGACCTCCTGCGTGCCGCAGATGAAGCGCACGGACGCCATGCCGTAGCCCCAGCGGTCCAGGGCCTCGTGGGCGGCGGCGATCACCTCGGGGTGGTCGGCGAGGCCGAGGTAGTTGTTGGCGCAGAAGTTGAGGACCTCGCCGGGCCGGCCGCCCGCCGTGACGGCGACGGTCGCGGACTGCGGGGTTCCGATGACACGCTCGGGCTTGTGCAGTCCGGCGGCACGGATCTCGTCGAGGGTGGCGCGCACGTCGTCACGCACGGAGTCGAACATGGCATGGCTCCTAAGAGAAGCGGATGGCTTACGCGGTCCGGATCACGCGGTCGGAAGCCACGCGGTCCGGGGCGGCGGTCCGGGTCACGCGGTCCAGTCGAGGATGATCTTGCCGCCGCGGCCGCTCGCCGCGTCGGCGAACGCCTCCTCGAAGTCGCGGTAGCCGTAGCGGCCGGTGATCACGGGGGCGAGGTCGAGGCCGCCCTCCAGCAGAACGGTCATCGCGTACCAGGTCTCGAACATCTCCCGGCCGTAGATCCCCTTGATCGTGATCATGGAGGTGACGATCCGGGACCAGTCGACCGGGAACTCCTCGGCGGGCAGCCCTAGCATCGCGATCCGGCCGCCGTGCGTCATGTTGGCGATCATGTCGCGCAGCGCCTCGGGACGGCCGGACATCTCCAGGCCGATGTCGAAGCCCTCGCGCAGACCCAGCTCGCGCTGTCCGTCGGCGATGGACGAGGTGGAGACGTCGAGCGCGAGGCTCACGCCGATCTTGCGGGCCAGTTGCAGGCGGTCCTCGCTGACGTCGGTGACGACGACGTTGCGCGCGCCGGCCTGCCGGGCGACGGCGGCGGCCATCAGACCGATGGGCCCGGCGCCGGTGATCAGCACGTCCTCGCCGACCAGCGGGAACGACAGCGCGGTGTGCACGGCGTTGCCGAACGGGTCGAAGATCGCGGCGATGTCGAGGTCGACGGGCACGCGGTGCACCCAGACGTTGGAGGCGGGCAGCGCGACGTACTCGGCGAACGCTCCGTCGCGTCCGACGCCGAGCCCGACCGTGGCCCGGCACAGGTGGCGCCGCCCGGCCAGGCAGTTGCGGCACTTGCCGCACACCAGATGGCCCTCGCCGCTGACCAGGTCACCGGCCGCGATGTCGGTCACGTCCCGGCCGGTCTCCATGACCTCGCCGACGAACTCGTGCCCGAGGACGAGCGGGGTGCGGATGGCCTGCTGCGCCCAGCCGTCCCAGGACCGGATGTGCAGGTCGGTGCCGCAGATCCCGGTCCTCAGCACCTTGATGAGCACGTCACCGGGTCCCACGGCGGGCTCGGGGACGTCCGTCAGCCAGAGGCCCGGCTCCGCCTTCTCCTTGACGAGTGCCTTCAACGCTACGGCTCCTGGGGTGAGGTCCCGGCATGCACGGCGGGGCGCCCGCGTCCGGGGAGAGGAGTGGATCACACAGCAATCTGCCGTACGAGGCCACCCCAGGTCCATCGAGGTTTTCTTAACCGCCGCCACAGCTTTGCTTCACGCCGCGCGAAAGCACGCGGGCGGGCGGCCCCGGGCGGCCGGACGGACTCGAAGCGGCCGCCCCCTGCGCGCCCCGCCCCAGCCCTGCCACGGGTTCCCGGCGGCCCGCCCGACGGTCGCAAGGCCCGGCCGCCCCCATGTCCGGGGGTGACGTCCGCTGCGCCGACCGCGCCCGGGGCGGTGTTGACCGGCGTGGTCGGTGCGGGGAGGGGCGGAGGGCCCGGGGCATCGGTTACCGGTGGGCGCCGTAGCCGGTCACGGGCTCCTGGGCGTGGTCGAGGAGGTGGCGTACGAGGGCCGCCAGGGTCTGGACTCCGGAGCTGGAGATCCGGGCGTCGCAGCGCACGACGGGGACTTCCGCCGGGAGGTCGATGGCCATACGCACCTCCTCGGGGTCGTAGCGGTGGCCGCCGTCGAACTCGTTGACGGCGACGATGAAGGCGACGCCGCGCTGCTCGAAGAAGTCGACGGCGGCGAAGCAGTCGGTCAGGCGGCGGGTGTCGGCGAGGACGACCGCGCCGAGGGCTCCCTCGCACAGCTCGTCCCACAGGAACCAGAAGCGTTCCTGGCCGGGGGTGCCGAACAGGTACAGCACGTGCTGCGGGTCCAGGGTGATGCGGCCGAAGTCCATGGCGACGGTCGTCTCGGCCTTGTTCTCGACACCCGAGAGGTCGTCGGTCTCGGCACCGACGGTGGTGAGCAGTTCCTCCGTGTTGAGCGGCGTGATCTCGCTGACCGCCCCCACGAAAGTCGTCTTGCCCACGCCGAAACCGCCCGCCACGAGGATCTTGAGCGCGGTCGGGAAGGGGTGAGTGCCGGTGTCGTGGCTCTTGCGGTCAGAGCTGTCGTCGTAGTCCATCGAGCACTGCCTCCAGAAGGGCCCGGTCCGTGGGGTGGTGGGGGAACACGGGGGGTTGGGTGGTGAGCGCGCCGCAGTCCAGGAGGTCCGCGAGCAGCACTTTGGTGACGGCCGCCGGCAGCCCGAGGCGGGCGGCGGTCTCGGCGACGGAAACCGGCACGCGGCACAGGGTGAGGACCTGTGTGTACTCCGGGCCGAGACAGCCGAGGGGGGTGACGCCGGTGGTCATCACCTGCGACAGCAGGTCGAGCGGGACGCTCGGCCGGGTGCGTCCGTTGCTGATCGTGAAGGGGCGCACCAGTCGTCCGGCCGCGTCGTCGAGCCAGGGCCCGTCGCCGACCGCCACCACGCTCAAGACCTCAGCGCCGGCGATTCGACGGCGTGCTGCCGGGGAGCGGTCACGAGGTAGGGGCGGACGCTCTTGACGAGCATGGCCATCTCGTAGCCGAGGGCGGCGGCGTCGGCCTCGCGGTCGGCGAGTACGGCGAGGCAGGTGCCGGATCCGGCGGTGGTGACGAACAGCATCGTCGAGGCGAGTTCCACGACGATCTGCCGTACGTCGCCGTTGTCACCGAAGCGGACTCCGGCGCTGCGGCCCAGGGAGTACAGCCCGGATGCCAGGGCCGCCATGTGGTCGGCGCTGTCGGCGTCGAGGCCGTGCACGGACTTCACCAGCCCGTCGCAGGACAGCAGGACCGCGCTGGACGTGTGCGGGACCCGCTGCACGAGGCCGCTCATCAGCCAGTCGAGATCGGACACCTGACCGGTGGGCGCATCGCTCGCCATGGTGGATCGACTCCTTGGGGTACGAAGGTCCGCGGGCGAGCCGGAGACGGACGTGGGGGTGGGGAGGGGGGTGGGAGTGGGGACGGGGGTCGTGGTCATCCGGCTGTGCTGCTCCTGTCGGGCCGGGCGGTGTGGTCGGTGCGGGACAGGGGCCCGCCGTCGTCGTGGATGCCGTGCGCGTGGACGGCGTCGCCCGCGTTGCCGGCCGCGAGGGTCGTGCTGACGGCCGGGCGGACGAACGGGGCGGGCTCGTCACGGAGCGGTTCCTGGTGCGCGTACGGGTACGGCGTCGCCGTGCGGCCGGGGTCGACGCCGTACGCGCCGGTGTCGAGGCGCTGTTCGGACTCGGCGCGACCGATGCCGCGCTGGAACGCGGCCATGAGGCCCGGGTCGTGGCCCACGGTGTCGTCGCTGTCCTGCCGCTGCCGGGGCGGGGGGCCGCCGCGCAGCTGGGGTGCGAGGTGTTCCTGGGCGCGGCGGCGGGGCAGGTGGGGCTTGTCCATGGCGCCGCGCGCGGTTCCGGCGTACGGGGTGTCCGGGTGCTCGGCCGGGGTCTGCCGGTCGTCGGGCCGGGCGCCGGGGGCGGCCTCGGTGGGGCGGGGGCGGTGGGCGCCGCGCACGGGCAGCGGCGGCGGCACGTCCGGTGCCGGCGTGGTGTGCGGTGCGTGGGGCAGGCCGGTGCCGGGCGGGACGTCGTGGTCGTCGTACCGCGACGGCGTGTACGGCACGCCTGGCCCCGGCGCTCCGTACGCCTCGGGTGCCGCGTACGGCGGCACGTCGGCGGTGTACTGCGGTACGTCTTCGGTGACGTCGAGCCCGGATCCGCCGTACCAGGCGCCCTGCACGGCCGGCGGCAGCTCCTGCGTCGCCGGTACGGCTCCGGCGGTGACCGGGGCCGGGCCCAGCAGTTCCTGCGGCACGACGAGGACGGCCTGGACGCCGCCGTAGATGTTGGACTGCAGGCGCACGGTGATGCCGTGCCGCCGGGCGAGCTGGGAGACGACGTACAGGCCGATGCGGCCGTCGGAGAGGAGGCCGGCGACGTTGACCTGGTCCGGGTCGGCCAGCAGGGCGTTCATCCGGCTGCGCTCCTCGGCCGGCATGCCCAGGCCGCGGTCCTCGATCTCGACGGCGAGTCCGGAGGTGACGAAACCGGCGCGGAGCAGGACAGGGGTGTGCGGGGCGGAGAACACGGTGGCGTTCTCGACGAGTTCGGCCAGCAGGTGGATGACGTCGGCGACGGCGTGGCCGCGCAGGTCCCCGTCGAGCGGCGGGACGAGCCGTACCCGGGAGTACTGCTCGACCTCGGCGATCGCCGAGCGCAGCACCTCGATCATGGGGACGGGGTTGCTCCACTGCCGCCGGGAGACGGCGCCGCCGAGCACGGCGAGATTCTCGGCGTGGCGGCGGATGCGGGTGGCGAGGTGGTCGACGTGGAAGAGGCCCTTGAGCAGGTCGGGGTCCTCGATCTCGTTCTCCAGCTCGTCCAGCGCGGAGATCTCTCGGTGCACGAGGGACTGCAGCCGCCGGGCGAGGTTGACGAAGACCTCCAGCTTCTGTTCGCTGCCCGTCTGGCTGGAGAGCTGGGCCGCCTGGACGACGGCGCTGACGGCGGCGTCGTGCGCGTGGTCGAGGTCGGCTGCGAGAAGCTCGAAGTCGTCGGCGTGCTCGGGCGGTCCGGCGGGCGGTGTGCGCCGGGGCGGCGGGCCGTCGCCGCGCCGCAATTGCTCCAGGAGCGCGTGCAGTTCGGCCTCGCCGCGCGCGGTGCTGCGGCGCAGGTCGGCGACGCGGTCGCGGACGGTGCGGGCGGCCCGGTCGGCGGCGACGGCGCCGGTGAGGACGCCGGCGACGGTGACCGAGAACGCGCCGGCGAGTACGGCCCACAGGGCGGGCGAGGGCCCGGCGCCGGTGGAGCGGACGGTGAACAGGACGGCGGCGCAGCCGCTGAGGGCGACGGCGACGGGCGGGAGCACGGCCATGCGCATCAGTTGGTGGCGTATGCCGGCTCCGGGCAGTGCGGGGGTGGTGCGAACGACCGGTCGTCCGTGCCGCCCGCCCTCACGGCGGTCGGCGCGTCCGGCCGGTGCGCGGAGGTGAGACATCCGTGTCCTCGTACTGTCCGTCGGTTGGGGGCCCGGCGATCCGGGCGGCACGCGGTCTGAGCGATCCGCCGTGCCTCGTCGCGGTGTCGTCGGACAGGCCTGTGCAATCGGCCCTGAGTCGCCCAACGGACACTCACCGTAGTCGCCAATGGTTCACGTGAAGTGGGCAGTTGACAAACTTGTACGGCGATCGTCCTGCTCCGGTATGAGTCCTCGCACGAATGACCTAATTAACCCTTCGAGTGCTCGCTCACAAACAGACACAGAGGAATCTGACCTGGTCAATGGCGATCAGGAGCGGACGGTCCGGGTTCGGGCGTCGCAAGCCGTGGTCTTGCCGCTGCCGCTGGTCCCCGCCGCATCCCGACCTCGGACATGCGCAAAGAGGCTCTCCGTACCTCGTGACTGCTCCGCCCGGGCCGCCCGGTGATGTCACGGGCAGTACACGGCGGGGGCGTGAGGCGGCGCGGGCGGCTGTGGGCGGCCTGTGGCACCGAGCGGGGTGCCGTCGCGCGGGCGCGCGGAAGCGGCCCGGCCGCGCAGACGGCGGCCGGGCCGCTCACTGTTCAAGGGGCTCGCCGGGTGCCGCTCCGCGTCAGCGCTCGCCCGCGAGGTCGAGGCCGGGCCGGTCGGCCAGGGTGTCGTCCCGGTGGCCGGGCTCGCGCCAGGGGTGGGCGATCGGCGCGGAGACCGCCCGCCACCACGGGTCCACGGGGAGTCCGCCGCCCGGCTCGAAGGGCTCGCCGGGGCGGGGCAGCGCGACGGCCTGCCCGGCCGTGTCCGCGGCGTCCTTCGTCCACTCCCCCGGCTCCGCCCAGGCGTGCGGGGCGAGGTTGAAGGTGCCCCAGTGGATGGGCAGCAGCACCCCCGACGGACGGCCGCCCTGAAGGTCGAGGTGGGCGCGGACGCCCTCCTCCGGCGTCATGTGGATGTCCGGCCAGAACGCGCTGTACGCGCCGATCTGGATCATCGTCGCGTCGAACGGGCCGTGCGCGGCGCCGATGTCCCGGAAACCCTCGAAGTATCCGGTGTCGCCGCTGTGGTAGATCCGGTGCCGTTCCCCCGCGACGGCCCAGGACGCCCACAGCGTGTGCTGGAAGTTGCGGAGGCCGCGGCCGCAGAAGTGGCGGGCCGGGGTGGCCGTCAGGGTGAGCCCGCCGACGCGCGTCGACTCGTGCCAGTCCAGCTCGCGCAGCCGGTCCGCCGACACGCCCCAGCGTTCCAGGTGGGCGCCGACGCCCAGCGGCACGGCGAACACGGTGTCCGTGCCTGCCAGTGCCCTGATCGTCGGCATGTCCAGGTGGTCGTAGTGGTCGTGGGAGATCACGACGACGTCAACCGGGCCGAGCGCGGTCAGCGGCAGGGGTACGGGGTGCAGCCGCCGGGGTCCGGCGAAGGGGAAGGGGGAGCAGCGCTCGCCCCACACCGGGTCGAACAGCACGCGCTGTCCGTCGATCTCCGCGAGCACGCTGGAGTGGCCGATCCATGTCAGCCGCAGTCCGGTCGCGGGCGCCTCGGCGAGGTCGGCGGCCGTCGTGGGGTGGAGCGGGACCGTGCCGCGGGGCGAGCGGCGGGGCCGGGCTTCCCTGTCGAAGTAGACCTTCGCGAAGGAGCCGGCCGAGCCGGACGGGCGGGTCCTGGCCGTGCCGCCGGGGTTCTGGAAGACACCGTCCGCGAAGTGCGGCGATCTGCGGATGCGCGCCATGCGCTCGCCGCTCGGGTCCGCGCCGAACGCCGCGGGCCGCAGCGCGCGGAGCCCGGATCCCGGGTTACGGAAACCGGCCACAGTACCTCCAGGTGGAGTCGGTCAGACATCCATTATGGGCAGCCCCACCGGCACCGCCGGGCCCGCAGGACGCATTCCGGCCCGGACGCCTCACCGGTCGGCCTCCGCGCCCGCGCGGCCCGGCCCGGCCGCGGTGCGAAAAAGCCCTTGTCACCGCACGTTGACAGGGTCGCCGATCCCCGACGATGCTGACCCGCGGTTCAGTGGGCCACCCCCGGACCGCTTCTCCCGCCCGGCCGCTGTCAGGAGACCCCGTGACCAGCCCGCTGCTGTCCCTCACCTGGACCGACCACATCACCGGTCGCCGTGGCTTCCTGGTCGTGGACCGGCTGGTGCGCGGGGTGGCCAGTGGCGGGCTGCGGATGCGCGAGGGCTGCACGGCGCAGGAGGTCGCCGGGCTCGCCCGCGGCATGTCCATGAAGGAGGCGCTGCACTACGACCCCGCGCGGCGGTACGTGCCGCTGGGCGGCGCCAAGGGCGGCATCGACTGCGACCCGCGGGACCCTCGGGCGTACGGGCTGCTGGTGCGGTTCCTGCGGGCGGTGCGGCCCTATGTCGCATGCTGTTGGACCACGGGTGAGGACCTGGGGCTCGGCCAGGAGATGGTGGACCGGGCGGTCGTCGAGGCGGGGCTCGTGTCGTCGGTCCAGGCGGTGTACCCGTTGCTCGACGACGAGACCGCGGCCCGGCGCCGGCTCGCCAGCGCCTTCGCTCTCGAGGTGGACGGCATCGGACTGCCCGAGCTGGTCGGCGGCTGCGGCGTCGCCGAGGCCACGCTCACGGCCCTGGACCGGGCAGGCGTGCCGCACGCCGGGACGCGCGTCGCGCTGCAGGGGTTCGGCACCATGGGCGGCGCCACGGCCCGTTTCCTGGCGCGGGCGGGTCTGACGGTGGTGGCGGTGGCCGACGTCAAGGGCACGATCGTCAACCCGGACGGTCTCGACGTGGAGGCGCTGCTCGACGCGCGGGACGCCCACGGCGGCGTGGACCGCGGGGCGCTGGGGCCACGCGACCGCGAACTGCCGCCGGACGCGTGGCTGTCCGCCGACGCCGAGGTACTGGTGCCGGCGGCCGTGTCGTACGCCGTCGACGTCTCCAACGAGGCGCGGATCACCGCCCGTCTGGTGGTCGAGGCGGCCAACATGCCGGTCCTGCCGGAGGCGGAGGCGGTGCTGGCGGCGCGCGGGGTGATGGTGCTGCCGGACGTGGTCGTGAACTCCGCGACCAACGCCTGGTGGTGGTGGACGCTGTTCGGGGACGTCGACGCCGACCCGGACGAGGCGTTCGCCCACGTACGGGGCTCGATGCGGGCGCTGACGGACGGGGTGCTGAGCCGCGCGGCGGCCGGTGGGACAACGCCGCGAGCCGCCGCCCACGCCGTGGCGGAAGAGCGCCTGTCGGACATTTCCGAGCGGTTCGGCTGGTACCGCTCGTAGGGTGACACCGTGGTGAGGGTGCGATCGGGTGCCGCCGAGCGGCGCGCCGAGATGGCGCGGGCCACCGTCGAGCCGATCGAGGCGCGGGGCGTGGTCGCCGTCCGGATCGCCGATGTGGCTGCCGCACCAGGGGTGAGCAACGCGCTCGTGCTGTACCACTCCTCCTCCAGGGACAAGCTGGTCGCCGCCGCCTTCGCACATGCCGCCCAGGACGACCTCGCCCGGCTGCGCGGATTGCTCGGGCGCCGTACGACGGCGCTGCGCCGGCTGCGGGACGCGGTGCGGTGGTACGCGCCGACGGGTGGCGGCTGTGGATCGAGGGGTGGGCGGCGGCGCTGCGCGAGCCCGTGCCGCAGGGTCTGACCGGGCGGCCTCGACCGGCAGGGGAAGGCGGCGATCGCCGGGGTCGTCGCGGAGGGTGTGACGGCGGGTGAGTTCCGCCGCGCCGGGCCCGCCGACGCGGCGCTGCGTCTGACCGCGCTCCTCGACGGGCTCGCCGTGCAGCTGACGTCCTACCCGGGCGCGCTGTCACCGGCCCGGGCCCGGGAGCCGGCCGACGCGGCCCTGGCCCGCGAACGGGGCCTCACCCGCGCGGAGTTGGTGGCGGCGGGGCACTGCTCCCCGCCGCCCAGCCTCCCCGCCGCTGCTTCCGCTCCTGGCGCCTCAGGCGACGGCGGCGATGCGCATCCTGATGTCGTCCGGCGACAGCGCGCCCTTGGCGGTCACATGGTCCCCCGAGGACTCGCCGCGCAGCCGGCGCCCGATCCACGGCACCAGGTACTCGCGCGCCCACTGCACGTCGTCGCGCCGCACCTCGAACGTGCCGCGCGACGGCAGCGGCGGCCAGGGCTGGTCGGGGTCGGCGGGGACCTCCAGGCCGAGGACCTGACCCGCGCGGAGCGCCACGCGCGTGTGCCCCTCCGGGGAGAGGTGCAGCCGGTCGGCGTCCCACGCCCTGCGGTCCTGGAGGGTCTTGAGGGACCACAGGTCGAGCACGGGACAGCCGTACCGGTCGGCGACGGCACGCACATGGCCGTTGTAGGTGGCGATCTTCCCGCGCAGGTGCTTCAGCACGGGCATGGTCCGGGTGTCGAAGCCGGTCGTCACCATCACGGTGCCCGCTGCGGCCGTCAGAGCGGCGACGGCCCTCTCGAACCTCTCGGCCACCTCGTCGGGGTCGGTGCCGGGCCGCAGGATGTCGTTGCCGCCGGCACAGAACGAGACGAGGTCCGGGGCGAGTCGCGCCGTTCGGGGAAGCTGGTCCGCAACGATCTGGTCGAGCAGTTTGCCGCGCACGGCGAGGTTGGTGTACCGGAAGTCGCCCTCGGGCCGCCGGTCCGCGAGCAGTACCGCGAACCTGTCCGCCCAGCCGACGAACGACCCGTCGGGGCCCGGGTCGCCCACGCCCTCGGTGAAGCTGTCCCCCACCGCCACGTACGACCCGATCACTGATCTGCTGTCATTCTTCGAATCGTCTGCCACGTCGGCCCATGATTCACCTTCGCATGAGGCTTACGCGAGCGTAGGAAAGGGGTGACGGGCGGTGAGATGAGCCACCTCGAGTGTTCGTCGACCCGGGAACGAGCGCGGGAATGGGCGAGGAGCCGCGCCGCGGGCGCGGCCGCCCGGGTACGCCGAAGGCCGGACCCCGGGGATCGGGAGTCCGGCCTTCGGCTGCGTGTCAGGCGAGTGGTCGCGCCGGGTGCCGTACGGGCCGGTGCGCCAAGTGGTGTCAGGCGCCGGAGGCGCCGTGCGAGCGCAGGTACGCCATCGGGTCCACGTCCGAGCCGTAGTCCGGCGTGGTGCGGATCTCGAAGTGCAGGTGCGGTCCGGTGGAGTTGCCGGTCGTGCCGGAGAGACCGACCTGCTGGCCTGCGGTCACGGTCTGGCCGGCCGAGACGGACAGCGAGGACAGGTGGGCGTACTGGGCGTAGTGGCCGTCGCCGAGCTTGATGACGACCTGATTGCCGTACGCGCCGCCCCAGCCCGCGGAGACGACGGTGCCCGCGCCGACGGACTTCAGGGCGGTGCCGGTCGGGACGACGAAGTCGACGCCGGTGTGGTAGCCGCTGGACCACATGCCGCCGGGGACCTTGTAGGCGGTGCCGACGCCGGCGCCGGACACGGGCAGCACGAAGCCGGAGCCGGAGGGCTGCGCGGCGGGCGTCGTGCTCCGGCCCGACGAGGGCGCGGCGGTCTTCGCGGACTTCGACGACTTCGACGACTTCAAGGCCGACGAGGACTTCGCCGACGGCTCGGCCGTGCTCGTCGCGGCCTTCTTGCCGATGGCGAGCTTGAGGCCGGGGTGGATCAGCGACGGGTCGTCGCCGATGGTGGCGCGGTTGTCCCGGTACAGCTTCTTCCAGCCGCCGCTGACGTTCTGCTCGTCGGCGATCTTCGACAGGAAGTCGCCGCCCTTCACCGTGTAGACGCGCGGGGCGGAGTTCTTCGCGGTGTCCTTGCCGGCGGGCTTGTGCTGCGCCTCCGGAAGGGACTGGACGGCCTTTTCGGAAACCTGCTGCGCGGGGGCGGCGTGAGCGCCGGTGGCCCCGAGAAGCGGAATGGCAAGTGCGGCGCCGCCGGTTCCGGCGACGGCGATGGACCGGGTGAAACGCGGTGACTTCGTACGGCGGTGCTTACCCTTCGCGGGCATGGCGAATTCCTCTCCGGCGCCTACGAGGTGAGCTGTCGGGTTCGGACTGGAGATGCCCGGCCGCGGTGTGCGCGGCTTCACCCCGAGCCTGTGTCCGGAGACCGGAACAGGCGGTTGTACCTGTGGGTCCCCCGCTCCTGCCGTACACGGGTCGAAGTGTGTGCGGGCTTCCGGACGGCGGCAGGATTAGGCGTCCGTCCGGATCGGTGGCGAACGTAAGCGACCGGATGGCTGAGAAACAAGCCTGGGTTTGTCCGCGAACGCGCTTTTGTGCGGGCGATCAGGGTTATGCCCGTCACCGAGCGTGGAACAGGATCTTTCGCGCTTCTTCAATCCCCAGGTAACGCGGTTGAATTACGTGAACATGGCGACAGCGGATCGTCACGATTATGACGCTGCTCACGCCCCACACCCCATCCCCCTTACTATCGGGGCACGTTACGCACAAACGACCAATTCGGACCAATGACTCATAGAGGTGGATAGGCTACCGATCAAAAACTATGTCCGATTTCATTTGTTACAGCGCAAGTTGAGTCACTACGTCCCTCTCATATTGTCCGGCAGGCGTGTCGTATCGTCGGCGTGTGCCCGTCGGTGAGCCGCGCCGGCGGGGCCGAGTGTGAGGAGTCCACGTGACGCAGCAGGTCCCGTCGACCGAGCCCGAGCTGGCCGGAGTGCGCAACTTCCGTGACGTCGGCGGATTGCCGACCGTGGACGGCCGCCGGGTGCGGTACGGCGTGCTGTTCCGCAGCGGTCACCTCGCGCACGCGACAGAGGACGACGCCGCCTTCCTCGCCTCCCTCGGCCTGCACACGATCTTCGACTTCCGCAACGCGGCCGACCAGAAGCTGGAGGGCCCGGACGTCGCGCTGCCGGGCGTCCGCAATGTGAACCTGCCGCTGAGCGACCCGGCCGACGGCGCCGAGTTCTGGAAGATGGTGCGGGACGGCGACCTCGAGCAGCTGCGCGCGGTCCTCTCGGACGGCAGGGGCGCCGCCCGGATGATCGACTCGTACCGGACGGTCATCACGGAGCGCACCGCGGAGCACTCGCGGGTGCTGCACTCGCTCGCCGAGGACAGCCTCCCCGCGCTGATGCACTGCGCGGCCGGAAAGGACCGCGCGGGCCTGTCCATAGCCGTGACCCTGCTCGCCCTGGGCGTCGAGCGGGACGCGATAGCCGAGGACTACCTGAAGTCGAACGCCAAGCACCGCCGCTACAAGGTGCGCCGCAGCGCCACGTCCGCCTCGGCCTACTCCCCCGAGGTCATGGAGCTGCTCGACCCCCTGTTCGACGCGCGCGCCGAGTACCTCGCGGCGGCCTTCGACACGATCCAGGACACCTGGGGCGGCGTCCCGGCCTACCTCGAGAACGGGCTCGGCGTCACCCCCGAGATCCGCGAGCGGCTGCGCGAACGCCTGCTGGACTGACGTACGCCCCGAGGCCGGCGCCGCGCTCCGCGCCCTACTGCGCGCCGACCTCGAACAGCAGCCACACGAAGGCCGCGAAGACGTGCCCCACGGCGATGTAGATGATCAGCCGGACCCACAGGGCGCGCGGGAACTTGTCCTCGATGTCGCTCATGACGTGCCTCCGGTGAACGGGCCCAGGCACAGCGAGGCCGTGGGGCTCTGCAGCAGGGTGTGGACGAAGAGGAGCTCGACCTCGTCCGGGCCGCCCGCGGCGATGCGGTGCGGGGTCAGCGAGTCGAAGTGCGCGCTGTCGCCCGGCTCGAGCCGGTGCAGGGTGTCGCCGAGACGGAGCCGCAGCCTGCCCTTGAGCACGTACAGCCACTCCTCACCGGGGTGGACGCGCACCACGTCGCCCTGCGCGCCGTACGGGACACGGACGCGCAGGGCCTGCATGCCACGGCCGGGCGACCCGGCCTGCCAGTACGTCCAGCCGCCCGCGGCCGTCGGTTCCATGTCGGCGGCCCGCACGACGGCGTCCCGGTCGGCGGTCTGCTCACCGAGCAGTTCGGAGACGGTCGTCCCGTAGACGCGGGCGAGAGCCAGCAGCATCGGCAGCGACGGCTGGCGACGGCCGGTCTCCAGCCGGGACAGGTGGGCGGGCGACAGGGCGGCGGCGCGGGCCGCGGCCTCCAGGGTGAGGCCCGCGCGACGACGCAGGGCGCGGAGCTGGGGCGCGACGAGCGTGCCCACCTCGGGCGGCCCGGCGGACAGATCGGCGGACAGATCGGCGGGCGGATCAGCGGGCGGGTTCGCCTCAGGGCGAGATTCGGGCGCGGGGCCGTACTCGGGCGTGGGGGCGGACTCTCGGTCGGGCGGGGGTGGGTACGCGCGCTCGGGCTCTGAAACGGGCTCGGACGAGTTCATGCGTCTATTCAGCCCAGGGATTGCCTCTCAGGCAAATTTTTTGCCTGAGAGGCAAAGTGGTGCCTCAGCGGTTGGTCATCGCCTGCTTCACCAGGGTCCGGCCGAAGTCCCAGATCAGCCCGCTGCCGCTGTGCGCGTCGTCCATCACGGCGGTGAAGGCGTCGACGAAGCGGTCCACCTCCCGCTCGCCGATGATCAGCGGCGGAATCAGCTTGATGACCTCCATGTGGTCGCCGGAGACCTGGGTGAGGATGCGGTGGCGCCGGAGCAGGGGCACGACCACCATCTGCGCGAACAGTCCCGTGCGGGCGGCCTGCACCATGGCCCACCGGCCACGCAGCTTCAGTGACCGCGGCCTGCCGAACTCGATGCCGATCATCAGCCCCCGGCCGCGGACGTCGGCGAGCAGCTCGTAGGTGTCGACCAGCGCGGCCAGCCGGGACCTCAGCAACTCGCCGGTGGCCCGGACGCCGGCCACGGTCTGTTCGTTCTCCATCACGGACAATACGGCCAGGCCCGCCGCCATGGCCTGCGCGTTGGCGCCGAAGCTCGCCGAGTGGACGAGCACGCGGTCCATGGAGGAGTAGACCTTCTTGAAGATCCAGTCCCTGCCGAGGGTGGCGCCGACCGGGACGTAGCCACCGGACAGGGCCTTCGCCACGCACACCAGGTCCGGTTCGACTCCTTCCTCGTGCTGGTGGGCGTAGAAGTCGCCGGTGCGGCCGAGGCCGGTCTGCACCTCGTCGGCGATGAGCAGCGCCTTGTGCCGGTGCAGGAGGTCCTGCGCGGCGCGCAGATAGCCGGGCGGCGCGGCGTGCACGCCCTTGCCCTGGATCGGTTCGACGATCAGCGCGGCCACATCCCCCCTGCGCAGCTCGCGCGCGAGTGCGTCGAGATCGCCGAGGGGGACGGCCGTGTCGGGCAGCAGCGGGGCGAACCCGTCGCGGAACCCGGCCTCGCCGTTCACGGAGAGGGAGCCGGTGGTCAGGCCGTGGAAGGCGTGCTCGCAGTACAGGACGCGCGGCCTGCCGGTGGCGTAGCGGGCGAACTTCAGCGCGCTCTCGACGGCTTCCGTGCCGCTGTTGCCGAAGAACACCCGGTCCAGGTGCGGGGTGTGCGCGAGGAGCCGTTCGGCGAGCAGGCCGGGCAGCGGCTGGCAGTCGAAGCGGGTGAGGTCGGCGAGGTCCAGGTCGAGGACGTCGTGCAGGGCCTTGCGGACCACGGGGTGGTGGCGGCCCAGGCCCATCACGCCGAACCCGGCGAGCATGTCCAGGTAGTCGTTGCCGTCGGCGTCCCAGAAATACGCACCCTCGGCACGCTCATAGACCTTGTCGAAGCCGAGGGTGCGCAGCACGCGCGGGAGCTGGTGGTTGAGGTGCCGGGTGTGCAGCTCGTAGCGCTCGGCTCCGCGTTCGGCCAGCAGCGCGCCGAGGTCGAAGGCGCCGGCCTGCGGCGGCGGTGACGAGGCGGATTCCGCGGTGGTCATTCCGGTTGCTCCCTGGTCAGCTCGCCCGGCGGTTCGACTCGTCCTTGGCTCGTCCGGCACTCCGGCTCGTCCGGCGCTCTCGTCCTTGGCCCGTCCGACTCGTCCGGCGCTTCGGCTCGGACCGTGCGTCCGGCCTTCCCGTCCGTTCCGTTTCCTCGTCCGTTCCGGTTGGTGCCGCTGTTCCGGCTTCCCGCTCCGCTCGCTCTTCAGCTCCCCCCGCTCGGTGCGACGGTTTCGCGCAGGGCGCGCAGGGACTCCTTCAGGGAGCCCATGGTGGCGAGGACGGCGGTCGGCTCGTAGCCGCAGTGCGCCATGCAGTTGGCGCAGCGCGGGTCCTTGCCGCGGCCGTACTTGTCCCAGTCGGTCTCCTCGATCAGCTCCCGGTACGTCGGCACGTAGCCGTCGCTCATCAGGTAGCAGGGGCGCTGCCAGCCGAAGAGGCTGTAGTTCGGGATGGCCCAGGCCGTGCACGGGAAGTCGACCTTGCCCTCGAGGAAGTCGAGGAACAGCGGGGAGTGGTTGAGGCGCCAGCGGCGCCGGTTGCCGCCCGCGAAGGCCTTCCGGAACAGATCGCGGGTCTGCTCCACGCCGAGGAAGTGCTCCTGGTCGGGTGCCTTCTCGTAGGCGTAGGCGGGCGAGATCATCATCTCGTCGACCTTGAGGTCGTCGTTGAGGTAGTTCAGCACCTCGATGATGGTCTGCGGGGTGTCGGTGTTGAAGAAGGTGGAGTTCGTGGTGACGCGGAAGCCGCGCCGCTTGGCCTCCTGGATGGCCGCCACGGCCTCGTCGAACACGCCCTCCTTCGCGACCGACTCGTCGTGCCGCTCGCGCAGCCCGTCGATGTGCACGGCGAAGGCGAAGTAGGCGGAAGGCGTGAACTCGTCCAGCTTCTTGCGCAGCAGCATGGCGTTGGTGCACAGGAAGACGTACTTCCTCTTCGCCACCAACTGGCGCACGATCTCACCGATCTGAGGGTGCATCAGGGGTTCGCCGCCGGCGATGGACACCATGGGCGCCCCGGACTCCAGCACCGCCCCGACGGCCTGGGCGACCGGCATGCGCTGCCTGAGCACCCCGGCGGGGTGCTGGATCTTGCCGCAGCCCTCGCATTTCAGGTTGCAGGCGAAGAGCGGTTCGAGCTCGACGATGAGCGGAAACTTGTCCCGCCTGCGGAGCCTCTGTTCGGCCAGGTACGTAGCGACCTTGATGGACTGGCGCAGCGGCATGGCCATCTGGCTCACCTCCGGGGGAGCAGCAGGGAACGGTGCCATTCGAAGAATGCGGGAAGCACGGAACGAAGAACGCGGAAAGCCGATATTCCACCGCGCACCGTGCCGATACGAACCAGTTCATGCTCTGGAGCGTCCACGACCACTCGTACGGCGGCAACGGGGCGCGCGCCGGTGCGTACGGCGCTTCGGAGCGTGGCCGCCGACTCCATGTCCACGGCGATCGCGCCGGTGGCGTGCAGTGCGGCGCGCTCTGCGCCGCGGACGACATGGTCGGAGCCGGTGAGGGTGCCGGTGTGGACGGTCCGGCCGGGCAGGGTGCGTCCCAGTTCCGCGACCAGCAGGTCGGTGCCCACGCAGGGGGTTGTACCGCACGGGTCCCGGGTCTCCTCGGCCACCACCAGGTCGCCGGGGTGCATGCCGGGTGCGAGCCCCGCACAGAACCCGGTGGCGAGGACGGCGGCGGCGTCGAGGAGCGGGTCGGCGAGCGCCCGGCCGACGGAGCGTTCGGCGGCGGCCGGTCCCATGCCGGTGCGGAGCACGGTGACCGGACCACCGGCATCGCCACTCGCGCCGCTCCCGCCGGGCTCGTCACGGCCGCCCGTGCGGGTCGTGAACGTACGCCTCGTGAACGTACGCGACGTGAACCCGCGCAGCGCCAGCTGCTCGATGCCGAGCGCGCAGGCGATCAGCAGCGGGGCGGACAGGGCCGCCGGGCCGGGCGGTGGCATCACGGGCTGCCCTTGGCCCCGGCGCGGGGTTGCGCGGTGCGGCGGGCGCCGGCCTTCGCGACGAAGGGCTCGCCGTGCACGTACCGGCCGAGCGCGGTGAGCGGGAAGACCTGCCGGTAGAGGTGGTAGTTGATGGAGAAGTCCCAGGGGAAGCCGGTGCCGGTGAAGTACGGCTCGTCCCAGGAGCCGTCCTCCCGCTGGGTGTCGGCGAGCCAGGCGATGCCGCGCTCCACGGCCCGTGACTCCCGCTCCCCCGCCGCGAGCAGTGCCATCAGCGCCCAGGCGGTCTGCGAGGCGGTGGAGGCGCCGCGTCCGCTCCATTCCGCGGCGTACTTGTAGGAGCGCAGGTCCTCGCCCCAGCCGCCGTCGTCGTTCTGCACGGACACCAGCCAGGCCACCGCCCGCCGGATCGCCGGGTGCGAGGCGGGCAGCCCGGCGGCCGTCAGGGCGGGGACGACGGAGCCGGTGCCGTACACGTAGTTGACGCCCCAGCGACCGAACCACGAGCCGTCCGGCTCCTGTTCGGCGAGCAGCCACTCGATGCCGCGCCGGGTACGCGGATCGTGGGTGAGGCCCTCCACGGCGAGCATCTCCACGACGTGCGCGGTGACGTCGGCGGACGGCGGGTCGATGACCTCGCCGAAGTCGCAGAACGGCAGGCGGTTGGGGAAGGGGCTGGTGTTGTCGACGTCGAAGGCACCCCACGCGCCGTTCCTCGACTGCATGCCGAGTGTCCAGCGCACCCCGCGCGCGACGGCCCGCTCCACGCGCTCCGGGTCGTGGTGCTCGACGCGGCGCAGCGCCAGAACCACCTCGGCGGTGTCGTCGATGTCGGGGTAGTTGTCGTTGTGGAATTCGAACGCCCAGCCTCCGGGCGGCAGCTGCGGCCGTCGTACGGACCAGTCGCCGGGCCGTACGATCTGCTCGCCGAGCATCCAGTCGGCGGCCCTGACGAGCTGCGGGTGGTCGGCGGGCAGTCCCGCGTCGGCGAGCGCGATGGTGGCGAGGCACGTGTCCCACACCGGGGACTGGCAGGCCTCGATCATGCGGGCGCCGTCCTCGCGCCACACCGCGAAGCGGTCGAGGGACTCCAGCCCTGCGCGCATCACCGGGTGGTTCAGGTCGTACCCCAGAAGGTGCAGGGCGATGACCGAGTACACGGCGGGCGGCTGGATGCCGCCCCAGCAGCCGTCGTTCTCCTGCCGTTCGATGATCCAGCGGGCGGCGGAGTTCATGGCCGCCCGGCGCAGCCGGCGCGGTGCGACGCGGCGCAGGGCGTGCAGGCCCTTGTCGAGCCGCTGGAAGACGCCGTCCCACGTCGTCGGGGCGGCGAGCGGCCTGGCGGGGTTGGGGTCGGCGGGATCGGTGTGCAGCTCGTCGAGCCGGAAGGGCGCGGGGCGCACGGGGCGCTTCGCGGAGACGACGGTGAGCGGCACGATGGTCTGCCGGGCCCAGCAGCCGAAGTCGTAGATGTTGAGGGGCGCCCAGCGGGGGAAGTAGATGAGCTCGGGCGGGAGTTCGGGGAGGTCCTCCCACTTCCACCAGCCGAACAGGGCGAGCCAGATCCGGGTGAAGACCCTGGCGGCGGCGATACCGCCCCGCGCCCGGACCCAGGCCGACGCCTTCGCCATGTGCGTGGCGTCGGGCGGGTCGCCGGCCAGCCGCAGGGCGACGTACGCCTCGACGGTGGCGGAGACGTCGCCGGGCCCGCCGTGGAAGGTGGCCCAGGTGCCGTCCTCGAGCTGTTCCCCGCGGATGAAGAGGGCGGCGGCGCGGGTGGTGGCGTCGTCGCGGATGTTCAGGAACTGGCGCAGGAGCAGGTCCTCGGCGTCCATCGTGACGTTCGTCTCGAGGTCGCCCTTCCACCATCCCTCGGGGTCCTGCCGGGCGAGCAGGAAGTCCGTGGCGCGCCGCATGGCGCGGGTGGCGGCATCCGGTCCCTCGTCCGCCCCGGGGACCGGAAGGCCGTTACGGGTGTGGGTGCCGATGTCGGTGACGTTGTCGGTGGCAGTGGCGTTTTCGCCGGCCGCGGCAGCGTGGGCCGGCAGGGCGGCCCCGGTGCTTCCGTCGGTCGTCGCTGTCATGGCTTCCCCTTCGTGCAGTGGCAAGGTGTGCGTCTGCTGCGGGTCCGCCGTCGGCCGGTGCTCCGATGGTGCCTCACGGCACCGGCCGGCGACTACGCGAGGGCTATTCGACCGATAGTGATCATCTCTTTCGTACGACGACGAAGTCCGCGAGCGCCGTGAACTGGTCGCGGACCCGGTCGGGCATGTCGACGACGTCCAGCGCCTCGAGGGCGAAGGTGTGCTGACGGCGGGCTTCCGCTGCGGTCCAGTCACGGCCGCCGGCCCGCTCGATGAGGGCGGCGCGGGCCGCGAACTCCTCCTCGGAGAAGCCCGCGAAGTCGCTGCTCTCGGCGTCGGCGGCCAGGATGGCGCCGAGCTGCTCGGCGGCGGCGCCGTCCGCCGCGAGCGCGGCGACCACCGGCAGGGACTTCTTGCGCTGGCGCAGGTCGCTCCAGGCCTGCTTGCCGGTGGAGACGGGGTCGCCCCAGATGCCGAGGAGGTCGTCGACGGCCTGGAAGGCGAGGCCCAGGTGGTAGCCGTACCGCTCCAGGGCGTCGGCGGTGCGGTCGTCGGCACCGCCGAGGACGGCGCCGACGGAGCTGGCGCAGGCGATCAGGGCGCCGGTCTTGTTGCCCTCCATCTCCAGGCACTCCTCGACGCTGACCCGGTCGCGGTGCTCGTAGGAGATGTCCTGTGCCTGACCGTCGATCAGGGCGCGGGTGGCGGCGGCCAGGCGGCGGGCGGCGCGGCCGGCCTCGACGGTGGCGACTTCCAGCAGCACCTCGTTGGCCAGGGCGAACAGGGCGTCGCCGACCAGGATGGCCTGGGCGGGACCGTGCACCTTCCAGACCGTGTCGCGGTGCCGGCGCTGTTCGTCGCCGTCCATCAGGTCGTCGTGCAGGAGCGAGAAGTTGTGGATCAGTTCCACCGCGACCGCGCCGGGCACGCCCGTCTCGGGCGGGGCGCCGGTGACCTCGGCGGAGAGGATCGCCAGGGCGGGACGCACGGCCTTGCCGCCGTCCCCGTCCGCGGGTTTGCCGTCGGCGTCGATCCAGCCGAAGTGGTACGACGCGACCGTGTCCATGGGAGGCGCCAGCCGCTCGACAGCGGCCCGCAGCACCGGCGTGGCCAGGGTCCGGCCGCGCTCCAGGAGCGCGGTCACGTCCACCGTGGTCCGTGGGGGGGCCATGAGGGCCGGGGGCGCTGTGGGCACTTTCTCTCCTCTTGTTGCGGTGCCGGGGGTGCGGGGGCCCGACGCTCCGTGACCGGGCATCACGCCGCCTCCTCGAACGCGAAGGGCCGACGGGGGCGGGGCCGTCCCAGGGCGCGCAGCGCGGCGTCCGCCGCGCCCACTCCGCTGCGGACCGCACTCTCCATGGTCGCGGGCCACCCGGTGGCGGTCCACGCTCCGGCAAGGTACAGGCCGGGGGCCCCGGTACGGGAACCGGGCCTGAGACGGCCGACGCCGGGGGCGGGGGCGAAGGTGGCGGTGCGCTCCCGGGTGACGAAGAAGTCCCGCACACGGGCGCCGCGCGCGAGCGGCAGCAGCCGCTCCAGCTCGGGCAGGTAGCGCTCGCGCAGCACCGCCACGGGCTGGTCGATCTCGTCGTGCGCGGCGGACTGGGACACCGCGAGGTACTGGCCGTCCGTCAGCCCGGACGCGTCGGTGCGGTCGAACACCCACTGCACGGGCGTGCCGAGCGCAGCGAAGAACGGGCCGGTGAGGACCTTGCGGTCGTAGACGACGTGGACGTTGAGGATCGGCGCCGTGCCGATGTCCAGCAGCCGTCGGGGGGCGTCCAGCGCGCCCGCGGGCAGCAGGTCGTACGCCTCGCGCTGCGGTACGGCCAGCACGACGGCGTCCGCCTCCAGCGTCTCGCCGGGAGCCTGGACGCTCCAGCCGCCGCTCGGGTGGGCGGAGACGGAGGTGACGCGGGTACGGGTCTCGGTGCGGACTCCCGCCGCGTCGAGCGCCCTGCGGGCCAGCCGGTCGTGCAGGTCGCCCAGCGGTACGCGCGCCCAGCCGATGTCGGCGGCGCCCGGGTCGGACAGCAGGCCCGTCTTGAAGACCATCGCGGCGAGCCCCAGCGAGGCGTCGCCCGCGACCGCGTTGAGGGTGGCGACGCCGACCAGGTCCCACAGGGCCCGCACGGCGCGGGCCGACTGGCCGTGCGCGGTGAGCCAGCTGCCGAAGTCCTGGGTGTCCAGGGCGGGGTCGGCGGGGTCGAGCCGCTTGAGCGCGAGCGCGGCGCGGCCGACGCGGGCCCGGTCGGCGAGCGACAGGTGCGGGTAGGTGGTGAGGCTGCGCGCCAGGTGGAGCGGGACGGGCAGCGCGTCGCGGCGCAGCCGGCCGAGCCGTCGCCCCTCGGGCTTCGCGGCGTCGATGACGGGCACGTCGAGGCGGTCCTGCAGGGGGGCGAGCGCGGCCGCGTCGATCCGGTCCAGGAACCAGCGGTAGGCGGTGCAGCAGCGCAGGTACACGTGCTGGCCGTTGTCCACGGTCAGCTCGCCGCGCCGGAAGGAGAAGGCGAGCCCGCCGAGGCGGGGCCTGCCTTCCAGCAGGGTGACGCGGAGGCCCGCGTCGGCGAGCGCGAGTGCGGCGGTGGTGCCGGCGATCCCTCCGCCGACCACGACGGCGTGGCCCCCGGTGCGGGCCGGGGCCGGGGTCGGGGTCCGCGGGTGCGGCCGATGGGACCGCGGGCCGTCGGTCATCGTGCAGCCTCTCCTGCGCGGCGCCCGTGCGGGAGGGGTGCACGGCCGCCCGTCGCCGGCGGGGACGCGGGCTGCCACGAGAGGGGTGCCCGGCGCTTTCGTCCGGTGCGAGGGCCGGTATCCGGTTTCTCCACTGCGTCCATCAGGCGCGCCTCCTGACGGCGTGCCGGGTGACCTGCCGGGCGTCGAGTCCGGACAATCCGCGCACGGCGACGTACGCCTTCTCGCGCCCGGGCAGGGAGACCCGGCCGCGCAGCACGGCCCCGGGGTCGCGCTCGATGCGGTCCAGCAGCCGCCGGTAGATCCCGGCCATGGCGGCGACGCAGGCACCGCTGCGCCGGTCGAGCAGGGGAAGCAGACGGTAGCCTTCGGCGAACAGGGCGCGGGCGCGGCGCACCTCGAAGTGCACGAGGCCCGCGAAGTCGGAGCCCTCCGGCGGGGCAGGCCCGTCGAACCCGGGCGAGCAGCCGAACTTGGCGAGGTCGTCGGCGGGCAGGTAGGTGCGTCCGCCCTCGGCGTCCTCCCGCACGTCCCGCAGGATGTTGGTGAGCTGGAGCGCGAGGCCGAGCGTGTCGGCGTACTCGGGAGCACGTTCGGCGCCGCGCGCTCCCGGTTCGGTGCCGAAGACGCCGAGCGAGAGCCGCCCGATGGCGCCCGCCACACAGCGGCAGTACACCTTCAGGTCGTCCCAGGTCTCGTACGTCCGACCGCGTACGTCCATCAGGACGCCGTCGATGAGTTCGTCCAGGCCGCCCAGCGGGATCGGGAACCGCTCCGCCGCGTGGGTGAGGGCGACGGCGACCGGGTCGGTGTCGTCCTCGTCCACCCGGCCCTCCCGGATGCGGGCGAGCAGGGCCCGGGTGTCCTCCAGCCGGGCGATCTTGACGTCGCTGTCGAGGGCGCCGTCGCCGATGTCGTCCACCCGGCGGGAGAACGCGTACAGCGCCGACATCGCGCGGCGCCGGGCCGTCGGCAGGAGCCGGACGCCGTAGGCGAAGTTGCGGGCCTGGTGTCCGGTGACGGCCTCGCAGTAGCTGTAGGCGGCGAGTACCGGTGCGGACACCTGCGGTGGAGTCTCCACGGTCCGCATCACCCCTCTTCTCGCAGGGTCACGCCCACCTCGCGCAGCAGCCGGAGCCTGCCGGACGCCGGTGGGCCGGGAAGGACGTCGTGACCCGCGGCGGCGATGGCGTGCAGGGCGGCACGGCCGCCCGCCACGAACCCGGCGAGCAGCAGCCTCAGCCTGCCCCGGACGCTGCCGACCAGCGGCGCGCCCTCGTCCAGGAGGGCGCGGGCGCGGGCCGCTTCGTGGGCGACGAGGGCACGCACCGACGCGTTCGCGGTCGTCGCGGCGAGGTCCGTCTCCTGGACGTGGAAGCGCTTCATGTCGGAGGCGGGCAGGTAGACGCGGTCGCGGCCGAGGTCCTCGGCGACGTCCTGGAGGTGCTCGACGATCTGCAGGGCCGTGCAGATCGCGTCGGAGCGCCGGATCCGTTCGGGCGTCGTGGTGCCGGTGACGGCGAGGACGAGGCGGCCGACGGGGTTGGCCGACAGTTCGCAGTACGCGAGGAGGTCGTCGTAAGTCTCGTAGCGCGTGACCAGCTGGTCCTGGCGGTTGGCGGCGATCAGGCGGAGGAACGGCCCGGGGGTGAGCGAGCGGCGGCGGACGGTCGGCTGGAGGCGCCGCAGCAGGGGGTGACGGGGCGTCGAGCCGAACACGCGGTGCAGGTCGGCCTCGAAGGCGTCGAGGAGGAGCAGCCGGTCCTCGGCCTCCCGCGGGCCGACGCCGAGCAGGCGGGCGTCGGCGCCGCCGGGGGTGAGGTCGCCGTCGCCGATGTCGTCCACGAGGCGGGCGAATCCGTACACGGCCATCAGGTCGGTGCGCCAGGCGCGGGGCAGGAAGAAGGGGGCGACGGGGAAGTTCTCGCCCGCGGCCTTGTCGAGCGTGTCGCGCTCAGGGTCACGCGTGCGCGCCGTACCGGCCACCGTCACCGCCGGAGGTCCTGGGCACGGACGGCACATGCGTCCCGGAGCTGGGGAGTTTCCGTAACCATTGCCGTCACATCTCCCGTTCTACACTGCCGACCGAATACACACTATTTCGGACACGCCGCCCGGACTCCGACACCGCTTCCTCACGGAGAGTGTCGGGCGTTATCGCCCCAGTTGCCGCGTTTACGGGGACCGGTACAGCTTACGTGGTACGGCGCACATCGGACCTCGGGGGTGTCCGGCGCATCACGGGAGCCCACCGACTGGCGACAACATCGCCGGGAGGGGCTGGAGTTGGGGGCACCTCCGCAGACGCGGGGCCCTGCCGGAAGTACCGGCAGGGCCCGCCACGCGCCGGTTACTTGCCGGTGAACTTCTCGTACTCCTTCAGGACCTCGTCCGTGGGGCCGTCCATGCGCAGTTCGCCGCGCTCCAGCCACAGGACGCGGTTGCAGGTGTCCCGGATCGACTTGTTGTTGTGGCTGACCAGGAACACCGTGCCGGCCTCCTTGCGCAGCTCCCGGATCCGGGCCTCGGAGCGCTTCTGGAACTTGCGGTCACCGGTGGCCAGCGCCTCGTCGATCATCAGGACGTCGTGGTCCTTGGCGGCGGCGATGGAGAAGCGCAGCCGGGCCGCCATGCCGGAGGAGTAGGTGCGCATCGGCAGGGTGATGAAGTCGCCCTTCTCGTTGATGCCCGAGAAGTCGACGATGTCCTGGTAGCGCTCCTTGATCTGCTCCCGGGTCATACCCATGGCGAGCCCGCCCAGTATGACGTTCCGTTCGCCCGTCAGGTCGTTCATCAGCGCCGCGTTCACCCCGAGCAGCGAGGGCTGGCCGTCGGTGTAGACCTTGCCCTCCTCGGCCGGGAGCAGACCGGCGATGGCGCGCAGCAGCGTCGACTTGCCGGAGCCGTTGGAGCCGATCAGGCCGATGGCCTCGCCCCGGTAGGCGATGAAGGAGACGCCCCGCACGGCGTGCACCTTGCGCACGCCTCGCGCCGTGTCGTCGGAGCCCCGCTTGAGGATGCGGCTGAGGGCGGCGGTGGCGCTGCCCCTGCCGGACCTGGCGCCGTTGACGCGGTAGACGATGTGCAGGTCGTCCGCGATGACGGTCGGGACGTGCGCGTCGGTGTGCTGATCAGCCACGGCCGTACCTCTCCTCGGCCTTCCAGAAGTACACGAAGCCGAAGACCCCGGCCAGTACCGCCCAGCCCGCCGCGAACGCCCACACGTGCGGCGGCAGGTACGAGCTGCCGTAGCCGTCGATCATCGCGAAGCGGACCAGGTCCATGTAGATCGCGGCCGGGTTCCACTGCAGGACGTCGGAGATCCAGCCGGGCACGTCCTTGTCGGCGAGCATCGCCGGGATGCTGAACATCACGCCCGAGGCGTACATCCAGGTACGCAGCACGAACGGCATCAGCTGGGCCAGGTCGGGCGTCTTGCTGCCCATCCGCGCGAACAGCAGCGCCAGCCCGGTGTTGAAGACGAACTGCAGCAGCAGCGCGGGCACGACCAGCAGCCACGACAGGTCGGGCAGGCTGCCGAACGACAGCATGACCACGACGAGCACGATCATCGAGAAGAGCAGCTGCTGGAGCTGCTGCAGCGCGAAGGAGACCGGCAGCGAGGCGCGCGGGAAGTGCAGCGCCCGCACCAGTCCGAGGTTGCCGGAGATGGCGCGCACGCCCGCGAGGACCGAGCTCTGCGTGAACGTGAACACGAACACGCCCGTCACCAGGAACGGGACGTAGATGTCGTGCGGGATGCCCCGGCGGGCGCCCAGCAGCAGACCGAAGATGAAGAAGTACACGGCCGCGTTCAGCAGCGGTGTCGCCACCTGCCAGAGCTGCCCCAGCTTGGCCTGGCTGTACTGGGCGGTCAGCTTCGCCTGGGAGAAGGCGAGGATGAAGTGCCGGCGCCCCCAGAGCTGACGGACGTAGTCGCGCAAGGAAGGCCGGGCACCGCTCACGGTCAGCCCGTACTTCGCGGCGAGCTCTGCTGCCGGGAGGCCCTCGTCGGGCGACGGAGGCGCGCTCACCGCGACTCCGCCGTCGTGCGTTGTCTCACTCACTAGTGGAAACTTTCGTCTTCGAGATGCGCAGCCTGCGCGGGCTTGGCACGGCTCCGGGGCCTCGGTGCGGCCCGGATGCTCTCAGGAACGAGCTTGTCAGATCACGGGGGGCCGGCCCAGTCGGGTCAGCCGCCACACCGTACGCCACTTCATGGGGCGGCGCGGACCGCACGGCGTCGACCAGCCCTCCCGGAAGCCGCCGAACCAGGCCTTCAGCGCGGGGCGCGACGGCCGGCGCAGCAGGGTGAGGAGCAGCCACACGCCGAGGTAGACCGGGACGAGCGGTGCCGGAAGGTTCCGCCTGGCCAGCCAGACGCGGTTGCGGGCGACCATGCGGTGGTAGACCGCGTGCCGGGAGGGCGCGGTCGTGGGGTGGTACAGCACCATGTCGGAGCGGTAGTCGATCATCCAGCCCGCGTCGAGGGCCCGCCACGCCAGGTCGGTTTCCTCGTGCGCGTAGAAGAACGCGTCCGGCAGGGTGCCGGCCTCGGCGAAGACCTTGGTGCGTACGGCGTTGGCGCCACCGAGGAAGCTGGTCACCCGGGAGGAGCGCATCGGGTCGGAGGCGCGCAGCCGGGGGACGTGGCGGCGCTGGGTCTCGCCGGTGTCCGGGTCGGCGATGCGGAAGCTGATGATGCCGAGCTCGGGGTCGGCGGTGAACGCCCGGCGGCACAGTTCGGCGGTGTCGGTGCGGGCGAGCAGGCCGTCGTCGTCCAGGAAGAGGAGAACGTCGACGTCCTGGCCGCCGGGGCCGAACGCCTCGATGCCGACGTTGCGGCCCCCGGGAATGCCGAGATTCTCGGGCAGCTCGACCGTGCGGACGCCCTCGGGGACGTCGGGCACCGGGGAGCCGTTGCCCACCACGACCACCTGGACCGGGTCGCCGTCCTGTTTGGCGACCGAGTCGAGGAGGGCGCGCAGTTCCTCGGGACGATTGCCCATGGTGATGATGACGGCACCGACCTTCATGCCGCTCCCTTCCGCCGCTTCCGGCGTGTGCGCCGGGCCGCTCACTTCAGCCTGCTCGACGCGAGGATGGACACGAGGTGCAGCAGGGTCTGCAGCAGCGCTATGCCGGCCAGCACGGCGACCCCGAGCCGGGTGAAGAACAGATCGCCGCGGGTCTGGTCCACGATCGCCAGGACCAGGATCAGCAGGGACGCCTCGATGCCGAGGATCAGCCGGTGGAACTTGAACGCGGCGGCGGCCTTGCGCGCCAGCGCCATGCCGGAGGTGCGCATCTCGGCGGCGGCCTCCTCGACCGGCGGCTTCCCGGTCTGGTGGCGGGCCACGCCGACCAGGTCGGTCTCGGCCTTGATCAGGATGGCGCCGAGCGCGGCCAGCGTGCCGAGGAACGCCCACAGCCAGTCGATCCGGCCGGTGCCCCACACGTCGGCGGCGCGCAGCCCGAATCCGACGAGCACGGCGGCGTCGGTGAGGTAGGCGCCGACCCGGTCCAGGTAGACGCCGTTCAGCGAGTACTGCTTCTTCCAGCGCGCGATCTCGCCGTCGACGCAGTCCAGCAGCAGATACATCTGGACGCACACCACGCCGAGGACGGCGCCCGCGATCCCCGGCACCAGCAGGGCCGGGGCCGCGAGCACGCCGAAGACGGTCATCAGGTACGTGAGCTGGTTGGGCGTGACCCTGGTGTTGACCAGCCAGCGGTCCACCCGCAGGGACACCTCGCGCATGTAGAGGCGCCCCATCCAGTGCTCACCGCTGCGCCGGTCCTTGACCCCGGCGGGGTGCACGACCGGACGGAGTTCAGCTACCGATGGCCTTGACATAGTCGGCGTAGACGTCCTTGATCTGGTGGGTTTTCAGGTCGAGGTGTTCGAGGATGGTGAAGCGGCCGGGGCGGGTCTGCGGGGCGAACTCCACGGCCTGGACGAACTCGTCCCTCGTGAAGCCGATCTCGTCCGGCAGGACCGGAAGCCCGTGCCTGCGCAGCACCTCGGCCATGTACGCCGATTCCTCGTGCGCGCCCCGCAGGTACATCGCGAAGGCCGCGCCGAGGCCGCACTGCTCGCCGTGGGCGGCGGCCCGCTTGGGGAACAGCAGGTCGAAGGCGTGGTTGATCTCGTGGCAGGCGCCGGAGGACGGGCGGGAGTCGCCCGACACGGACATGGCGATGCCGCTGAGCACCAGCGCCTCCGCCAGCACCTGGAGGAAGTCGTTGTCCCCGATGCCGCCCGGGTGTCGCAGCACGGCCTCGCCGGCCTGGCGGGCCACCGCGGCGGCGAGACCGTCGATCTTCTCGCCGTTGACGCGGTTGGCCAGCTCCCAGTCCGCGACCGCGGAGACGTTGGAGATCGCGTCGCCGATGCCGGCGCGGACGTAGCGGACCGGGGCCTCGCGGATGACATCGAGGTCGATGACGACGGCGATCGGGTTCGGCACGCCGTACGAGCCGCGGCCCGCGTCGTTGTCGAGGGTGGCGACCGGGGAGCACAGTCCGTCGTGCGCGAGGTTCGTCGGCACGGCGACCAGCGGCAGGCCGACGCGCGCCGCGGCGAACTTGGCGCAGTCGATGATCTTGCCGCCGCCGAGGCCGACCACCGCGTCGTAGTGGCCGCCCTTTATGTCGCCGGCCAGCCGGATCGCGTCGTCCAGGGTGCCGCCGCCGACCTCGTACCAGGTCGCGCCGGGCAGCAGCGGGGAGATCCGCTCGCGCAGCCGCGCGCCCGAACCGCCGCTGACGGCCACGGCGAGCTTGCCGGAGTGCGAGACCCGCTCGTCGGCCAGCACGCAGCCGAGGTCGTCGAGGGCGCCCGGGCGGATGTCCACGACGACCGGGGCCGGGATGAGCCGGGTCAGTAGCGGCACGCGATCTCCCGGCCCTTGGCGAGGTCGTCGTGGTTGTCGATCTCGACCCACTGGACGTCGCCGATCGGCGCCACGTCGATACGGAAACCGCGGTTGACGAGCTCCTGGTAGCCGTGCTCGTAGAACTGCTGCGGGTCCTTCTCCCAGACGGTGCGCAGCGCGTCCGCGAGCTCGGGGGCGGCGTCGCCCTCGATGAGGGTGACGCCGATGTACTCACCGGTGGCCTCGGCCGGGTCCATCAGCTTGGTGATCTTCGTCATGCCATGCGCGGGGTCGACGACGACCTTCATCTCCTCGTCGGCCAGCGACTTCACCGTGTCGAGGGCGAGGATGATCTTCTTGCCGTCACCGCGGGCGGCGAGCAGCGTCTTCTCGACGGAGACCGGGTGGACGGTGTCGCCGTTGGCGAGGATCACGCCGTCCTTGAGGGCGTCACGGCCGCACCACAGGGAGTAGGCGTTGTTCCACTCCTCGGCCTTGTCGTTGTCGATGAGGGTGAGCTTGAGGCCGTACTTCTTCTCCAGGGCCTCCCTGCGCTCGTACACGGCCTCCTTGCGGTAGCCGACGATGACGGCAACCTCCGTCAGGCCGATCTCGGCGAAGTTGCCCAGGGTGAGGTCCAGGACCGTGGGCTCACCCTCTATGCCCGCGGGCCCCACCGGCACCAGGGCCTTGGGGAGGCTGTCGGTGTAGGGGCGAAGACGCCGTCCGGCGCCTGCCGCCAGCACGAGGCCGATCATGCGGGTTCTCCTTCGTCGTGTACGGCGGGTGCGCCCCCGAGGTGGGAGGCGACCCAGAAGCGGATGCTCTCGGCGAGCACCACGAGGGCCACGGCCACGGCGAGCACCGTGAGCGCGAGTGTGAAGTGGGAGGCGGTGAGCAGGGCCGCCAGGACGGCGACGGCCAGGGTGCGGCCCTCGTGCCCCCCGATGATCCGCACCAGCAGGCGCGGGGGCGCCCCCGCGTCGCCGCGGATGCGGTACACCGTGTCGTAGTGATGGTAGGCGACGGCCGCCACCAGTCCGAAAGCCGCAGGAAGGGCCCCGTTTACCTCCGCGCGCGCGGCGAGCGCGAGCACGGTGCCGTACTCGGCGGCGCGCAGGACGGGCGGGACGAGCCAGTCGAGGGCGCCCTTGAGGGGGCGGGCGACGGCGAGCGCCGAGGTGACGAGGTACGCGAGGGCGCCGGCGACGGGCCAGGGGCCGCCGAAGCCGGTGAACAGGGCCGCGCCGGTCACCGCGAGGCCGCCGAGCAGGGCGAGCACCGGGGCCGCGAAGCCGGGGAGCCGGGCGGCGGGGCGGCGCAGCACGCGCGCGAGGCCCTCGCCGGCGAGTCCGGTGTCGGCGAGGTCGGCCAGCGCCCGTGCGGCGCGGTCGGTGCGCCGGGCCCGGCGGGTGACGGAGCGCAGCACCCGGCCCGCCGTGGTGTACGTCGCCGCGAAGGCGCAGCCGACGAGCAGCACGTAGAAGGTGATGCGGGGGGTGGCGACGGCGGTGAGGACGGCGATCAGTGCCCAGCGTTCGCCGATGGGCAGCACGATCATGCGGCGCACCCAGACCGTCCAGCCGACGCTGTCGAGCTTGTCGGAGAGGGCGGCGGTGGGGCTGGTGTTGGCGGTGGCGTCGTGGTTGGCCTCGTTGAAGGAGAAGTCCACGACGTGCCGGCAGGTCTGCAGGACCATCGCCCCGAGCGCGAGCCCCCACACGTCGTCGCCGCCGCGGGCGGCGCCGAGGGCGAGACCCGCGTAGTAGGCGTACTCCTTGGCCCGGTCGAAGGTGGCGTCGAGCCAGGCGCCGAGCGTGGAGTACTGCAGGGAGTAGCGGGCGAGCTGGCCGTCGGTGCAGTCGAGGACGAACGAGGCGATGAGCAGCACACCGGCGGCGACGAAGCCGCCGCGGGTGCCGGTCGCCGCGCAGGCCGCCGCGATCAGCGCGGTGAGCAGCGAGGCGGTGGTGACCTGGTTCGGGGTCAGCCCGCGGCGCGCGCACCAGCGGGCGACGTAGCGGGAGTACGGGCTGATGCAGTAGGTGGTGAAGAAGCCGTCGCGGGCTTTGACGGCCGACTTGAGGCGTACGGCCTCCTCGTCGACGGCTGCGACGGCCCGGCGGGTCGCCTCGCGGGTCTCCGGGTCGGACGGGGTGGCGGCGACGAGGCTGCCCAGCTCGGGGCGGTGCACGGTGGCGCCGTCGGCATCGAGGGCGGCGGCGACACGGTCGGCGAGGCTGCCGACGAGGGTGGTGCCGTGAGTGGTGTCGGCAGAGGTGTCGGCAGAGGTGCCGTGGTCCGCGGAGTTCTCCCGGGCCATCGCGCGGGTGAGTTCCCGGCGGGCGGCCGGCTGGGCGGTGACGGCGCCGGGGATCGCGGCGAGCGGGAAGCGGGGGTCGGTCAGGCCGAGACGCAGCGCGTGCGGGTGGCCGATGAAGCGGGCGTCGACCACGGCGACCCGCTCGTCACCGGGCACCTGGGCGAGCAGGGTCTCGGCGGTCGCGGCATCGGCAGCGGTCCGGACGTCGAAGCCGAGGGACCGCAGTTCGGCCTCGATCGACGATCCGGGTACCGGCCGGCCGGTGAGGATGGCGGTCGACAACCGTTACTCACTCCCTGGGTGCCGGCACGTCCGCGCCGGTGGTGTGCAGGATGGGGGGCGCCTGCGCCGGGTCTCCCGGGCGGCACGTCGGCAGAGGCTATCGGATGGCCGGAAGCCCGTGTTCACCGCCCGTTGACGGCTCGGTCGGCACGGCCTGCCCGCCTCCGCGACGATCATCATCGGTGATCCGGCGCCCTGCCTACAAACCATGGGGGGCAGAACCGGGCATCGAGGGCATAGCGTCGGGCGCCGATCGCGCCTCGGGTTCCGGGCCTGTGCACCGCACGGTGACTGCGCGTCCGCCTCCGGGGCTCCGTCTGCCGGCGTGGGCCCGCAACGCCCTGACCTGCACGGCGTTTGCGCAGGTCAGGGCACATGACAACGGTGTTCAGTGCCGCGTTGCCCCAAGCCCTCGGCGCGTTGTTCACTGTGATCCGAGGGGAACACAGGAGGTCGGCCATGGGGACTGGGCACGGTCACGGGCATGCGCACGGTCACCCGCACGGGGCGCCCGCGGGCGGCACGGTCACCGGGGCGTACCGCGGCAGGCTGCGCGTCGCGCTGGCGATCACGCTCGGCGTGATGGTCGCGGAGCTGGTCGGCGGGGTGCTCGCCGACTCGCTCGCCCTCGTCGCGGACGCGGCCCACATGGCGACGGACGCCGTGGGCCTGGGCATGGCGCTGCTGGCGGTGCACTTCGCGAACCGGCCGCCGACCGGCAACCGCACCTTCGGGTACGCGCGGGCCGAGATACTCGCCGCGCTCGCCAACTGTCTGCTGCTGCTCGGCGTCGGCGGCTACGTGCTGTACGAGGCGGTCCAGCGGTTCGTCACCCCGGCCGGCACGCACGGCGGACTGACCGTGGTGTTCGGTCTGGTCGGCCTGGCGGCGAACTCGGTGTCGATGACGCTGCTGATGCGGGGGCAGCGGGCAAGCCTGAACGTGCGGGGCGCGTTCCTGGAGGTGGCGGCGGACGCGCTGGGCTCGGTCGCGGTGATCGTGTCGGCGCTGGTGATCCTCACCACCGGCTGGCAGGCCGCCGATCCGATCGCCTCGCTCGCCATCGGCCTGATGATCGTGCCGCGGGCCTGGAAGCTGTTGCGGGAGACCGTGGACGTCCTGCTGGAGGCGGCGCCGCAGAACGTCGACATGGCGGAGGTACGGGCCCACATCCTGGCGCTGGACGGTGTCGAGGACGTGCACGACCTGCATGCCTGGACGATCACCTCGGGGATGCCGGTGCTGTCGGCGCACGTGGTGGTGCGCGGTGAGGCCCTGACCGCGCTGGGCCACGAGAAGATGCTGCACGAGCTGCAGAACTGCCTGGGCGACCACTTCGACGTGGAGCACTGCACGTTCCAGCTGGAGCCCACCGGGCACGCCGAGCACGAGGCGCGGCTCTGCCACTGAGGGCGCCGCCGGAAGGCCGTCACAGGGCCGCCCGGGGAGACCGGCACGCCGTCGGAGGGGCGCGGCGCGGCGTTCCGTACGGCGTTTCCGGCCTGATCGTCGGTCGGCGCACGGGACTCGCGGGCGCGGTGCTCGATTGCCGGGGGTGCGTGGTGCGTACGGCACACTTGGGCGCGACGACCGACGTGAAGGATGGGTATGCCGACCACACCTGCCACCGCGACGCAGAGCGCGTCGAACGGCACCGCTGACGCGATTCTGCTGGAACTGGTCGACGAGAACGGTGTGACGATCGGCACCGCGGAGAAGCTCGACGCCCACCGGGCGCCCGGCCTGCTGCACCGCGCGTTCTCGGTGTTCCTGTTCGACGAGCGCGGGCGGCTGCTGCTCCAGCAGCGGGCGCGGGGCAAGTACCACTCCCCCGGCGTGTGGTCGAACACCTGTTGCGGCCATCCCTACCCGGGTGAGGCCCCCTTCGCGGCGGCCGCGCGGCGCACCTTCGAGGAGCTCGGCGTCTCCCCGTCGCTCCTCGCGGAGGCCGGCACGGTCCGGTACAACCACCCGGACCCCGCCTCGGGCCTGGTGGAGCAGGAGTACAACCACCTGTTCGTGGGGCTGGTGCAGTCGCCGCCGCGGGTGGACCCGGAGGAGATCGGCGACTTCGCGTTCGTCGCCCCGGCGGAGCTGGTGGAGCGGCACGCGCGGGACACGTTCTCCGCGTGGTTCATGACGGTGCTGGACGCGGCCCGTCCCGCGATCAGGGAGCTGACGGGCCCGTCCACCGGCTGGTGAGGCCCCCTCACGGACGGCGTCCCCCGCCCGGGCGGCGGGGCGGTTCACGACCGTCGTCCGGGGCGGGAACGGCAGGACGGCCGGCGGTCCTCGTCCGGGCCCGGCGGCGAAGGACGGGTGGAGCGGGTCACAGCCCTGGGCCGGGCTTGAGCGGCAGGGCGACCCAGATCACCTTGCCGCCGGTCGCCGTGTACTCGACGTCGCACGCCCCGCCCGCCTCGACAGTGATCTCACGGACCAGTAGGAGGCCCCGTCCGCCGGTCCGGGCGTGGTCGGCCTCCAGGGCCGTCGGCCGGTAGGGATGGCTGTCCTCCACGGACACCCTGATCCACTCCGCGCCGACGGCGACTTCCACCGCGAGCATCGGCGACAGCAGCGCCGCGTGCCTGACGGCGTTCGTGACCAGCTCCGAGACGACCAGCAGCAGGCCGTGGACCATGTCGTCGGCGACGGGCACGCCCTGCCGCTGCAGCAGATCGCGCACCGCGTGCCGGGCCTGCGGGACGGAGGCGTCGACGGCCGGGGCGGTGAACCGCCAGACGCCTTCGTACGGCAGAGGGCCGGGATGTCTGTGCCGGACCGGTACGCCTGTGCCCTCGGGGCGTGGACCGGGCCGGAGCCCGTGGTTCTCCATCGTCCGGTCGCCACCCTCGCGCTCGATTGTCACCACATGCCGAGTGTTGGCAACGCCCCGCCCCACGCCCTGCGCCTGGCCACAACTCAGTCACTATCGAGCGCTTCCTCCCCTTTCTGTCCTGCCGCGCCGGACCGATGACCGATCCCGCCCCAGTTGTGCCATGTTGCCGAACTATTCAGGTTGTACGGGTTTAGAGACGAACCGACCCCTTTCGTCCCGCTGTCCAGTCACAGGCGCCCGCCCGCCCCCTCCCGCCGGTCGGCCGAAGACCGACGTCACGATGCGGCGCCCGCCGCGCCCGGTGGTGATCAGGCCGAGCCCGTCGAAGAGCAGGGCGAGCGAGCGGAACGTACCGATGACGTACGGGCCGTCGCCCGGCCGGGCGGCCGGCACCGGGATGCCCGGCAGCAGCCCGAACGGCCCCCCACCGGCGTCCGGCCGGACCGCGGGCCGCGCACCACCGGGCTGACTGCCTGTCCGCCGGTGGCCGCGCAGCGCCCCGCTCCACCCCGTCTTGATCAGCCGTACGGGCGGGGTGGGTAGCATCCGGCCCATGGAGCCGCAGCTGCAGCACAGCGTCACCGACTCGGTCGCCACGGTCGTCATCTCCCACCCCGCGAAGCGGAACGCCATGACGGCCGCGATGTGGAAGGCGCTGCCGCCGCTGCTCGACGTGCTCGCCGCCGACCCGGCCGTGCGGGCGCTGGTACTCACGGGCGACGGCGGCACGTTCTGCTCGGGCGCCGACATCTCGACGCTGCGTGAATCGCCCGAGGAGGCACAGGGGCTCGCCGTGCGGGCCGAGGAGGCGCTCGCCGCGTTCCCGAAGCCGACGCTGGCCGCGATCCGCGGGCACTGCGTGGGCGGCGGGTCCCAGCTTGCCGCGGCCTGCGACCTGCGGTTCGCCGCCGAGGGCGCCCTGTTCGGGGTGACACCGGCCAAACTCGGCATCGTGTACCCGGCGTCCTCCACCCGGCGGCTGGTGTCCCTGGTGGGGCCGGCCACGGCGAAGTACCTGCTGTTCTCCGGCGAGTTGATCGACACCGCGCGGGCGCTGCGTACGGGGCTGGTGGACGAGGTGCTGCCGGACGGGGAACTGCACGCGCGGGTGGCCGGTTTCACGCGCGTCCTGGCCTCGCGCTCCCAGCTGACACAGGCGGCGGCGAAGGAGTTCGCGAACGGCCGCACCGACCGGGACGCCCACTGGACGGAGCGGGCACGCGGCAGCAAGGACACCGCGGAAGGGGTCGCCGCGTTCCTGGAGCGCAGGCAGCCGGACTTCGCGTGGACCGTGTCCTGACGGCCCCAGCGGCTCGGCGCGGAGTCAGTCCAGTACGAGTCCCGGGTTCGCGCGGAACATCTCCACCAGGTGCGCGGGCGCCTTCGTGGGCGAACCGGCGTCGTGCGGGGGCTGCGGGTCGTACTCCGTCGCCAGCTGGACGGCCTTGGCGTAGTCGTCCCCCGCGATGCGGCCCAGCAGGGCGAGGCCCATGTCGATGCCGGACGAGACGCCCGCCGCGGTGACGTACTTGCCGTCGAAGACGACCCGCTCCCCCGTGGCCTCGGCGCCGAACGGGCCGAGCTGCCCGGTGACCAGCCAGTGGGACGTGGCGCGGCGGCCCCGCAGCAGTCCGGCGGCGGCCAGCAGCAGCGAACCGGTGCACACGGAGGTCGTCCAGGTGCTGTCGGCGTCGGCGGCGCGCAGCCAGTCCAGCAGCACGTCGTTGGTCATCTGGGCCTGCTGGCCGGGCCCGCCGGGCACCACCACGACGTCCGGACGCGGTACGTCGGCGAGGCTCTTGTCGGCGGTGAGGGCGAGGCTGCCCAGGTCGCTGCGGACGGGGCCGGGGCGTTCGGCGACGAAGACGGTCTCGGCGTCCGGCAGACGGCCGAGGGTTTCGTAGGGGCCGACGGCGTCGAGGGCGGTGAAGCGGTCGTAGAGGACTACGGCGATCTGCACGGCGTTTCCCTTCCGAGGGATCCGAGGGGCGGTCAGGTGGTGGGTGCGGGGCGGAAGCGGCGGCGGTATTCGGCGGGGGCCGTGCCGAGGGTGCGGACGAAGGCGCGGCGCATGGCCTCCGGGGTGCCGTAGCCCGCGGCGCGCGAGATCTCCTCGACGCCGTCAGGGGTGTCCTCCAGCAGGCGGCGGGCGTGTTCGAGGCGGACCCGGTCGACGTAGCGGCCGGGGGTCGTGCCGGTCTCGGCGTGGAAGGCGCGGGCGAAGTGGCGGGGGGAGAGCCGGGCGCGGGCGGCGAGCGCCTCCACGGCCAGGTCGGCGTCGGGGTGCTCCGTGATCCACTGCTGGACCTCGCGCAGCGGCTCGCGCCGTGCCGTCTGGGCGGCGAGCTGGGCGCTGAACTGGGCCTGGTTGCCGGGCCTGCGCAGGAACACCACCAGGTGGCGGGCGATGGTGAGCGCGGCCTCGCGGCCCAGGTCCTCCTCGACGAGGGCGAGCGCCAGGTCGATGCCCGCGGTGACGCCGGCGGAGGTGGAGATGCGGCCGTCGCGCACGTACACCGGGTCGGGCTCGACGTCGATCGCGGGGTGGTCGCGGGCCAGCTTGTCGCAGTAGGCCCAGTGGGTCGTCGCGCGGTGGCCGTCGAGGAGTCCGGCGCGGGCCAGCAGGATCGCTCCGGTGCAGACCGACACCAGGCGCGTCGCGCGCGGCCCGTGCTCGCGCAGCCAGTCCGTCAGGCGCGGGTCGGGGGTGCGGGTGCCCTGGCCGCCGGGCACGACGAGAGTGTGCGGGGCTTCCCCGCCGGCGCGACTCCCGGCCGGCCCGTCGGTGAGGGCGTCGCCCAGTGCCCCGTCCGGTACGAGCGTCAAACCGGCGGAGGTGCGTACCGGGGTGCCGTCAAGGGACGCCGTGCGGATGCGGTAACTGCCCGGGAGGCCCTTCTCGGCGCCCGCGAAGACCTCGAGCGGCCCGGTGACGTCGAGACTCTGGACGCCGTCGAAGAGGAGGAAGAGAACGGTTCGCCGGTCCATGTCACCGATTGTTCGCGCGTCGGCGGACGACCGCAACGACGAGTTCCCCACCTTTTCTGCCATCGCCCTGCGGTTCCGCGCGCACCGGGCCACACTGCGGACATGGCCGGACACCACGCATCTCCGGACTCTTCTACCGCGTACCGACCAGTCGGTAACATTCGGCCATGACTTCCTCTCTGCCGCCCCGCGCGGGACGCCGCTGTCACAACGTCCTCCACCCCCTGCACTCCTCCCACTACTTCTCGCCCGACCTCGCCACGGAGCTCGCCGCGCTCGGTGTGACGAACGAGCGCGCCGGATACTTCGCGGTGCGCTCGGCGGCCATGGGAGCGGTGGGCGCCGGGACGGTGACGGCGACCTTCTACAACTTCAGCCACGAACTCGTCGCCCGGCACGTGCCCGCGGTGTGGCGCGCCGCGTCCCCCGAGGACCTGCTCGCCGCACGCGCGCGTGCCGTCGACGCGACACTGCGACGGCTGCTCGGCGCCGACACGCTCGGCTCCAAGGAGGTGGCGGAGGCCGCCGAACTCGCCCTGCGGGCCACCGAGGCATGCGTACGGACCGCCCGCCCGCTGTACGCCGCACACGCCGACCTGCCGGTGCCCGACGCACCGCACATGGCGCTGTGGCACGCGGTGACGCTGCTGCGCGAGCACCGCGGCGACGGCCACCTCGCGGTGCTGCTCGACGCCGAACTCGACCCGCTGGAGGCGCTGGTCAGCCACACCGCCACCGGCAAGGGCATGACGCCCAGGTGGGTCCTGGGCACCCGCGGCTGGCACCGCCCGGACTGGACGGCCGCCTGCGACCGGCTGCGCGGGCGCGGGCTGCTGACCGCCGACGGCGACCTGACCGAGGCGGGCACCGCGCTGCGCCGGGAGATCGAGGAGGAGACCGACCGGCTCGACCGGGCACCCTACGAGCACCTGGGCGCCGCGGGCGTGGCCAGGCTGACGGAGCTCGGCCTCGCGCTGACGACGACGGCGCTGGCCGCGGGCGCCTTCCCGGACGACGTCTTCGGCAAGGGCTGAACAGAGGGACTGCGGCCGGGGGAAGCCCGGACACGGCCGGCCCCGCGCCGTCGACCGCCGAGGCACGGCCGGTACGGCACCGGCACGGAGCACGCATGAGCGGCGGCAGCCGAGGTACCCGCTCCCTCCCGGCCGGAGGGGCCGGGAGAGGAAAGGGGAACAACTCGTGTTGCGAGCCATAGCGGACGTCCTGCGCCAGATCGGCGGCGCGATCGCCACCGTCGTGACGCTGCCCTTCCGGGCCCTGGCCCGGCTGTTCGGCGGCGCCTCATCCTCGACGCGAAGCCGCAGGGCCTGACGCCCCCGGCCCGCCCGAGGCCCGCCCCCCGGGCCCGCCTCGCCGGGCGCCGCCCTGATCCCCGGTTGTCGGTGCCACCTGCCACAATTGCCGCGCAACCTCAGTGAGAAGGCGGTACGGGATCGTGACGACACCCCTCGTAGGGTCCATCGAAGGCAGGATCGCCGAGGAACTCGGCGTACGGGAGCGGCAGGTGAAGGCCGCCGTCGAGCTGCTCGACAGCGGCTCGACGGTGCCCTTCATCGCCCGCTACCGCAAGGAAGCGACCGAGATGCTCGACGACGCGCAGCTGCGCACGCTCGAGGAGCGGCTGCGCTACCTGCGGGAGCTGGAGGAGCGTCGGGCGGCGATCCTGGACTCGGTGCGCGAGCAGGGCAAGCTCACCGAGGAGCTGGAGGCCCGCATCCGGGGCGCGGAGACCAAGGCGCGCCTGGAGGACATCTACCTGCCGTTCAAGCCCAAGCGGCGGACGAAGGCGCAGATCGCCCGTGAGGCGGGTCTCGCGCCGCTCGCCGAGAGCCTGCTGGCCGACCCCGGTGTCGACCCGCAGGCCGCGGCCGCCGCGTTCGTGGACGCCGACAAGGGCGTCGCGGACGCGCAGGCCGCGCTCGACGGGGCCCGCGCGATCCTCACGGAGAAGTTCTCGGAGGACGCCGACCTGATCGGTGAGCTGCGCGAACGGATGTGGACGCGGGGGCGGCTGGCCGCGAAGGTGCGGGAGGGCAAGGAGGAGGCGGGCGCCAAGTTCGCCGACTACTTCGACTTCGCCGAGCCGTTCACGGACCTGCCCTCGCACCGCGTCCTCGCGATGCTGCGCGGCGAGAAGGAGGACGTCCTCGATCTCGTGCTGGAGCCCGAGGAGCCCACCGACGGCCCGTCGTCCTACGAGCAGACGATCGCCCACCGTTTCGGAATCGCCGACCGCGGCCGGCCGGGCGACAAGTGGCTGAAGGACACGGTCCGCTGGGCATGGCGCACGCGTGTCCTCGTCCACCTGGGCATCGACCTGCGTCTGAGGCTGCGTACGGCCGCCGAGGACGAGGCGGTGAACGTGTTCGCCGCGAACCTGCGCGACCTGCTGCTCGCCGCCCCGGCGGGCACCCGCGCGACGCTCGGCCTGGACCCGGGTTTCCGTACGGGCGTGAAGGTCGCCGTGGTCGACGCGACCGGCAAGGTCGTGGCGACGGACGTGATCCACCCGCACGTTCCGGCCAACCGGTGGGACGAGGCGATCGCGAAGCTGGCACGGCTGGCGAAGGAGCACGCGGTCGACCTGGTCGCGATCGGCAACGGCACGGCCTCCCGCGAGACGGACAAGCTCGCCGGTGAACTCATCGCCAAGCACCCGGAGTTGAACCTCACCAAGGTGATGGTGTCCGAGGCGGGCGCGTCGGTGTACTCGGCGTCGGCGTTCGCCTCGCAGGAGCTGCCGGACATGGACGTGTCGCTGCGCGGCGCGGTGTCGATCGCACGCCGGCTGCAGGACCCGCTGGCCGAGCTCGTGAAGATCGACCCGAAGTCGATCGGCGTCGGCCAGTACCAGCACGACCTGTCCGAGGTGAAGCTGTCGCGTTCGCTGGACGCGGTGGTGGAGGACTGTGTGAACGGCGTGGGCGTGGACGTCAACACGGCGTCGGCGCCGCTGCTGGCCCGCGTCTCCGGCATCACCTCCGGCCTCGCCGAGAACATCGTGACGCACCGCGACTCCCACGGGCCCTTCGCGTCCCGTTCGGAGTTGAAGAAGGTGTCCCGGCTCGGCCCCAAGGCGTACGAGCAGTGCGCGGGCTTCCTGCGCATCCGCGGCGGCAGCGACCCGCTCGACGCGTCCAGCGTGCACCCCGAGGCGTACCCGGTGGTGCGGCGCATCGTGAAGACCAGCGGGCAGGACGTCGCGGGGCTCGTCGGCAACACGGCCGTGCTGCGCTCGCTGCGCCCGCAGGACTTCGTGGACGACACGTTCGGCCTGCCGACGGTCACGGACATCCTCAAGGAACTGGAGAAGCCGGGCCGCGACCCGCGACCCGCGTTCAGGACGGCCACCTTCAAGGACGGCGTCGAGAAGATCGGCGACCTGTCCCCGGGGATGGTTCTGGAAGGCGTCGTGACGAACGTGGCGGCGTTCGGCGCCTTCGTGGACGTCGGTGTCCACCAGGACGGCCTGGTGCACGTCTCCGCGATGTCGAAGACCTTCGTCAAGGACCCGCGGGACGTGGTGAAGCCGGGCGACATCGTGAAGGTGAAGGTCCTCGACGTCGACATCCCGCGCAAGCGGATCTCGCTGACGCTCCGGCTGGACGACGAGGCCGCGCCGCAGGACCGCGCCCCCGGTGAGCGCCGGTCGCAGCGGGGCGGACGTCCTCCCCAGCAGCGGCAGAGCGGCCGGGGCGGCGGCGCCGGCGGCAGCAGCGGCGGTCGTCAGCAGGCGGCGGCCCCGGCCAACGGCGCGATGGCGGACGCCCTGCGCCGCGCGGGCCTGCTCGGCCGGGACAACGGCCGACGCTGAGGCCGGGCCCGGGCTCCCCCGCCGACGGCGGTGTGGGGCCCGGGCCGTCGCGCGTGGCCGGGGCGTTGCGCCATATGCGGGGGACCGGGCAGCCGGTGGGGCACCGGGGGGTGAAGCCGGCCGGCCCCCGGGTACACGGCGCGGACGGGCCCGGCACGGCTCGTCGACGAAGGGGCGTCCTGAGGTCCGGGACGGCTGCGAATCGACCCGATCCGACCACGAGAACAGCCGAGGCGCGCCTCACCTGATGCCCGGACGTCCCCCAGCTGCACGGACTAGTGCTCGGCGACCTTGCCGTCCGTGACCTCCAGGCGGCGGGTCACATGGACGGCGTCCAGCATCCGGCGGTCGTGGGTCACCAGCAGCAGGGTGCCGGTGTAGGCGTCCAGCGCCGACTCCAACTGCTCGATGGCGGGCAGGTCGAGGTGGTTCGTGGGCTCGTCGAGGACGAGCAGGTTGACGCCCCGGCCCTGGAGGAGGGCGAGGGCGGCGCGGGTGCGCTCACCCGGTGAGAGGGTCGCGGCGGGGCGCAGCACGTGGGCCGATTTCAGCCCGAACTTGGCCAGCAGGGTGCGCACTTCGGCCGGTTCGGTGTCGGGTACGGCGGCCTGGAAGGCGTCCAGCAGCGACTCGGGCCCGTGGAACAGCCGGCGGGCCTGGTCGACCTCGCCGACCAGGACGCCCGACCCGAGCGAGGCGTGCCCGGCGTCCACGGGGATCCGGCCGAGCAGCGCCCCGAGCAGCGTGGACTTGCCGGAGCCGTTGGGGCCGGTGACGGCGACCCGGTCCGCCCAGTCGACCTGGAGGGTGACCGGGCCGAGGACGAACCCGCCGCGCCGTACCTCGGCGTCGCGGAGCGTGGCCACGACAGCGCCGGAGCGCGGGGCCGACGCGATCTCCATGCGCAGCTCCCACTCCTTGCGCGGCTCCTCCACGACGTCCAGGCGCTCGATCATGCGCTGGGTCTGCCGGGCCTTCGCGGCCTGCTTCTCACTGGCCTCGCTGCGGAACTTGCGGCCGACCTTGTCGTTGTCGCTCGCCTTGCGCCGGGCGTTCTTCACACCCTTGTCCATCCAGGACCGCTGCGTCTGGGCGCGGTCCTGGAGGGCGGCCTTCTTGTCGGCGTACTCCTCGAACTCCTCGCGGGCGTGCCGGCGGGCCACGTCCCGCTCCTCCAGGTAGCCCTCGTAGCCGCCGCCGTAGAGGGTGATCTGCTGCTGGGCGAGGTCGAGTTCGAGGACCTTGGTGACGGTGCGGGCGAGGAACTCGCGGTCGTGGCTGACGACGACGGTGCCGGCGCGCAGCCCGGAGACAAAGCGTTCGAGGCGCTCCAGGCCGTCCAGGTCCAGGTCGTTGGTGGGCTCGTCCAGCAGGAACACGTCGTAGCGGGACAGCAGCAGCGACGCGAGCGAGGCCCGGGCTGCCTGGCCGCCGGACAGGGACGTCATCGGCTGGTCCAGACCGACCGCGAGACCGAGGGAGTCGGCGACCTCCTCGGCGCGCTCCTCGAGGTCGGCGCCGCCGAGGGCCAGCCAGCGCTCCAGGGCGTTGGCGTACGCGTCGTCGGCGCCGGGCGCCCCGTCGACCAGGGCCTGTGTCGTCTCGTCCATGGTGCGCTGCGCCTCGGCGACGCCGGTGCGGCGGGCCAGGAACTCCCGGATCGTCTCGCCGGGCCTGCGCTCCGGTTCCTGCGGAAGGTGCCCCACGCTCGCGGCCGGCGGGGACAGGCGCAGCTCGCCCTGCTCGGGTGCGGTGAGCCCGGCGAGCATCCGGAGCAGGGTGGATTTGCCCGCGCCGTTGGCCCCGACGAGTCCGATCACGTCGCCGGGTGCGACGACGAGGTCGAGGCCGGTGAACAGGGAGCGGTCGCCGTGGCCGGCGGCGAGGTTCTTCGCGACGAGAGTGGCAGTCATCAGGGAGCAGATCCTAGCCGCCGGGGCGCGCCGTCCGGGTCCCGGACCGTCCGCCTCCGGCCCGCGGACGGTCGCCCCCGGCAGCACGGTTCCCGCCGTGCCCGACACGACGAGCGACTCCCCCTCGACCACCTTCGGTCAGCCGGACCTGGCGGCCCCGCCCGGCGCCGCCTTCGGTCGGCCGGATCGGACGGCACCGCCCGGCCGGGACGGCGGCCGGGGAGAGCGGCGCGTACGCGGCGGGCCCGCACCGTGCAGGACGAACTCCACGCACGTGTGATGCCCGACCGACCCGGGCCCGCCGCCGGCACGGGCCACGTCACCGGCGTCGACTCGCCTACGACGACGAACGGCACGTGGTCGCCGCGGCGGCCGTGGTACCGGACGCGGCGACCCGGGCGTCGCCGAGGCCACCGCCGGGGCTGGGGTGAGGCGTTCCGCCGGGCGGGACCGGTATGGGCACGGCTGGCGTCTTCCGCTAACGTCCCGGCGTGACCTACGCACAGGCTGATGACGTCGTCGTGGTCGGGGGCGGGGTGATCGGTCTGACGACGGCCGTGGTCCTCGCCGAGCGCGGCAGCCGGGTACGGGTGTGGACGCGGGAACCGGCCGAGCTGACCACCTCGGCGGTCGCGGGCGCCCTGTGGTGGCCGTACCGGATCGAGCCGCTCGCGCGGGCGCGCGCGTGGGCGCTGAGTTCCCTGGACGTCTACGAGGAGCTCGCGGCGGACCCGGAGTCGACCGGCGTGCGGATGGTCGAAGGGGTGCTGGGCGAGACCGGGTTGGACGATGTCGACGGGTGGGCCTCGGCCCGGCTGCCGGGGCTGCGGGCGGCGACGGCCGAGGAGTACGGCGGGGGCGGGCTGTGGGCGCGGCTGCCGCTGGTCGACATGCCGGTTCATCTGAGCCGGCTGCGGGAGCGGCTGCGGGCGGCGGGCGGGGTCGTCGAGGAGCGCGCGGTGTCGGACCTCGGGGAGGCCGACGCGGCGGTGGTGGTCAACTGCACCGGCCTCGGTGCCCGAGAGCTGGTGCCGGACCGGTCGGTGCGTCCGGTGCGCGGGCAACTGGTCGTGGTGGAGAACCCGGGCATCCGCACCTGGCTGGTGTCCACCGGCCCGGACGGGGCGCTCGCGTACCTCTTTCCGCAGCCGGGACGGCTGGTGCTGGGCGGCACGGCCGAGGAGGACGACTGGTCGCGGGAGCCGGATCCGGCGGTGGCCGAGGCGATCGTACGGCGGTGCGCCGCGCTGCGTCCGGAGGTCGCGCACGCGCGCGTGCTGGAGCACCGGGTGGGGCTGCGGCCCGCCCGGGACACGGTCCGGCTGGACCGTGAAGCGCTCCCGGACGGGCGAACGCTGGTGCACAACTACGGCCACGGCGGCGCGGGCGTCACCGTGGCCTGGGGCTGCGCGCGGGAGGCGGCGGCGCTGACCGCCCCCGGCGCGCGGCCCCGGACCGGCTGAACGGCCGGCCGCCCTGGGCGAAGGCCGGCCGCCCCTGCCGCACGGCGGTGGTGTGCCGTGCCCGGACGGCACAGGTCAGTGCTTGCCGAGCGGGTCGCCTTCCACGTCCGTGCCGGGGCCGGGGCCGACCCGGATCTGGAAGTCGCCGTCGTACTTCGTGTGCCCCTCGATGACGGCGTTCTCGACGGCCTCGCTGCCCATCTCGGTGCGCACGATGACCGCGTCCCTGCGCAGGTCCCGCATGAGCGCGACGCACATCAGGATCATGACGACCACGAAGGGCGCCGCCGCGAGGATGGTCAGGTTCTGCAGGCCCTGCAGCGCGTCGCCCTGGCCGCTGCCGACGAGCAGCATGATGGCCGCGACGGCGCCGGTGACCACGCCCCAGAACACCACGACCAGCCGGCCCGGTTCGAGCGCGCCCTTCTGCGACAGGCTGCCCATCACGATGGACGCGGCGTCGGCGCCGGAGACGAAGAAGATGCCGACCAGGATCATCACCAGCAGACTGGTGGCGGTGGCGACGGGGTAGTCCCGCAGCACGGCGAACAGCTGCCCCTCGGGGGTGGTCTCCTCGCCGAGCCTGCCCTGCTCCTGGAGTTTCATCGCCGAACCGCCGAAGATCGCGAACCAGACCAGGCTGACCGTGCTGGGCACGAGGATGACGCCGCCGATGAACTGGCGGATCGTACGGCCCCGGCTGATGCGGGCGATGAACATGCCGACGAAGGGCGTCCAGGAGATCCACCACGCCCAGTAGAACACCGTCCAGCTGCCCAGCCATTCGGCGACGCCCTTGCCGCCGCTGGCCTCGGTGCGCCCGGCGAGGTCGGGCAGTTCGCCGAGGTAGGCGAAGACGGACGACGGCAGCAGATCGAGGACGATGATCGTGGGACCGGCCACGAACACGAACACCGAGAGGATCAGCGCCAGCACCATGTTGATGTTGGACAGCCACTGGATGCCGCGCTCCACACCGGAGACCGCGGACGCCACGAACGCCACCGTCAGCACCGCGATGATGGTGACGAGCAGCGCGGTGCTCACCTTGTCCATCCAGTCGAGCTCCCGCACACCGGAACCGATCTGGAGCGCGCCGAGCCCCAGTGAGGCCGCGGAGCCGAAGACGGTCGCGACGATGGCGAGGATGTCGATGACCCGGCCGACGGAGCCGTTCGCGTGCCGGCTGCCGATGAGCGGGGTGAACACGGCGCTGATGGTCTGCCGGCGGCGCCTGCGGAAGGTGCTGTACGCGATGGCGAGACCGACCACCGCGTAGATCGCCCACGGGTGCAGCGTCCAGTGGAACAGGGTGGTGGCCATCGCCACCTCCATGCGGTCACCGGAGTCGGCCGGGGCGGTGCCGGGCGGCGGCGTCATGTAGTGCGACAGCGGCTCGCTCACGCCGTAGAACATGAGGCCGATGCCCATGCCGGCGCTGAACATCATCGCGACCCACGACACCGTGTGGAACTCGGGCTCCTCGCCCTCGGCACCGAGGTGGATACGGCCGTAGCGGCTGGCCGCGAGCCACAGCGCGAAGATGACGAACCCGGAGGCGGCCAGCATGAACGCCCAGCCGCCGTTGTGCATCAGGCCGCCGAGCATGGTGGAGGAGGCGTCCTCCAGGGAGTCCGTCCATACCGCGCCCCAGACCACGAAGGCCAGGGTGAGGGCGGCCGTGACGCCGAACACGATCCGGTCGGTGCTGGGGCGCTCCTTGCCGGGGAGACCCGCTTCCGATCCTGGCAGCGGACCCCCCTTCTGTCCTTCCCTTTCGCTTTCCTGACCGTGGGGCACAGACGGCACCTTTCACCGAGTCGATGGGACGGAGGGCGGCGAAAGCACATACGCCGACGCGCTCGATACGCTGCTACCACGTTCGGCGCCGTTCTCACCTCACCAGTCGTCCGTGTCTGGTTCCGTGCCTTTCAGTGATACGCCGCCCCCTGCCCGGCGGCAAGGGGACAGACCCCGGCCCGCGCCCGGGGAGGCCACCCGCTTGCTGAGGCAACGGTCCTCGCCGATCACGCCGCGGGGCCGGGGAGGGCGGTGACGCGGTGACGGTGGCGGGGTGACGGGTGGCGGGGCGCGAAGGGTTTCACACTTCTGGTGAGACAGTGATACTGCTGCACATGACGACCGACACCGAGCAGCCGACCCTCACCATCGACGAGCTGGCCGCGCGGTCCGGCGTCTCGGTCCGCACGGTCCGCTTCTACAGCACCCGTGGCCTGCTGCCGCCGCCCGTGCTCGGACCACGCCGGGTGGGCCGCTACGGCCGGGAGCATCTGGCCCGCCTCGCCCTGATCGAGGAGCTGCAGCGGCAGGGCATGACGCTGGCCGGCATCGAGCGCTATCTGGAACAGCTGCCGGCGGATCTGAGCGCCGACGACCTGGCCATCCACCGGGCAGTCGTGGCCTCCTGGGCGCCCGACTCGGTGGAGACGGTGTCCCTGGAGGAGCTGCGGCGCCGGGCGGGGCGGGCGCTGGACGACGACGACGTGGAGCGGCTGGTGGCGATGGGCGTCGTCACGCGCGAGGACGACAGCTTCCGCGTGGACTCCGGTCTGCTGCGGCTCGGCGTGCAACTGCTCGGCGTACCACTGTCGCAGGAGTCGATCCTCGCCGCGCGGACCGTCCTCATCGGGCACGCGCGGGCCGCCGCGCACGAGCTGTCGCAGCTGCTGCGCGGCGAGACGTCGGAGCGGGCCGCGCAGGACGTGCGGTCCCTGTCGGCGCACATGCAGCCCATCGTGGTGCAGGCGCTGCTGACGGCGTTCCAGCGGTCGCTGCGGGCGGAGCTGCGGGCTTGGGTGGAGCGGTGACCGCCACCGGGGGGGGCCGGCGGCCGGAGGACCCGCCACCCGCAGGACCACCAGCCGCCGAAGCGCCACCACTGGGCCGCCCGGCCCCGGAGCCGTCAGGGGGGAGGGCCGCCCGGCGTGTCCGCCGCCTGATCGGGCCGGCCGCCCACGCGTGTCGGCGGCCGGTTGCGGCCGGCGCGCGATCTGCGGGCGCTCGGCCCGGGACCGGTGCACCCGTGGCGGGCCCGCCACCGGGCAGGCCCGCCGACCGGAAAACGGATCAGGCCGCGTCGGTGAACGTCTCGCCCTTCTCCGCCTTCTCCACCAGCAGCGCGGGCGGCGTGAACCGCTCGCCGTAGCGCTCGGTCAGCTCGCGCGCGCGTGCCACGAAGCCCGGCAGGCCGCCCTCGTACCCGTTGATGTACTGCAGGACGCCGCCGGTCCAGCCCGGGAAGCCGATGCCGAGGATCGAGCCGATGTTGGCGTCGGCGACGGACGTCAGCACGCCCTCCTCCAGCAGCCGCACCGTGTCGAGTGCCTCCGAGAACAGCATGCGTTCCTGCATGTCCTCGAACGGGATCTCGTGTCCCGGCTGGGTGAAGTGCTCGCGAAGGCCGGGCCACAGCCCTGCCCGCCTGCCGCTGTCGTCGTAGTCGTAGAAGCCGCCGCCGCCGCTGCGGCCGGTGCGGCCGAACTCGTCGACCATGCGGTCCACGACCGCCTCCGCGGGGTGCGTCTGCCAGGTGCCGCCCGCCTCCTCCACGGCCCGCTTCGACTCGGCGCGGATCTTGCGCGGCAGGGTGAGCGTCAGCTCGTCCATGAGGGAGAGCACCTTGGCCGGGTAGCCGGCCTGGGCCGCGGCCTGCTCCACGGACGCGGGCTCGATGCCCTCGCCGACCATGGCGACGCCCTCGTTGATGAAGTGCCCGATGACGCGCGAGGTGAAGAAGCCGCGCGAGTCGTTGACGACGATGGGCGTCTTGTTGATCTGGCGGACCAGGTCGAAGGCGCGGGCCAGCGCCTCGTCCCCGGTGCGCTCGCCCTTGATGATCTCGACCAGCGGCATCTTGTCGACCGGTGAGAAGAAGTGCAGGCCGATGAAGTCGTCCTGCCGCTCGACGCCCTCGGCGAGGGCCGTGATGGGCAGCGTGGAGGTGTTGGAGCACAGCAGGGCGTCGGGGGCGACGACGTGCTGGATCTCCTGGAACACCTTGTGCTTTAGCGCGGTGTCCTCGAACACGGCCTCGATGACGGCGTCGCAGCCGGCGAGGTCCTGCGGGTCCGCGGCGGGTGTGATGCGGGCGAGCAGCGCGTCGGCCTTCTCCTGCGTCGTACGGCCCTTGGCGACGGCCTTCGCGCACAGCTTCTCGGAGTAGCCCTTGCCCTTGGCGGCGGCTTCCGGGGAGACGTCCTTGAGGACGACGTCGATGCCCGCGCGGGCGCACGAGTAGGCGATGCCGGCGCCCATCATGCCGGCGCCGAGGACGGCGACCTTGGTGACCTTGCGGGGCTCGATGCCCTGGGGGCGGTTGGCGCCGGAGTTGACGGCCTGGAGGTCGAAGAAGAACGCCTGGATCATGTTCTTCGACGTCTGCCCGGCGGCCAGTTCCACGAAGTAGCGCGCCTCGACGACCTGGGCGGTCTCGAAGTCGACCTGGGCGCCCTCGACCGCGGCGGCCATGATGTTGCGCGGCGCCGGGTAGGGCGCGCCGTTGGTCTGCTTGCGCAGGTTGGCCGGGAAGGCGGGCAGGTTGGCGGCGAACTTCGGGTGGGACGGCGTACCGCCGGGGATGCGGTAACCGGGCCTGTCCCAGGGCTGCTGCGCCTCGGGGTTGGCGTCGATGAACGCGCGCGCCTTGGCGATCAGCTCGTCCCGCGTCTCGGCGACGTCGTCGACCAGGCCGTTGTCGAGGGCACGCCGGGGGTTGTACTGCGTGCCCTGGAGCAGCACCTTCAGGAGCGCGTCGGTGATGCCGAGCATGCGGACGGTGCGGGCGACGCCGCCGCCCCCGGGCAGCAGGCCGAGGGTGACCTCGGGGCAGCCGATCTTGGAGCCGGGCGCGTCGAGCGCGACGCGGTGGTGGCAGGCGAGGGCGATCTCGTAGCCGCCCCCGAGTGCCGCGCCGTTGAGGGCGGCGACGACGGGCTTGCCGAGGGTCTCGATGCGGCGCAGGTGGCGCTTGACGGCCATGCCGGCGTCGAAGAGGTCCTGCGCGGTCTCCGGGGTGACGCGGATCAGGTCACGCAGGTCGCCGCCCGCGAAGAAGGTCTTCTTGGCGGAGGTGACGATGACGCCGCGGATGGCGTCCTTCTCGGCCTCCAGGCGGTCGGTGACCGCGGCGAGCGACCGGCGGAACGCCTGGTTCATGGTGTTCGCGGACTGGTTGGGGTCGTCGAGGACGAGGGTGACGACACCGGTGTCGTCCTGTTCCCAGCGGATCGTGGTGCTCTCGGTCATGACAGGGGGTCTCCGTAGAGGTCTCGGAAGTCTCGTGGTCCGCGGGGAGTTCAGAGGCGTTCGACGATGGTGGCGATGCCCATGCCGCCGCCGACGCACAGTGTGGCGAGGCCGTACCGCTTGTCCTGGCGCTCCAGTTCGTCCACGAGCGTGCCGAGGATCATGGCGCCGGTCGCGCCGAGCGGGTGGCCGAGGGCGATGGCGCCGCCGTTGACGTTGATCTTGTCCAGGGACAGGTCCATGTCCTTCGCGAAGCGCAGCACGACCGCGGCGAACGCCTCGTTGATCTCCACGAGGTCGATGTCGTCGATGGTCAGGCCGGCCTTGGCGAGTGCCTTGCGGGCGGCGGGCGCGGGCCCGGTGAGCATGATGGTGGGTTCCGAACCGGACACGGCGGCGGAGACGATCCGCGCGCGCGGGGTGAGGCCTCCCCGCTCACCGGCCTCCTTGGAGCCGATCGCGACGAGCGCGGCGCCGTCCACGATGCCGGAGGAGTTGCCCGCGTGGTGGACGTGGTCGATCTTCTCCACCCAGTGGTACTTCTGCAGCGCCACGGCGTCGAAGCCGCCGAGTTCGCCGATGTCCGCGAAGGACGGCTTCAGCCTGCCGAGGGAGTCCGCGGTGGTGCCGGGCCGCATGTGCTCGTCGTGGTCGAGGACGACGAGGCCGCTGCGGTCCTTCACCGGGACGACGGACCGCTCGAAGCGGTTCTCCTTCCAGGCGGTGGCCGCGCGCTCCTGCGACAGGGCCGCGTACTCGTCCACGTCGCGCCGGGAGAAGCCCTCGATGGTGGCGATGAGGTCGGCGCCGATGCCCTGCGGCACGAAGTTGGTGGCGAGGTTCGTCATCGGGTCGTTGAACCAGGCGCCGCCGTCCGACGCCATCGGCACGCGGGACATCGACTCGACACCGCCCGCGAGGACGAGGTCCTCCCAGCCGGACCGCACCTTGGCTGCGGCCATGTTGACGGCTTCCAGGCCCGACGCGCAGAAGCGGTTCTCCTGCACGCCGGCGACGGTGTCGGGCAGTCCGGCGGCGATCGCGGCGATCCGGGCGATGTCGGAGCCCTGGTCCCCGACCGGTCCGACGACGCCGAGGACGACGTCGTCGATCGCGGCGGGGTCGAGGTCCGGGAAGCGGGCGCGGATCTCGTGCATCAGTCCGACCACGAGGTCGACGGGCTTCGTGCCGTGCAGGGCGCCGTTCGCCTTGCCGCGTCCGCGCGGGGTGCGGATCGCGTCGTACACGTACGCTTCGGTGCTCACAGGTACGCCTTTCAGGAGGGTTTGGCCGAGCGGGTCAGAGACTGTCGACGGTGTCCGGGCCGGCGGCCCAAGTGGCCGGTCCCGCGGCCTCGGTGGCCGGTCCGGTGTCCGAGACGGCCGGTGCCGTGTCCGGGTCGTCGTCGGGCAGGAGGGCGGGTACGTCCCACTCGCGGGCCACGTCCGCCGCGCCGTCGCCGGGCAGGACGGGCCCGGTGCGTATGGCGGTGGGGGTCGCGGAGAAGCGGGGCGCGGGGGCGGGCTGGGTGATGCCGCCGTGGTCGGTGAAGGTGCCGCGGGCCGCCAGGTGCGGGTGGCCGGGTGCCTCGCGCAGCGACAGGACGGGCGCCACGCACGCGTCGGAGCCCTCGAAGACGGCCGTCCACTCGTCCCGGGTACGGCTTCTGAAGCGGGCCGCGACGGCCTCGCGCAGCTCGCCCCAGCGCGCGACGTCCGTGCGGTCCGGGGCGGAGTCGGGCAGGCCGAGCAGCTCGGTGAACCGGCCGTAGAACCGCTCCTCCAGTGCGCCGACCGCCATGAACCGCCCGTCGGCCGTCTCGTACGTGCCGTAGAACGGGGCGCCGCCGTCGAGGAGGTTCGCGGAGCGGCGGTCCTGCCAGGCGCCCGCGGCGAGCATGCCGTGGATCATGGTGGACAGGTGGGCCGTGCCGTCGACGATGGCGGCGTCGACGACCTGCCCGGCGCCGCTCGCGCGCGCGTGGTGCAGAGCGGCGAGGAGGCCGACGACGAGGTAGAGGCTGCCGCCCGCGTAGTCCCCGAGGAGGTTGGCCGGCGCGGGCGGCGGGGTGCCGGGGGCGCCCGTCATGCCGAGGGCGCCGGTGATCGCGATGTATCCGATGTCGTGCCCGGCGCGGTGTTCGAGGGGGCCCTGCTGGCCCCAGCCGGTCATCCGGCCGTAGACCAGGGCCGGGTTGCGGGCGTGGCAGTCGGCGGGGCCGACACCGAGGCGTTCGGCCACGCCGGGGCGGTAGCCCTCGATGAGGATGTCGGCGCGTCCGGCGAGGTCGAGGACGCGGGCGGGGCCGTCGGGGGCCTTCAGATCGAGGACGACCGAGCGCTTGTTGCGGTTGGTGAGGTCGTGTGCGGGGTCGACGCCGAGGCCGGGGCCGCCGGGGCGGTCCACGCGGACGACGTCGGCGCCGAGGTCGCCGAGCAGCATCGCGGCGAACGGGCCGGGGCCGATTCCGGCCAGCTCGACCACCCGCACGCCGGTGAGCGGCCCGTGCGCGGGTGACGGTGCCGCACTGTGCGCGGGTGTGGGTCCCGCTGTCATCGCGCCCCCTGCTCGACTGTGACACCAATGATGTAACACCAGCGATGCTATGGACGTCCGCCGGTTGACACAAGGGTCTGGCAAGCAAGCGCTTAGCCTGCTGGGGCCGGTGACCGCGCCAGCGAGTGCCGCGGGCGTGGCCCCGGTGACCGCCCGGTGCCGCACCCGGCCCTCCCGGCGCTTCGCGCCCCTACCCCGTCGGCGCCTCGCGCCCCATCCTCAAACGCCGGACGGGCTGATCTCGTCCAGCCGGGCCGCCGGCTTCTTCGGGGCTATGGCCCGGTAGCTCTCCCCCACCCGGTCCCGGAGCGGCTCCGCCGACGGGGCTTCCGGGTGCTCCAGCGGGACGCGGACCCAGCCGGACCTGCCGAGGCCGTGGCCGGCCGGTTCGGCCCCCGGACAGGACAGGGCGTGGGCCCGGCTCGTCTCGTCCTTGAGCTTCAGGGTCACCGCAAGGGGATGGCTGCCGTCCTCGACACCGAGGAAGACGAACACCTTCTCGTTCACCTTCGCGACCGACTCACCCCGGGGGAACTCCCCGGCCGCCTCGGGCAGGCCTAAGGCAAACTCGCGTACTTTCCGCCACTTCGTCCGGGCATTCCTGGGCACTGTCACCGTCCGCCTCCGGGCTCCTCGTCGGTATCCGCACCCCCCACGCTAGCCTCGGCCACCGACAACGGCGCGTGCTGCGGATCGAGGGGTGTCATGAGCAGGTTGGACAGGTCGGACCGTCCGTACGACATCGTCCTCTTCGGAGCCACCGGCTTCGTCGGGACGCTCACCGCGCAGTACCTCGCCGCGCACGCGCCCGAAGGGCTGCGCTGGGCGATCGCCGGGCGCGGCGAGGAGAAGCTGCGCCGCCTGCGGGAGCGGCTGCCCGGCGGCACCGGGCCCGGGGTGCTGCGCGCCGACGTGTCGGACCCCGCCTCGCTGCGGCGGCTCGCGGAGCAGGCGCGCGTGGTGGCCACGACCGTGGGCCCGTACGTGACGTACGGCGAGGAGCTCGTCGCGGCCTGCGCGGACGCCGGGACCGACTACCTGGACCTGACGGGCGAGCCGGAGTTCGTGGACCTGATGTACGTCCGGCACGACGCACGCGCGCGGGAGACCGGCGCGCGGCTGGTGCACGCGTGCGGGTTCGACTCGGTGCCGCACGACCTGGGCGTGCACTTCACGGTGTGTCAGCTGCCGCAGGACGTGCCGCTGACCGTGGAGGGTTTCGTGACCGCCGACGCGGCCGTCTCGGGCGGGACGTTCGCCTCCGCCCTCAACCAGTTCGCGCGGGCGCGCCGGATGCGGGAGGCGGCGCTGGACCGTCGCCGGCACGAGCCGCGGCTGATGGGCCGGCGGGCGGTGGCCGCGACGGGCGTACCGCACTTCGCGAAGGCGGTCGGGGCGTGGGCCCTGCCACTGCCGACGATCGACCCGCAGATCGTGCGCCGCTCCGCGAAGGCCCTGGACCGCTACGGCCCGGACTTCCGCTACCGGCACTACGCGGCGGTACGGCGCCTGCCCGTCGCGCTGGGCGGCGTGGCGGCTGTGGGCGGCCTGGTCGCGGCGGCCCACCTGCCGCCCGTCCGGCGCTGGTTGTCCGGCCGTCTCCGGCCCGGCGAGGGCCCCGGCCCGGAGAGGCGCGCGCAGAGCTGGTTCTCCGTGCGTTTCGTCGGCGAGGGCGGCGGCCGGCGCGTCTACACGGAGGTCTCCGGGGGCGACCCCGGCTACGACGAAACCGCGAAGATGTTCGCCGAGTCGGCCCTGTCCCTGGCCTTCGACGACCTCCCGCCGACGGCCGGGCAGGTCACGACGGCGGTGGCGATGGGCGACGCGCTCACCGCACGGCTGCGCGCGGCGGGCATCCGCTTCCGGGTCGCCGCGCGGCGCTAGACCCCGACGGAGGTCGTCTGACCGGGCGGGTGTCCTGCGGCGGTCCCTGCTCAGCGGCCGGTCGCCCGGCGCAGTGCCGTGCGGCACAGGGCGTCCGCTCTGCGGGTGGTCTCCGGGAGGCGGTAGGAGGGGGTGAGGGCCAGAGTGTGGGCGCAGGCGCGGGTGAGGTTCGTGCGGTGGCCGACGGAGACGAAGACCGGCTTGACGCCGTCCCGGGTGCGCAGCGCGCTGCCGACCTCCTCGGTGCCGGCGAGCAGCGGGGACCGGCTGCCGCGCGGCGCGTCCGGGTCGTCGTACGTGAAGGTGAAGGGGTTCTTGGCGACGCCGACGGTGGGCAGGCCGGTCAGGACGCCGAGATGGCTCGCGAGGCCGAAGCGACGGGGGTGGGCCAGCCCGTAGCCGTCGCACACCACCAGGCCGGGCGGGCCGGGCAGCGCCCGGAGCGCGGCCAGCACCGTGGGGATCTCGCGGAAGGCGAGCAGGCCGGGCACGTACGGGAAGGAGATCCGGCCCACGGCGGTGGCTTCGGCGACGACGTCCAGGGTCGCCGCGTCCAGCACCACGGCCGCCGCGGCGACCACGTCCCGTTCGTCGTCGTAGGCGACGTCGACGCCGGTGACGTGGCCCGTGCCGGGCGGCGGGCCCGGCTCGTCGAGCACCACGCGCGCGCGGAGTTCGTCCTGCACGGCGCGGGCCTGTTCCTCGGTCGCGGGCCAGCCCGCGGGAATCTCTACGGTCGTCATGGTGACGACGAGCGTACGGGCAGGTCGGCGCGGGTGGGCAACAGCCGTACACCCGGGGCAGGAAGAGGGCTCGGGCCTCGCGCATGAAGGCGGTGACAGAGGTCACTCGACCGTCAAGTGCACGGAGCGGCCCGTTCCGTCGTCTCATCCAGTGCACGGCCCGACCGCCCCGGGAGTCCTGCCAAGCCGTCCCAAGGAGCAAGGCGTTGTCCATCGTCATCGAGCAGCTCGTGGAGGCCCGTCTCGTGGCCGACGCGCCCCGCATGCCGAGCATTCCCGCCACGCTGCACTACGACCGGCGCGACCCGTTCGCCGTTCGCATGACGTTCCCGGCCCCGGCCACGCTGGAGGACGTGGAGGTCTGCTGGACCTTCGCCCGCGACCTGCTGGCCGCCGGGTTGTGCGCGCCCGACGGGTACGGCGACGTCCGGGTGCGCCCGTACGGACCCGACCGCACGATGCTGGAGTTCCACGCCCCCGAGGGGACCGCCGTGGTGCACGTCTGCTCGGACGACGTGCGCCGGTTCCTGACGGCGACGGGCGCTCTCGTGCCCGCGGGCCAGGAGCACCGTCATCTCGACCTGGACCAGGACCTGGCCGAGCTGATGCGCGACGCCTGCTGAGCGGCCCGGGGTCTCCGGGCCCTGATCGCGCTGCGGTTCGCCGACCGCCGGCGGTTCACCGTGAGGCCCCTCGAGGTCATGCGCCTCCTGGGGCCGTCGCGGCCCGAGCGGTACGGCAGGGCGGCGGGCGCCTACGGGCACCCGCCGTCACCGCGCGCCCCGCCGTCACCGCGCGCCCTGCCGGGGCCGACGCGCCCCGGCCCTTTCAGAGAAGCGACGGCACCGGCCGCGACGCCAGCGCCGCGCACAGCTCCGGCAGTACCCGCCCCAGGCCGGGTGCCGCCGCGGCGCGCGCGGTGAGTTCCTGGACGCGCCGTTCGCGGCGGCGGACATCCTCCCCGTCCGGCACCACCCCGCGCGGTCCGGCCGCCGCGGCGAGGGCGACGAGTGCCGCGTCGTCCTCGGAGGCGCCCCCGGCCGGCAGCGGGCCGTCGAGGAGGTACCGGGCGTGTTCGCGCAGCGCGGCCACGTCGGCGGCCCGGTCGGGCACGTACTCCACGGACGGGAACAGCCCCAGCGCCCGCCGCCGCTCGGCCCGTACGTACCCGGCCGCGACCAGTTGCTCCCGTACGGCGTCCGTGGTGGTCCGGGCGTACAGCGTCACCCAGTCGCGCCAGCGGCGGGGCAGGGACTCGCGGACGAGTTCCAGCAGCCCGTCGAGGACGCCGTCCCCGGTGGTGGAGTCCAGGTCGGCCGGGGTGGCGATGCCGTCGTGGTCCACGAGCAGGCCGCGCCGGGCCAGGTCGGTGAGCGCGCCGGCCCGCACCAGGTGCCGCGCGGCCCGGGGGTCGGCGGCGTCCCGCGCCAGCAGTTGCAGCAGGGCGGGCAGGGTGAGCGGGGCAGGGGACACGGGGCCTCCTCGGTCCGTGAGTCGCCGGCGCGATCGCCGCCGCTCGTGGTCGTGGCCGCCCCAGTCAGTCAGGCGAGCGGCGCGAAAACGCTTTGACTCCCCACCGGGCCCCTCATACGGTGTACAGCGGTCCTGTTGCCGTCGATTGGAGAAGGACGTTGCTCGTCTGAGGTCCTGAGACACCGTGTCACACCCACGAGGGTGTGCTTCGTGTGCGACCTCGGCGTTCGAGCCGTCCTTCCGGAACGCGGAACAGGGCTTTTCTCATGCCCGCGCCTCCCTCCCGGCTCTCGGCCCCGCTGTCGGTCGTGCCTCGCGGTGTCTCGATACGCGATTGCCCCTGACCGCACCACGCAACCGCGAGGCCGCATGTCTACTTTCGTCACTTGTACCTCCCTGTCCTTCGCCTGGCCCGACGGGACGCCCGTCTTCGAGGGCCTCGACGTGTCGTTCGGAGCCGGCCGCACCGGACTCGTCGGCGTCAACGGCTCCGGGAAATCCACCCTGCTGCAGCTGATCGCCGGGGAGCTCACCCCGCTCGACGGCACCGCCCGCGTGACCGGCGAGGTCGGGTACCTCCCGCAGAACGTCACGCTCGACACGGCCCTGCGCGTCGACGCCGCACTCGGCATCGCCGCGCAGCGGGCCGCCCTGCACGCCATCGAGGCGGGCGACGTCGCCGAGGAGCACTTCGAGACCGTCGGCGACGACTGGGACGTCGAAGAGCGCGCCCTGGCCACGCTCGGCGAGCTCGGACTCGGCCGGATCGGGCTCGACCGCACCATCGGTGAGGTGTCCGGCGGCGAGTCCGTCCTGCTCAGGCTGGCGGCGCTGCTGCTGCGCCGGCCGGACGTCCTGCTGCTGGACGAGCCCACCAACAACCTCGACCTGTATGCCCGGCGCCGGCTGTACGCGGCCGTCCAGTCGTGGCCGGGCGTGCTGATCGTGGTCAGCCACGACCGCGGGCTGCTGGAACACGTCGACCAGATCGCCGACCTGCGCGGCGGCGAGGTCACCTGGTACGGCGGGAACATCTCGGCGTACGAGGAGGCCCTCGCCGTCGAACAGGACGCCGCCGAACGCATGGTGCGCGTCGCCGAGGCCGATCTGCGCAAGCAGAAGCGCGAACTGGCCGACGCCCAGGTCAAACTGGCCCGCCGCAAGCGGTACGGCCAGAAGATGTACGAGCAGAAACGCGAGCCGAAGATCATCATGGGGGCGCGCAAGCGCGCGGCGCAGGAGTCCGCGGGCAAGCACCGCATCATGCACGAGGAGAAGCTCGCCGAGGCGAAGGAGCGGCTCGACGAGGCGGCGGACGCCGTACGCGACGACGACGAGGTCCGTATCGACCTGCCGTACACGGCCGTGCCGCCGGGCCGGGACGTCCTCGCGCTGCGGGACCTGGAGCTGGTGTACGGGGCGCGCGTGGCCGGTGCCTTCGAGCTGCGGGGCCCGGAGAGAGTGGCGCTCGTCGGGCGCAACGGCGCGGGCAAGACCACGCTGCTGCGCACGATCGCCGGGCAGCTCGAGCCGGTGTCGGGCGAGGCGCTGGCGCACGTCCCGCTGCGTTTCCTGCCGCAGCGCCTCGACGTCCTCGACGCCGGGCTGACCGTCGCGGAGAACGTGGCCCGGTTCGCGCCGGGCGCCACCAACAACCGGATCAGGGCGCGGCTGGCCCGCTTCCTGTTCCGGGGTGCGCGTGCCGACCAGCGGGCCGGCACGCTGTCCGGCGGCGAACGCTTCCGGGCGGCACTGGCGGCCCTGATGCTGGCGGAGCCCGCGCCGCAGCTGCTCATGCTGGACGAGCCGACGAACAACCTCGACATGGCGAGCGTCCGGCAGCTCACCACGGCCCTGGAGTCGTACGAGGGCGCTCTGGTCGTGGCCAGCCACGACCTGCCGTTCCTGGCGTCGATCGGCATCACCCGCTGGCTGGAGCTGGACGGGGAACTGAGGGAGACCACCCCGGAGGACGTCGGACGTCCCAGCTAGCCAGGTTCCAGCCCCGCCCCGCGGCAGGAGCGGGCTCACCGCTTTGGCTCGGGCCCGCGGCGGCACCCCCCGTGAGCCGGTGGGACACAACCGGTGGGAACAACCGAAAGGACACACCCCTGGGGTCTGCCCCACTCGTCCTGAGGGCATGATGGCCGGGCGGCACACAGGGCGCACCGACGGCGCACGACGCACGACGGAGCGCCCCTGTGATCGCCACCGGCGCACGACGGCAGCCGGGTGCGCCCCTCCTGTCGCCGCTGCCGGCGCAGTGCCGCATGATGGCCCGACCAGCGAGTCCTCGATGGAGATGCCCCGTGCCCAGCAAGAAGGCCCTCGTCCGCCGCCCCGGTCCGCGTCTCGCCGAGGGGCTGGTGACGCACATCGACCGGGAGAAGATCGACGTCGATGTCGCGGTGGAGCAGTGGGAGGGGTACGCGCGGGCACTGCGCGCCCACGGCTGGGAGACGATCGAGGTCGATCCGGCCGACGACTGTCCCGACGCCGTGTTCGTCGAGGACACGGTCGTCATGTACAGGAACGTCGCGCTGATCGCCCGGTCCGGCGCCGAGTCCCGGCGTCCCGAGACGGCCGGCGTGGAGGAGGCCGTGGCCCGCCTGGGCTGCTCGGTGAACTGGATCTGGGAGCCGGGCACGCTGGACGGCGGCGACGTCCTGAAGATCGGCGACACGATCTACGTCGGCCGCGGCGGGCGCACCAACGCGGCCGGGGTGCAGCAGTTGCGGGCCGCCTTCGAACCGCTGGGCGCACGGGTGGTCGCCGTGCCGGTGAGCAAGGTGCTGCACCTGAAGTCCGCGGTCACGGCGCTGCCGGACGGCACGGTCGTCGGGCACATCCCGAAGATGGACGTGCCGTCGCTGTTCCCGCGTTTCCTGCCGGTGCCCGAGGAGTCGGGCGCGCACGTGGTGCTGCTCGGCCGCGGCAAACTGCTGATGTCCGCGAGCGCCCCGAAGACGGCGGAGCTGTACGCCGACCTCGGCCACGAGCCGGTCGTCGTGGACATCGACCAGTTCGAGAAGCTGGAAGGATGTGTGACATGCCTCTCGGTGCGACTGCGGGAGCTGTACGCCTGAACCAGTGAGCGTAAGGCCTCATCCGGCCCCCGGCCTGCGGGCCGGGGGCCGTTTCGCACCCCGGTTCGTACTCGGGGCACCCCGGCCGCCGCCCGCCATCACCCGGATGAGCAGCGGCCCTTACGTCGCCCTTAACCTACGGTCTCGTAACCTACGGAAACGTAGCCTACGATGCCGTAGGTTACGTTCTTCCGCTCAGAAGTCCCGATGGAGCCTTTATGACGATCACCACTCCCCACCTCGGCAGCCCGGCCGGCGCCTGGACCGACGCCCAGCTGTTGTACGCACTGGAGGAAGTGGTCGAGACGGAACTCAACCGGCATCTGAAGGTCGCCAAGGACTGGATGCCGCACGAGTACGTCCCGTGGAGCGACGGCCGGAACTTCCCCGGGATCTTCGAGGACGGCGAAGCCTGGGAGAAGCCGCAGTCGAAGGTCACCGAGATCGGCCGCATCGCCCTGGTGGTCAACCTCCTCACCGAGGACAACCTCCCAAGCTACCACCACGAGATCGCCTCGCTGTTCGGCCGCGACGGCGCCTGGGGCACCTGGGTGCACCGCTGGACCGCCGAAGAGGGCCGGCACGGCATCGTGATGCGGGACTACCTGCTCACCTCGCGGGCCGTGGACCCGGACCAGCTGGAGCAGTTCCGTATGGCGCACATGAGCGAGGGCTTCGAGTCGGACAACCGCCACTCGATGCTGCACTCGATCGCCTACGTCGCCTTCCAGGAGCTCGCGACCCGTATCTCGCACCGCAACACGGGCCACCAGTCGGGCGACCCGGTCTGCGACCGCATGCTGGCGCGCATCGCGACCGACGAGAACCTGCACATGGTCTTCTACCGCAACCTGCTGAAGGCCTCCTTCGAGCTCGCCCCCGACCTGACGATGCAGGCCGTACGGGACGTCGTCGTCCAGTTCCGCATGCCCGGCCACAGCATGCCCGGCTTCGAGCGGGCCGCCGCGCAGATGGCCATCGGCGAGGTCTACAACCTGCGGATCCACCACGACGACGTGCTGCAGCCCGTGCTGCGCTTCCTGAAGATCATGGAGATCGACGGCCTGGGCCCCGAGGGCCTGCAGGCACAGGAGGAACTGGGCCTGTACATGGGCGGCCTGGACGCCGAGGCGGCCAAGTTCGACGAGAAGCTCGCGGCGCGCAAGGCCCGTATGGCGTCCCGCGCGAGCGCCTGACCGTGCCGCATCGTCCCGGCCCACGCCCCGTCGTCCCGGGCCGGGACACCCCGGGCCGCGGGGGGCCGCGCGGCGCGGCCGTCCGCCCGGGTCAGTGGCCGGTGCGCCTGAGCTCCAGCCGTTCCCTCTCCGACAGACCGCCCCACACGCCGAAGCGTTCGTCGTGGTGGAGCGCGTAGTCCAGGCAGGCGGGGCGCATCTCGCACATGCCGCAGATGCGCTTCGCCTCGCGCACGGAACTGCCCGGCTCGGGAAAGAAGAAGTCGGCCCCGGTCTGCGCGCACAGGGCACGCTCCTGCCAGGCGGTGTGGGCCGGGGTGATTGTCTCGGATGGCATGAGCGTGATCGTGCCGCGTCGCGAAAAACGTTCCATCAACGCCCGATCAACGCCTGAGGGCAGGCCCTCGGCCATACCGATGGTGGCCCGGTACCCGGCCCGGAGCACGGCGGCGCGCGGAAGAATCGGGCTGGACGGAGAGACGGGGGACCCGGGCGGCGCCCGGCCCTCGCGGTCTCCCCCGTTCACCCGGGCCCCGTCCTACGCGGAGGCCCGCCGTACCAGCGTCGTCGGCAGGATCACGTTCGACGGCGCGCCGCCCACCGTCTCGGCCGACTCGTCGCGGTCCAGGCCGCGCAGTAGCAGCCGGGCCATCAGACGGCCCATTTCCTCTATGTCCTGGCGGACCGTCGTGAGAGCCGGTTCGGTCTGTTCGGCGACGGCCAGCATGTCGTCGAAGCCGATCACGGCGACGTCGTCGGGCACGCTGCGCCCGTGTTCGCGCAGCACCCGCAGCGCACCGGCGGCCGTCAGGTCGTTCGCGGCGAACACGGCGTCCAGGTCGGGGCAGTTCTCCAGCAGCTGCCGCATGGCGCGCTCGCCGCCCGCAGCGGTGAAGTCGGCCTCGGCGACCAGGCACGGGTCGACGTCCACCATGACGTCCCGGAACCCGTCGAGCCGGTCCACCGCCGACGTCTGGTCGAGCGGGCCCGTGATGTGGGCGACGCGGCTGCGGCCCAGTGCGACGAGGTGACGCACGGCCTCCCGCGCCCCGCCCCGGTTGTCGCTGTCGACATACACCACACCTCCGCGGCCGTCGCTCCAGCCGGGCCGGCCGCCGAACACGGTCGGGACCCCGGCGCTCTGGATCAGCCCGGGGAGAGGGTCGTCGAGGTGCAGCGAGAAGACCAGCGCCCCGTCGACGTGCCCGCCGGAGAGGTAGCGGGCGACCCGGGCGTGGTCGTCGCGGCCCTCGGTGAGCAGCAGCACGAGCTGGTTGTCGTGGGCGGTCAGCTCCTTGCTGATGCCGCGCAGTTGCCTGGCGAAGAAGGGGTCGGCGAAGACCCGGGCCTCCGGTTCGGCGATGACGACGGCGACGGCGTCGTGCCGCCGGGTCACGAGGCTGCGGGCGGCCTGGTTGGGGACGTAGCCGAGTTCCTCCACGGCCCGCCTGACCCGTTCCACCAGGCTTTCCCGTACTCCTGCCGCCCCGTTCACCACTCTGGACACGGTGGCCCGCGAGACCCCGGCCCGCTCGGCCACTGCCTCCAGCGTGGGGCGCGGCGCTGTCTCGGTCACGTTCGGGCTCCTGATCGTCCTCGGCGGCTGCCGCTCAGGATAGCCCGGACACCCGGTGGCATGAGAGCGCTCTCGGGTCCGTGGAAACGGTGTGGGTCCGGCGGGCGCGGACTCGCCGCGCACGGCCCGCGCGTCGCGCTACGACGGCCCGGTGGCCACGGTCGCGACGACGGCTCCGAGACCACGGTCGCGACGCCCGCCTCGGTCGCCGGGGCCGGGACGGCGGCCACGACTCGGACGGGTGGCCCGGCCCGCGCCCCGTCCCCGCGCGGGCCAGGGCGGGCCGGGTCCGGGTGGGCCGGGGCGGACCGGGCGGCCGGTCAGTGTGCGTGTGTCTCGTGGCCCGGGATCGTGCCGTCCGGCTTCTTCACCAGGAACAGGCCGACCATGCCCATGTCCGAGTGGCTCTGGACGTGGCAGTGGTACATCCACGCCCCGGCGCCGACGCCCTCCCCCGCGATCACCTGGAAGCCGAAGGAGTCCGCCGGGCCGCAGATCTTGGTGTCGATCACCTGGCTCGGGTCGTCGGGCCCGGTGAGCATGCCCGTGCGGTTGTCGGCCCAGCGATGACCGTGCAGGTGGAAGGTGTGGTAGTACTCGCCGTGCGTGATCACGATGAACTCGACGCGGTCGCCCACGGTGGCCTCGAAGTCCGGGCCGGAGTGCGCGGGCCTGTTGTTGATCGTCATGTCGTTGAAGACGACCGTGCACGTCTTGTCGGGCAGGACGTCGTCCTTGCGGCGCACGATCACCGGCCCGTACAGGCCCTTGCGGATGCCGCCGGTGCCGTGTTCGGTGCCCACGACGTGGTCGTGGTAGTGCCAGTAGCCGGCGCTGCCCGCCCGCCAGGTGCCGTCCTTGCGGCGGCCGGGGGCGTGGGTGCGCCAGGTGTAGGTGCGGGTGCCGCCGGGCTCCACGTCGCTCTTGTTCATCTTCGTGCCGTCGCTGGAAACCTCGTAGTCCAGGCCGTGGACGTGCAGGCTCACCGGGACGTCCATCGTGTTCTCGAACTCGATGTGCAGGGTGTCGCCCTCGCCGAGTTCGATCAGCGGGCCGGGGACCGACGCCTTGCCCTTCTCCAGGCCGTAGCCCATCCGGCCGTCGGCGAGCTTCTCGGCGTACAGCTTGATGCGTTTCACCTCGCCCCCGGCCGGGGCCGTACCGGCCAGTGCGGTGCCGGCCGGCTCGGCGGCGTCCGCCGCGGAACCCGACGTGAGAGACAACGATGTCGCGGCGGCGGCGCCACCCATCAGCACACGCCGGTTGAAGTGGCGTCTGTCCATGCGGAACTCCCCATCCGGATGCGGAAAGTGACGACGTGCGAGGCACGTGGCTGTGAGGAACCTGTGCGACGGTACCGATCCCCCGCCCGTTTATCCACGCTCAGGACAAAGTTCGTTGAATGTCGGTCATATCTCTTGGCGAACCAAGCAAAGAGGTCTAGCTTCCGTGGCGCTGTTGCCGCGACCGAGAAGGGTGGGTGACACATGCGATTCACTTCGCATCAACGGCCCGTGCGCTTGCGAGGACCGAGCGCGAGACGCACCGGGAAACGAGCCCGGATGGCGTCCCTGACCGCGGGGCTCGTCGCCGCGGGACTGCTGTCGGCGCCCGCCGCCGACGCACGTCCCCTGCCGGACGAACCGTCCGTGACAACGATGTCCATCAAGTCGCCGCCGGGTGGCGCGAACGTGCGGGTGCTGATCTTCCACGGTTCCGCCGCCGGGGAGGAGTCCCCGGTCGTGAACGCCGGAATCGAGGCGATCGAACGGATCGGCCTGTCCGGCCCGACCGGACAGCGCTTCAAGGTGGAGGCGACGGACGAGGCCGGGGTCTTCACCGACGAGGCCCGGCTGGGGCGTTACAACGCGATCGTGTTCCTGACGGGCGGCGGTGACGTCCTCGACCCGGACCAGGAGGCGGGTCTGGAGGCGTACATGGAGGCCGGCGGCGGTTTCGTCGGCATCCACGACGCGGCCCGCGCGGAACCGTACTCGGACTGGTTCACCGGTCTCGTCGGCGCCCGCCCCGCGGCGTCCTCGCCGGACACCACGCAGCGGGCCACCGTCGAGGTCGGTGACCGGCGGCATCCGGCGACCAAGGACCTGCCGGCCGAGTGGAAACGGCCCGACCGGTGGCTGAACTGGACGGAGAACCCGTCCGGCGAGGTCCACACGGTCGCCCGCGTGCGCGAGTCGACGTACCGGCCCGGGTCGTCCGCGAACGGCTGGGACCATCCCGTCAGCTGGTGCCGTGACTACGACGGCGGCCGGTCCTTCTACACCGGCATGGGCGGCACGGTCTCGTCCTACGACGAGACGGACTTCCGTACGCATCTGCGCGGCGCGCTGCTGTGGACGACCCGTATCGCGCGGGCCGACTGCAAGGCCACCATCAGCGGCAACTACCAGGCCGAGCGGCTCACCAAGCCCAACCAGCCCGGCCGGAACGACCAGATCGGCGAGCCGCACGGCCTGGTCACCGCACCCGACGGCCGGGCGTTCTACATCGGCCGCGGCGGCGCCGACTCCTCCCAGCCCGTGATCACCGACTGGGACGACCCCGACATCGGCAAGGGCACGGGCGAGATCCACGTCTACGACCCGAAGACCAAGCAGGTCACCCTGGCGGGCGCGCTGACCGTGTTCGGCAACAAGGGCGGCGGCGACGAGCTCGTCAAGGTCGAGGAGGGCCTGCTCGGCATCGAGCTCGACCCGGACTTCACGCACAACGGCTGGGTGTATCTGCACTGGACCCCGCACTCCGGGATCGACCGCGAGACGCACATGGCCGAACGGCGCGTCTCCCGCTTCACCTTCGACGAGGCCACCGGCAAGCTCGACCCCGGCAGCGAGAAGGTGCTGCTGAAGTGGCCCGTGCAGATCCACAGCTGCTGCCACGCGGGCGGCGGGATGGCCTGGGACTCGAAGGGCAACCTGTACATCGCGACCGGCGACAACAACTCCAGCGGCTTCAGCGGCGGCTACTCGGGCAACAACCCGCAGCCGAACTTCAAGGGCGTGTCGTTCGCCGACGCGCGCCGCACCGCCGGCAACACCCACAACCTCAACGGCAAGATCCTGCGCATCCATCCGGAGCCGGACGGCACGTACACCCTCCCCGACGGCAACCTCTTCACGGGGAAGGAAACCGCCGAGGGCGGCGGCAAGACGCGCGGCGAGATCTACGTGATGGGCGTGCGCAACCCGGCGCGCATCTCCGTCGACAAGACGACCGACACCCTGTACGCGGGCTGGGTCGGGCCCGACGCCGGCCAGCCGTCGACGACCTGGGGCCCGGCGAAGTACGACACGTTCGCGGTGATCACCAAGGCGAGCAACCGGGGCTGGCCGTACTGCATGGGCAACAAGCAGCCCTACCGGGACCGCAACCTGCCGGACCCGACACAGCCGCTCGGCTGGTACGACTGCGACCACCCGAAGAACGAGTCGCCGAACAACGACGGCCTCGTCAACCTGCCGCCGGTGACCGGCAACAACATCTGGTACTCGCCGCAGGGCGGTGCGCCGGACTTCCCGCGTGACGCGGACGGCGTGCCCTCGTACAAGGCGGACGAGGCGACCTACCGGCTGCCGTGGCTCAAGGGCGGCGGCCAGGCCGCGATGAACGGTCCCGTCTACCGGTACGACGCCGGCAACGCCAGTGACACCAAGTGGCCGGCGTACTGGGACGGCAAGTGGTTCGTCGGCGACTTCTACGACTCCGACCAGCCGCGCAACGCCGTGCTCATGGACTCGCGGACGCAGGGCGACGGCGGGCTTCCGGTGCACTCGGAGTCGCTGAAGAAGATCGTGCCGACCGGCAACGACGGCATCAAGAACCTCATGGACTGGAAGTTCGGCCCGGACGGCGTGCTGTACGTCCTCGACTACGGGCGCGGCTTCTTCACCTCGGACGCCAAGTCGGCGCTGTGGCGGGTCACGTACACCGGCGGCGGGCCGACGCCCGCGGCCGGCCAGTTGGCAAGGAGGAGCCGGTGACACCCACGACACCCATGACACTCCCGGCGCGGAGGCGAGGCGTGCGGCACCGAAGAGTGTGGGCCGCCCTGCTCGCCGGTCTGCTGATGACGTTCGGTCTGCAGACGACGGCGAGCGGACAGGACACGCCGTCCGTGCGGGCCGAGCAGGTCCTCACCTGGACGGCGGGCGACGACATCACCCATTACGGGTCCGCGCCCGAGACGGCCGTGGCGGGCCCGGCGACGATCGTCTTCGAGAACAGCGCGGCGACCGGCAACACCACCGGCATGCCGCACACGCTGACGTTCGTCACCAGTGACCCCGAGTACAACAGCGACGTCCAGGTCAACGTCCTGGCCAACCCGAACGACGACCAGGGCGGCCGGCACACCGCCGAGGTGACGCTGACGCCCGGCCGCTACCTGTACCACTGCACGATTCCCGGTCACGGGCAGATGCAGGGCGTGCTGACGGTGACCGAGGGCGGCGGGGACGACACCACGGCGCCCGAGACGGCGGCCGAGGTGCAGGGCACGCGAAACGCCGAGGGGCAGTACGTCGGTTCGGCGAGCGTGGCGATCAGCGCCACGGACGCGGGCGGCTCCGGCGTGGACCGGATCGAGTACGCGGTCGGGGCCGACGGCGCCTGGCAGCCGTACACCGCGCCGGTCGTGGTGGACCAGGTGGGCGAGCACACGGTCCGCCACCGGGCGCTCGACAAGGCGGGCAATGTCTCGGCCGAGAAGAGCGTCACCTTCACGGTCGCCGCGCCGCCGTCCGACGACACGACGCCCCCGGAGACCTCGGCGACGGTCAGCGGTGAGCGCAGTCCCGACGGGGCGTACGTCGACATGGCGACGGTCACCGTCACCGCGTCGGACACCGGGTCGGGCGTCAACTCCATCGAGTACGCCATCGGGGCGGACGGCGCCTGGCAGGCGTACACCGCGCCCGTGATGGTGCACGAGGCCGGGACGCACACCGTGCGGTACCGCGCCACCGACAAGGCGGGCAACGCCTCGGCCGGGAAGAGCGTCGAGTTCACCGTCGTCTCCGCGCCCCCGCAGGACACCACGCCGCCGGTGACGGGCGTGACCCTGGAAGGCTCGCGGGACTCCGACGGGGCGTACGTCGGCCGGGCCACCGTGACCGTCGCGGCGACGGACGAGGGCGGCTCCGGCATCGCCGGGGTCGAGTACTCGCTGGACGGCGGGCCGTACCTGGCGTACACCGCGCCGCTGGTCGTGGACCGCCTCGGCACGCACACCGTCGCCTACCGCGCGTCCGACAAGGCCGGCAACACCTCCGAGCCGCGCACCGTGAGCTTCACGGTGGTGGCCGGCGGCGGGGTCCCGGCACCGGACTGCCCCGAGTACGACGAGCGGCGGACGGTGATCGTCGGCACGGTCGACTCGGGCGTGCCGAACCGGGTCACGGACAACCGGTGCCGGATCAACGAGCTGATCGAGGACGAGAAGGAGTGGACGTCCCACGCGTTGTTCCTCAAGCACGTGAAGTCCGTCCTGGCCGCGCTGCTGAAGGAAGGGGTCGTCGACCAGCGCGAGAACAACGCCATCACGCGGGCCGCCCGGCAGTCCGGGATCGGCAAGCCGGGACAGACCGAGGGCTACCGCAAGATCATGGACGGCAGCGCGGAGTCGTTCGCGCGGTGGGAGCAGGTCGGCGGCGGTTCGTTCGCGCTGAACGCGGACGGGACGATCACCTCGGGCACCACCAGGGCCGGCATGGGCATGCTGTGGCTCCCGGAGCGCAAGTACGGCGATTTCTCGCTGCGGCTGCAGTGGCGTGACGACGCGCCGGGCACGGGCAACGCCAACTCGGGCGTGTTCGTGCGCTTCCCGTGGATCCACGACCACCCGGAGGAGCCGCGGCCGGAGTGGGCCGCCATCAAGTACGGCCACGAGGTGCAGGTCTTCGACCGGCCCGACGGCGACATGTACAAGACGGGGTCGGTCTACGGCTTCGACCGCGTGGGCCTGGCCGGCGCGGGCGTGACCCCGAAGGGCACCTGGAACGACTACGAGATCCGGGTGGTCGACCAGCACTACTCGGTCTACCGCAACGGCGTGCTGCTCAACGAGTTCGACAACACCGGGGGCCAGGCCTTCGAGCCGCCGCGCTCGGACGACCCGGGCACCGACGGCCGGCGCTTCGCCTCCGGCTACCTCGGGCTCCAGGTGCACAGCACGGCGGATGTCGTCTCGTACCGGGACATCCGGATCAGGGACCTGTAGGCCCCTGCTTGCGGGCACGGCTGGGCTGTACCCGCCTGGGCTCCCCCGGCATCTTGGGGTACTCGGGCGGGTACGGCAGGTCGCCGAGCCCGTGGTCGCCCTCGTCCTGGGCGGCCAGCTCCAGCAGGGCCTCCAGGGAGAAGCGGTGTTCGTCCATGTCCGCGTGCACGTCGCCGAGTTCGGCGAAGCGCGCGGGCATGGTCGCGATGTCGAAGTCCCGCGGGTGGGCGACACCGACCTCGTCCCAGCGCAGCGGCGCGGACACGGGTGCGTGCGGGCGGGGCCGTACGGAGTAGGCGGAGGCGATGGTGCGGTCGCGGGCGGTCTGGTTGTAGTCGACGAAGATCCGCTCGCCGCGTTCCTCCTTCCACCATTTGATGGTCACGCGGCCGGGCATCCGGCGTTCCATCTCGCGCCCGACGGCGATGGCGGCGCGGCGCACCTGGGTGAAGGTCCAGCGGGGTTCGATGGGCACGAAGACGTGCAGTCCGCGTCCGCCGGAGGTCTTGGGCCAGCCGCGCAGGCCGCCGAACTCGTCGAGCACGGCGCGCAGTTCGTGGGCGGCGCGGGCGGCGTCGTCGTAGTCGGTGCCGGGCTGCGGATCGAGGTCGATGCGGAGTTCGTCGGGGCTGTCGACGTCCGCGCGGCGCACCGGCCAGGGGTGGAAGGTGAGGGTGCCGTACTGGGCGGCCCACAGCACGGCCGCCTCCTCGGTGGGGCACATCTCGTCGGCGCTGCGACCGCTGGGGAAGGTGATGTGGGCGGTGGGGATCCAGTCGGGCATGTTCTTGGGGGCCCGCTTCTGGAAGAAGGACTCGCCCGTCACTCCGTCGGGGTAGCGCTCCAGGGTGGTGGGGCGGTCGCGCAGGGCGCGCAGGATGCCGGGGCCGACGGCCTGGTAGTACCGGGCGAGGTCCAGCTTGGTGAAGCCGCGCTCCGGAAAGAACACCTTGCCGGGACTGGACAGACGCACCGTCCGCCCGCCCGCCCGCAGTTCCACCGCATCCGCCATGCGAGCCACGGTAGGCGAGCCCGGCGGACCTCGCACAGCGGGCGGAGCGGACATCCCGGACGCAGAATCGCACCATGGATCTCCCGGTCATGCCGCCCGTGAAGCCGATGCTCGCCAAGTCCGTGGCGAGCATTCCGCCGGGCATGCACTACGAGGCGAAGTGGGACGGGTTCCGCGCGATCGTGTTCCGCGACGGGGCCGAGGTGGAGCTGGGCAGCCGTACCACCAAGCCTCTGACCAGGTACTTCCCGGAGCTGGTCGCGGCGCTGCGGGAGCGGGTGCCCGAGCGGTGCGTGCTGGACGGGGAGATCGTGATCGTCCGGGAGGGGCGGCTGGACTTCGACGCGCTGACCGAGCGCATCCATCCGGCGGACTCGCGGGTGCGCACGCTCGCGGAGCGGACCCCGGCGTCGTTCGTCACCTTCGACCTGCTGGCGCTGGACGACGAGTCGCTGCTGGACGTGCCGCTCACCGACCGGCGGGCTCTGCTGGTCGGGGCGCTGTCCGGGGTGACGGCACCGGTGCACGTGGCCCCGGCGACGACGGACGCGGAGGTGGCGCGGCAGTGGTTCGAGCAGTACGAGGGCGCCGGTCTCGACGGGGTCGTGGCGAAGCCGCCGGGCGGGCGCTACCTGCAGGACGAGCGGGCCATGTTCAAGGTCAAGCACGAGCGGACGGCGGACGTGGTGGTGGCGGGCTACCGGCTGCACAAGAGCGGCCCGGTCGTGGGGTCGCTGCTGCTCGGCCTGTACGACGACCGGGGCGCCCTCCAGCATGTGGGCGTGTCGGCGGCGTTCCCGATGAAGCGGCGGGCGGAGCTGGTCGATGAACTCCGGCCGCTGCGGATGGACGAGGTGTCCGGGCATCCGTGGGCGGCGTGGGCGGAGGCGGCGGCCCACGAGACGGCGCGGCTGCCGGGGGCGCCGAGCCGCTGGTCGGGGAAGAAGGACCTGTCGTGGGTGCCGCTGCGGCCGGAGCGGGTGGCGGAGGTGGCGTACGACCACATGGAGAACGGGGCGCGGTTCCGGCACACGGCGCGCTTTCGCCGCTGGCGCCCGGACCGCACCCCGGAGAGCTGCACGTACGCGCAGCTGGAGGAGCCGGTGCGCTACGACCTCGCGGAGATCTTCGCGCCCCCGCGGCCGTCGTGACGGCCGGCTACGGCTGCATCAGCACCTTCACCGCGCCGTCCCGCTTGCGCTGGAACATCTCGTAGGCGTGCGGCGCGTCGGTCAGCGGCAGCCGGTGGGTGGCGAAGTCGTCGACGCCGAGGGGGTCCTCGTCGGTGAGGTACGGCAGGATGTCGTCGCTCCAGCGGCGCACGTTGGCCTGGCCCATGCGGATCTGGAGCTGCTTGTCGAACATGGTGAGCAGCGGCACCGGGTCGGCCATGCCGCCGTACACGCCGATGAGGGAGAGGGTGCCGCCGCGCCGGACGAGCTCGATGGCCGTGTACAGGGCGGCGAGCCGGTCGACGCTGAAGCGCTCGGCGAACGGGGCGGCGACGCGGCGGGGCAGCAGCGTGGAGGCCTGCTGGGCGAGGCGGGCGGCGGCGCTGCCGTGGGCCTCGGTGCCCACGGCGTCGATCACGGCGTCGGGGCCGCGTCCGTCGGTCTCGTCCTGGATGGCGGAGACGAGCTCCTTCTCACTGTCGAAGGCCCGCAGGTTGTACGTCTCCACGCCCCGGGCGCGGGCCCGGCGCAGCCGTTCCGGCACCAGGTCGATGCCGAACACGCGCCCGGCGCCGCGTACCTGGGCGATGCGGCAGGCCATGTCGCCGATGGGTCCGAGGCCGAGGACGGCGACGCTGCCGCCCTGCGGGACGTCGGCGTAGGCGACGGCCTGCCAGGCGGTGGGCAGCACGTCGGAGAGGTACACGAACCGGTCGTCGGGCGGGCCCTCGGGCACCTTGATGGGGCCGTACTGGGCCTGCGGGACGCGCAGGTACTCGGCCTGGGCGCCGGGGACGGCGCCGTACAGGCGGGTGAAGCCGAACAGTGCGGCGCCCATGCCCTCGCTGGTGACCTGGGTGGTCTCGCACTGGGTGGGCAGGCCCGTGGAACACATGACGCAGTGCCCGCAGGCGATCTGGAACGGGACGACGACGCGGTCGCCCGGCTTGAGGTTCGTGACCTCCTCGCCGACCTCCTCGACGATGCCCATCGGCTCGTGTCCGAGGATGTCTCCGGGTGTCATGAACGGCGTGAGCACCTCGTACAGATGGAGGTCGGAGCCGCACAGGCCGCTGGACGTGATGCGGATGACCGCGTCCGTCGGTTCCTGGATCTTCGGGTCGGGCACGCTGTCCACGCGCACGTCCCGCTTGCCCTGCCAGGTCACTGCTCTCATCGTCGCCGCTCCCTTCCCTGCTGTCCGGTGCTGTGGTGGCGCCCGGGTACCCGACGCCCCTGGGGCCGAACCTCGTGGGCCGTTCGGCCCAGTCACCGCGCCCGCCCGAGAGAAACGGGGTATGGCCACTTCCGACCAGACAAGCGCACAATCGGATGAACAGGACAGGTGGGCGACGATGGCCATGGAACGAGGGACACGCCTCGGGCGTGTCACGACGACGGTCGCGGTACTGGCCGCGGCGGTGACGGCGTCGCTGACCGCCGGCTGCTCGACGGCCCCGGGACCGGCGGACGACGGCCGGGCGTCCCGCCCCGACCCGTCGCACGGCACCGCCGCGCCCCTCCTCGCCGTGAAGATCGACAACGCGCCCGCCGCCCGGCCTCAGACGGGGCTGGACTCCGCCGACGTGGTGTACGTGGAACAGGTCGAGGGCGGGCTGAGCCGGTTGATGGCCGTCTACGCGACCAAGCTCCCCGACGCCGTCGGCCCGGTGCGCAGCGCACGCGAATCCGATCTGGAACTGCTGGCCCAGTTCCGGCACCCGACACTCGCCTTCTCCGGGGTGCAGAGCAAGCTGAAGCCGCTGATCGCCCGGGCCCCGCTGCGCGACGCGTCGCCGGACAAGGTGAAGGACGGCTACTTCCGCGAACCGGGCCGTGCCGCGCCCCACAACCTCTACGTACGCCCCAACCGCCTGCTCCCGTCCGCACCGGGCGCGGCCGCGCTGACCACGGGCTTCCGGTACGGGGCCGCCCCGGCGGGCGGCCGGGCCGAGGTCTCGCAGACGGTGCGCTATCCGGCGGCCCGCTTCACCTTCACCTGGTCGGAGTACCGCGGCCGCTGGCTGGTGGCGATGGACGGCGCGGCGCCCGCACCGCAGTCGACGCCGGCGCCCGCGACCGTGGTCGTGCAGTACGTGAAGGTGCGCAACTCGGCCTACGGGGACTTCCTCGGCAGCAACACGCCCTACACCGAGACGGTGGGTTCCGGCCGGGCGACGGTGCTGCGTGACGGGCGGGCGCACGACGTCGTGTGGAAGCGGCCGGCGGCCACGGCGGGCACCTCGTTCACGCAGGCCGACGGCACGCCGGTGAACTTCGCCAAGGGCCAGGTGTGGGTGGTCCTCACGAAGGCGCCGCGCTGAGGCCGGGAGCCGCCGGAGCACCTGGACCGAGGACCTGAGGACGCCGGGAAGCCGGCCGGGGGCTGCCCGGATCCGCGTCGGCACTGGTGACGGGGGCCCTCCGCGGCAGCCGGGGCCGGGTCCTGACCGACTTCTTCGGGTCGGTGCGGGTGGTGACCGCGTCCAGCGAGGCGGCCGCGCGCGAGCGGTACCGGCAACGTCACGCGACGGCTGGAGTGATCCTCTAGGGGCGCGGTGCCGTGTGCTCCTCGACGACCAGTCCCGGGGGTGCCGCAATCGAGGTGATGCGGCCGTCGGTGCCGATGGTGATGTCCAGCCGTCCTCCTGCGACCTTGAGTCCTGCGACGGTGAGTGCGCCGACAGGGAGCGGGCCTGTCGGCCGGAGGCGGAGGCGGCCGGCGGGTACGTCGGGCTCCAGTCCGGTCAGTGCGGTCATGAGGGCGATGGCGGTTGCCGCCGACCAGGCTTGTGGCCGGCAGGCGGCCGGGTAGGGGACGGGGGCGGGGGTGTCTGCGCGTGCGTCGCCGCCCCACAGTTCCGGCAGCCGGTAGTCGAAGGCGGGGGCCGCGGCGAGGATGCCCTCGACGAGCCGGGCGGCGGCCCGGGGGTGGCCGGTGCGGGCGAGGCCGGTGACGGCGATGGCGGTGTCGTGCGGCCAGACAGTGCCGCAGTGGTAGCGGAGCGGGCCGAAGCCGCCGGACTGGGACGACATCGTGCGCAGCCCGTAGGCGTCGGACATGTCGGGGGCGGCGAGCCGCGCGGCGACGGCGGCGCTCTCCTCGGCGTTGAGTATGCCGGTGGCCAGGAGGTGGCCCATGTTGCTTGTGACGGAGTCGACGGGGCGCCCGGAGCCGTCGAGTGCCATGGCGGGGTAGGGGCCTTGCTGGTCGGCGACCCAGAACCGGGCGCGGAACCGGTCGGCGAGGCCGGTCGCGAAGGTCCGCCAGTGTTCGCCGCCCGGCAGTGCGAAGGAGTCGAGGAGTGCCGCGCCGGCGAGGGCGGCCTCGTAGGCGTAGCCCTGTACTTCGGCGAGGGCGAGGGGTGCTTCGGCGAGGCGGCCGTCGGCGTACCGGGCGGCGTCGCCGGAGTCTTTCCAGCCCTGGTTGGCCAGTCCGGTGCCGGTGTGGTCGATGTAGGAGAGGAATCCGTCTCCGGCCCGGGCGGCGGCGTCGATCCAGCCCAGTGCCGCCGTGAGTGCGGGCAGCAGCGGTTCGACGTCGGCCGCGGGCAGACCCCAGCGCCAGGCGTCGTGGAGCAGGCAGATCCACAGGGGGGTCGCGTCGACGGTGCCGTAGTAGACGGGCGGCAGGCGCAGGCCCTGGCCGTCGTCGAAGAGGTCGCGCCGGACCTCGTGGAGGATCTTGCCGGGTTCCTCCTCCGCCGCCGGATCGGTGCGGGTGCCCTGCCGGGCGGCCAGGGTGCGCAGGGTGCCCCGTGCGAGGTCGGTGCCCAGCGGCAGGAGCATCCGCGCGGCCCACAGGCTGTCCCGGCCGAAAAGGGTGAAGAACCAGGGGACGCCCGCGGCGAGGAAGGTGTCGCCGGGTGATGCGGCAGTGGCCATGCGCAGCGAGTGGAGATCGTCCAGGCTCTGCGCGACAAGAGCGGGCAGCCGACGGTCGTCGGCGGTGACATCCGGGCGCTGCCAGGTGGGTCGGTCATCGGCCGCGGTGACGACCGCGGCCGTGTCGGAGACCTCGACGGCCAGGTGGAGGTCGACGTTCTCGCCGGGTTTGACCGTGAGGGTCCAGGTCAGGGTGGAACGCTCGGCGTCCGGTGTCGCGCCGGGGGCGCTGACGGCGACGGCGACCGCCTGGTTGCCCCAGCGCAACATGCCGCCGCCGGGGAGCAGTTCACTTCGCGGCTCGGCGGGAGAGCGGGGCGGCAGGCCCGCCTTGGTGTGCTCCAGTGTCACGAGGTCTCCGGCGATCTCGACCCGGACGGCGAGATGCACCGGCGTCGTCGCGGTGGAGCGGACGGTCAGCCGTTCGGCGAGCCGGCCGGGAGTGACGGTGCGCCGTCGGTCGACCCGGACGGTCGGGTCGGGGACGGCGTCGCCGAGCGACTGTGCCAGGCCGACGAAGCGGCTGCGGCCGGGTCCGTCCGTCGCGGTCATGACCGCGACGGTCGGAAGCCAGTCCTCGCCCCCGGTCCCGGGCTCGTCCGCGCCCGGGCCCTCGGTATTCCCTTCGGCCTCGCCGTCCCGGCCGGCAGGGGGAGGCGCCTTCCCCGCGTGCTCGCCGGACGGTGCGTGGTCGGGGCGCAGCGTCACGCGCAGCAGGCTCAGCGCCCGTATGTCGGCGTGGAAGAGCCCCTGTACGCCGGCCCCGGGAGAGGCGGCGTCCAGGTTGCCGTCCGGCCCGGACAGCACGACGGTCGGGGCGGCGAGGGTGACCGCGAGATCGTGCAGGAGCGGCTGCCGCTCGGGTGACGTCATGGAAGCTCCGTCCGGTGCCCTCGTGTGTCGTGGGCCGTTGGTGGGGGCGGTTCGTGACCGCGCCGACTCTTGACAGCCTGCGCGGTGATCGCCACAGTAACCGATTGGAACGCTAAATTTAACGTTCAAATCCAGGCGGAACGGCGACACACTGCGACGCCCCCGGGGCGGATACGCTGCGGCGCGGTGGACTCATGGAGGTGGCTTCGCGATGGCGCGAGTAACACTCGACAGCGTGGCGCGGCATGCCTCCGTCTCGACACAGACCGTGTCCAACGTGATCAACGCTCCGCATCGGGTGCGGCCGGAGACCCTGGCCCGGGTGCAGGCCGCCATCAAGGAGCTCAACTACCGCCCGAACCAGGCTTCCCGGACGCTGCGCACCCGGCGTTCACGCCTGATCGGCGCTCGCATCGAACCGGTGCGCGACGGCGTCAACGGCGCCGTGCTCGCCCAGTTCCTCCAGTCGCTGACCGCCCGGACCCAGGAGGCCGGCTACCGGATCGTGGTGTTCACGGCCACGGACGACGACCACGAGTGCTCCCTGTACGAGCAGCTGCTCGACGATCACGACCTCGACGCCTTCGTCCTGCACGCCACCCACGCCGGTGACCGCCGGACGGCGTGGCTCACCGAGCGCCGAGTACCGTTCGTGACCTTCGGCCGGCCGTGGGGGGCTGAATCCGAGGCCGCCCACGGCTGGGTCGATGTCGACGGCGCGCAAGGGACCCTTGCCGCCACCCGGCATCTCATCGAGAGCGGTCACCGGCGGATCGCTTTCCTCGGCTGGCCGGAAGGGCCGCAAGGAGCAGAGGTAGGCGACGACCGGCGCAGTGGCTGGTCCGCGCTCCTGGCCGTGTCCGGACTCGACGTCCCCGCCGGCTACGACATGGGCGTCCCCGACGGGCTCGACACCGGCCGTACGGCCGCAGCGGCGATGCTGGACCTACCCGGTCCGCCTACGGCGATCGTCTGCGCGAGCGACTCGCTGGCGCTGGGGGCCTGGACCGAGATCACGGCGCGGGGACTTCGTCCCGGGGTCGATGTCGCGGTGGTCGGCTTCGACGACTCCCCGGCCGCGGCGGTCGTTGGCCTGAGCAGCGTGGCGCAGCCGTACGACGAGGCCGCCGCCGCCTGCCTGCGGATGCTCCAGGAGCTGCTGGCGACTCCCGAACCGCCGGACGTCCCACCCACCCCGATCCTGCTGCCGCCCCGGCTCGTCGTCCGGGCGAGCGGCTGAGCCGTCCCCGCTGCACCCCACCCCTTTCAACCCGCCGAACGGCTCTGCAGGCCCCCCGGTCGGCAACCACGATCCCGGCGCCAGTGCGGCGGACGGGACGCGGTCCCCTCTACACCGGCTCATCAAGCCGGCCCGCGCAAGGAGATTTCTCATGAGAAGTCAGCGTATGAGCTGGGCTGTTGGCGGCGTCGCAGTGCTGTCGCTCAGCCTGTCGGCCTGTGGCGGCAGCGGGTTCGACGACACCGACACGGCGGACAGCCAGGCGTCGTCCGGCCCCGCCTCGATCAAGGTCCTCATCGCCTCCAGCGGCGACGCGGAGACGAAGGCCGTCACGGACGCCTCCGGCGCTTGGGCGGCGAGGTCCGGCAACAAGGCGACCGTCTCCCAGGCCCAGGACATCGGCCAGCAGCTCGGCCAGGGGTTCGCCTCGAACAACCCGCCGGACGTCTTCTACGTCGACGCCGCCCGTTTCGCGACGTACGCGAGCGCGGGCAGTCTCGAACCCTACGGCGACAGCTTCGAGGGGAAGGACGACTTCTACCCCGCTCTGCGTCAGGCGTTCACCCATGACAGCGAGCTCTACTGCGTGCCCAAGGACTTCTCCACGCTCGGCCTGCAGATCAACACCGCGGCGTGGTCGAAGGCCGGCCTGACCGACGCCGACTATCCCACGACCTGGGAGGAACTGGCGGCCGTGGCTAAGAAGCTGACCACGGGCAAGCGGGTCGGCCTCGCCCTGGGGGACACACGCGACCGGATCGGTGCCTTCATGGTCGAGGCCGGCGGATGGGTGACGAACAAGGACGCCACCAAGGTCACCGCGGACTCTCCCGAGAACCTCAAGGCCCTGAAGTTCGTCCGGTCGCTGCTCGCCGACGGGTCGGCCAAGTACCCCAAGCAGCTCGACTCCGGCTGGCCGGGCGAGGCCTTCGGCAAGCAGAAGGCCGCCATGACGATCGAGGGCAACTGGATCGCCGGCGCCATGAAGAGCGACTACCCGGACGTCACGTACAAGACGGTCCCGCTGCCGGCCGGTCCTGCGGGCACGAAGGGCACACTCGCCTTCACCCAGTGCTGGGGCGTCGCGGCGAAGAGTAGGCACAAGGCCGCGGCCATCGACTTCGTCAAGGCGATGACCACGAAGGACAACCAGCTGACCTTCGCCGAGGCGATCGGCGTGATGCCCTCGCGGCAGTCCGCTCAGGCCGACTACGTCGCCCGGTTCCCGCAGGACAAGGCATTCATCGACGGCGCCGCATATGCGCAGGCGCCGGTGAACGTCGCGAAGATCGACCAGGTGCTCGCCGACTTCGACACCGGCCTCCAGTCACTCCCGGGAGCCGACCCGAGGCAGATCCTCAAGCGGCTCCAGAAGAACGCGCAGGCGGTCGTGGGCCAGTGACCCGGGCGGCACAGCAATCCGGGCAGGAACGGAACGAGAGTGAACCTGCGATGAGTGAACCGAATCCCGGGCCCGCCAAGGACCCGGGCCGCCGCCCGGCCCCGGCCCGGACGGCAGACACCGTCAAGGCCCCCGCCTCGTCGTCCGTGCCGCGCGGACCGGGCAGGGCAACCGGCCCGGACGGCGTCGGGGCGGCAGGTGCAGGCCGCGGCGCCCGGGCCCCCCGCGGCGGTGTCCGGGGCCGTGAGTGGCTCGCCGGCTGGCTGTTCGTCTCACCGGTCCTCGTCGTGCTGGGGCTCTTCCTGGTCGTGCCCATTGCCATGGCGCTCTGGGTGAGCCTGTCCGACTGGAACGGTCAGGGCAGCCCCTTCTCCTCGGGCGTGCACTTCGCCGGTGCGCGGAACTACGAGCGGATCGTCACCGAACCCGGCCTGGCGCAGAGCGACTTCATGACGAGCCTGCGCAACAACGCCTATTACGTCCTCTTGGTCGTCCCGCTGCAGACAGCGCTCGCGCTGGGCCTGGCCCTCCTCGTCAACGGCAGACGACTCAAGGGCAAAGGGTTCTTCCGCACCGCGTACTACTTCCCGTCGGTGACGAGCTCGGTCGCGATCTCGGTCGTCTTCCTGTTCATCTTCTCCTCCAGCGGCGTGGTCAACTCCCTGCTGGCGAAGATCGGAGTCGACGGACCGGCCTGGTTCGCCGATCCCCGCGGCATCATCCATCTCGCTCTCGGCGTCCTCGGAGTGAACACCGACGCGCCGCCCTCCGCGCTCGCCGGCACCTCTGTCGGCGGCCTGTCCCTGTGGGACTGGATCTCCGGTCCCAGTGTGGCCATGTGCGCGATCATCATCCTGGTCGTGTGGACGACGGCGGGCACGTTCATGCTCATGTTCCTCGCCGCCCTGCAGGACATCCCCCTGGAGGTCGAGGAAGCCGCCGAGATCGACGGCACCGGGCGCTGGCAGCGGTTCCGCCACGTCACGCTGCCCATGCTCAAGCCGACCCTCTTCCTCGTCCTGACCCTCGGACTCATCGGCACGTGGCAGGTCTTCGACCAGATCTACGTCATGAGCAAGGGCGCACCGGCGAAGACGACACTTACCCCCGCGTTCCTCTCGTACCAGTCCTCGTTCACCGACAACGAGTGGGGCCAGGGCAGCGCCATCGCCTTCATCCTCTTCGCGATCATCGTCGCGATGACGCTGCTGCAGCGGTTCGTCCTGCGCGACAAGGACGAGGCCCGTGCCAGGGCCGCCACCCGGCGCGCGGCAAGAGCAGCCCGCTCGGGGTCCGGCCCGATCGCGGGGACGGCCTGATGCCCCGCACCCCCGTGACGGCCCCTTGCGCACGACCGGGCACCGACGCGACCGGACCCATCACCGCAGCGGCCCCGGCAGCCACCCCCGACGTCCACAGAGGCACGCGATGAGCACACGATCCAAGCATGCCGACACAGACACCGCAGCGCACGCCGACGCCACGAACGCGACCCGCGCAGGCCACCGCACATGGCGCGGCGGCCTCACCCGCGCGCTCGGCTACACGGCCCTCGTCGTCGTCGCGATGCTCTACATCTACCCCTTCCTCATCCAGCTCGCGACGAGCTTCAAGACCGATGCGGACGCCACCGGCAACCCGCTGTCGCTGTGGCCGGACCACGTCACGACAGCTGCTTTCAGCCGGCTCGCCGAAGCGGACTACCCGCGTTGGTTCGCGAACTCCGTCGTCGTCGCCCTGTTCGTCACAGCGGGCCGGGTGTTCTTCGACTCCCTGGCCGGATACGCACTGGCCCGGCTGCGCTTCCCCGGCCGGGGCGCACTGTTCGCCGCCGTCATCGCGGTCATGGCCGTGCCCGGCGTCGTCCTGCTCATCCCGAAGTTCCTGGTCCTCAACCAGATCGGGATGTACGACTCCTACGCGGGCATGATCGTCCCGCTTCTCGCCGACGCCGCGGGGGTGTTCATCATGAAGCAGTTCTTCGAGTCGATCCCCGTCAGCGTCGAGGAAGCGGCCCGCATCGACGGCGCGAGCACCTTCCGGACGTTCTGGTCCATCGTGCTGCCGATGGCCCGGCCCGCACTCCTCACCCTGACCATCCTGTCGTTCCAGGGCTCATGGAACGAGCTGGGCCACTTCATCGTGTCCCGGCAGAGCCCGGAGCTCAACACCCTCACCACCGGGGTCGCCTCACTCGTCTCCGGACAGCTCGGCTCGGGCAACCAGTACCCGCTCAAACTCGCGGCGACCCTGCTCATGACCATCCCCGTGGCGCTGGTGTTCTTCGCCTTCCAGCGGCACTTCGTCCGCGGCGGCACATCCGGCGCGACCAAGGGCTAGTAGGGCCTGTCGTTTGGATCACCCCGGCGTCGCGGGGTGGTGTGGTCAGTGGCGGCCGGGGCGGCGGGGGTGCTTGGTCTCCGCGCCGTGGGCGAAGCCGCCGGCGTCGTCCTCGCTGCGATGGGGCCGGGCCTGCTTGTCCAGCCGGGGAAGAACGCGGCGCAGGTCCTGGAGGAGCAGGTCGGCCAGGTCGTAGCTGAAGCCGTTACGGACCACGATGCGCAGGGCGGCCAGGTCGGTGCGGTTCTCGGGAAAGGTGTACGCGGGCACGAGCCAGCCGCGCTCGCGCAGGGCGGCGGAGACGTCGAAGACGCTGAAGGAGTCGATGCCCTCGCGCACCCGGAAGGCGAAGACGGGAAGCTGGCTGCCGTCCGTGATCAGCTCGAACGGACCGAGCCCCGCGATCTTCCCGGCGAGACGGGTGGCGACGTCACGGCAGGTCTGCTGCACCCTTCGGTAGCCCTCGAATCCCAGCCGCAGGAAGTTGTAGTACTGCGCGACGACCTGGGCGCCGGGGCGGGAGAAGTTCAGCGCGAAGGTCGGCATGTCGCCGCCGAGGTAGTTGACGTGGAAGACCAGGTCGTCGGGCAGGGCGTCCTTGTCGCGCCACAGGGCCCAGCCGACGCCGGGCATGACCAGCCCGTACTTGTGGCCGGAGGTGTTGATGGAGACGACCCGCGGCAGCTGGAAGTCCCAGGCGAGGTCCGGGTCGAGGAACGGGGCGATCATGGCCCCTGACGCGCCGTCCACGTGGAGGGGAATGTTCAGGCCGGTGCGGGCCTCGAGGTCGTCCAGTGCGGCGGCGATGTCGGCGACGGGCTCGTAACTGCCGTCGAAGGTGGAGCCGAGCACGGCGACGACGCCGATGGTGTTCTCGTCGCACAGCTCGACCGCCGTGTCCGGGGTGAGGTGGTAGCGGTCGCCCTCCATGGACACGTAGCGCGGTTCGACGTCGAAGTAGTCGGCGAACTTCTCCCAGCAGATCTGCACGTCGATGCCCATGACCAGATTGGGCCGGTCGGCGGGTTTGCCCTCGGCGCGCCGCCGGTGCTGCCAGCGCCGTTTGAGGGCCAGGCCGCCCAGCATCGCCGCCTCACTCGATCCGGTCGTCGAGCAGCCCGTCGCGTGGTGGGGGTCCTCGGCGTGCCAGAGCCGGGCGAGCATGTGCACGCACCGACTCTCCAGTTCGGCGGTCTGCGGGTACTCGTCCTTGTCGATCATGTTTTTCTGGACGCACTCGCTCATGAGCCGCAGGGCCTGCGGCTCGGCCCACGTGGAGACGAAGGTCGCCAGGTTCTGCCGGGCGTTGCCGTCGAGCATCAGCTCGTCGTGGATCACCTGGTAGGCGGTGCTCGGTTCCATCTCGCCGTCCGGCAGTGCGTACCGCGGGACCTGCAGGGGTTCCCGGCTGAAGACCGGGTTGATCGTAAGGTCCCGGCTCTCGCCGCCGTCGTGGTGGGGGTGCTTCACGGGCATGGGGGTGTCACCTTCTGCTTCGTTCCGCGGCTTGCGCCGGTCGGCCGGTCTCACGTTGTTCGCAGTTCCCGCCGCCTGCGGAGGATCCACCTGGCCCAGCCCGAGGAAGACCTCCGTGCCGACATGGGCGTCAAGCACGCGTGAAGACAGGTATGGCCCGTGTCGCTCGCACCGAGGCGTCTGTGCTCCGGTCGGGCCCTGGTCGTCCCTGCTCGGTCGTGATGATCGTGAAGGCGTGAGAGACCGACACGCCTCAGTCCTGCCTCGCGTGCGGGTGCGGCGGTACGGCCGCCCCACGCGCCACGGCGGGGCACGAGGCCCCCCGCCGGTGGTGGACTGAGCAGGCGCCGATCACAAGCCGCGCTCGGCGAACACGTCGGCGTACTCGTCCAGGAAGGCCGGCCGGCCGCCTGTCCCTGTGGGGGACGGCGCGTTCTCCAGGGTGCTCCTGTAGCGCCCGGAGCGCATCTGGGCGTGCATGGTGCCGTGGAAGAGGTCACGGTAGTCCTGGAGCACGTCATGGACGACTTCGCGTTCGGGGGCCGGGAGATGAGCGCAGCGCTGTTGGAGAACGGGCCGTAGCGTGTCGAATTCCTCGATCCGCTCGAAGTACCACTCGCGGCACTTCTCCAGGGCTTTCCTCTCCGTCATCCCGTAGGCCTCTTCGAGTACCAGGATCAGGTTGAGGTCCCGGTCGCGCCGGTCTCGTCCGAGCGACACGACATCGTTCTGGATGGCGATCGCCTCGCATACGAGGACCTGCATGCGTTCGATCTCGTGGCTCGATGCGACCATTTCCGGGAGGAAGTTCTCCCCGACCATCTCCAGCAGAGGGAAGCCAGGCGTCACCCCGATGTCTGCGGGCCGGATGCGCCAATACGCCTCCAGCCCGATGGGTGCCCCGATCGAGAGGGCCAACTGCTTCTCGTGAATGCCGGCCATCCAGAACCGCATGCCCTGCTGGAACCGGGCCACCCAGCGCGGCGGTCCCAGTTCCCGCAAGCGCTCCATCACGTCGGAGAGTCCTCGTTCCGGGCCTTTCAACGGCCGCCGCAGAGTTCCCGGCAGGGCGTACATGACCTCGACAGCGTCGTTCAGGACGGCCTCGACCCTGCCCGGATGCTTGAGCATGCCGAGGAACATGTCGTCGAGGAAGAACGCGCAGGTGACCCAGTCGGTGATGGCTTGCAGCCGCTCGCCCCTGGCACGCTGGAAGGCCGTGCCCATGGACTGGCCGTAGGTGGCGTTGCGGACGAATGCGACCTCCTCCGGCGTGAGGGCCTGGCGGGTTCGCCGTGCCCACAGGACAGCCTGTTCGTCGGCGGCCGGACCATCGGGGTTGACCGGCCACTCCGCGGGGATCTGGAAGAACTCGGCGATGTCGAGCGGGGTCATGGGGTGCCTTTCTGGCTGTGCCGCTCGCGCAGGTGCTGTGCCGGGTGGCGGCACCGCCGGGCGGGTCGGGCGACGAGGCGTCGGTTGGCAGTGCGTGCTGGTCCACGGGGGGGTGCGGTGGTGTGGTCTCTGCGGTCCGGTTGTCCGCGGGTCAGTGGTCGCGGCCGACGAGGAGGTGGCCGAGGGAGGCCAGTTCGGCAGAGGCAACGGGGTCGGGGTCGGCTCGCGCGAGGTGCTCGAGAGCTGTGGCGATGTGCTGCCGGGCCCGGCGTAGTGTGGCGTCCCGCGCGCCGGTCTGCTCGATCAGGTCCCGCGCGCGCAGACAGTCCTCCTCGCCCAGGGGCGCGCTCGTGCGGTAGAGGGTGTGGAGGGCCCGGGCCTGTGGGGTGTTGCCGGCCATGGCGACCGCGACGGGGATGGTGACCTTGCGGGAGCGCAGGTCGGACAGGGCGGGTTTGCCCGTCACCGGCTCCTCGCCCCAGAGGTTGAGGACGTCGTCGACGCACTGGTAGGCGGTGCCCAGGCGGCGGCCGAAGCGTCGATAGAGCTGGGCGCGCTCGGGGGTGGCTCCACCCCCGAGCGCGCCGAGTTCGCAGGCGCACGCCAGGAGTGCGCCGGTCTTGCCCGCCGCGACCGCCATGGCCCGGTCCTCGCTGGCCCTCGTGCCGGTCTCCGTGAGGATGTCGAGATACTCGCCCTCGATCAGGTCCTGCACGGCGGCCAGAAGCACCGGTACGGTGCGGCCCGCGTTCGGTGCGTCGGTGAGGGTTTGGACGGCCGCGAAGAACAGGGCGTCGCCGGCCAGGATCGCCGCCGGCACTCCTTTGGCCGCCCAGAGCGCCGGCCGGCCGCGCCGCAGCGGGTCATGGTCGATGATGTCGTCGTGGAGCAGACTGGCGTTGTGGACCAACTCCACCGCCACCGCTGCTGCCTTCGCGGCCTGCGGTTCACCGAGCACCGCCTGGCAGGTCAGCAGGGCGAGGGCCGGCCGGACGGCCTTGTGGACGTCCGAAGCGTCCAGGGCTGTTCCGTCGTCGGTCCACCAGCCGAAATGCAGCCCCGCGGCATGGCGGACGTGAGGAGGAAGGGCGTCGACCCGGGACCGGAGCAACGGGGCCACCACGGTCGCGGCCTGCGTCAGGATGGTTGAACCATCACGTGGAGCGGTGACCACCGAAACCCCCCGTCAGGGATCAAAAGTCATGCTCACACCAGGATCGGGCGATGGGCGGCGCACCGTGCAGAGCGCGACGCCGGGCGCGCGACGCACACACCGGCCCGCTCACTCCCGTACGCACGACACACTGCGCCGCGTACTCCCCGCCAATACCAGCCAGCCCATCAAGCGGTCGGGCCTCGTCTGCGCTCCACGTCGGCGCATCCGGGATCCCTGGAGCACTCGTGTCGCTGTTCCACCGCGATCCAGTCGTCGATCTGGGCGAGGGCCGCCATTGCCCTCTGGGCCACGACCTCTCCGGACGGAGCACCTGACCCTCGACGAACCAGCGTCACCGCGATGAGCCGAAGTCAGTAAAGCCCTCACTCCTCGCCGATGTCCTCGTGCCACAACTCCGGACGGTGCTGGATGAATTCCGTCATCAGAGCCGCACACTCTGGGTCGTCCAGGAGCACGATTTCCACGCCGTGGCCCGCCAGCCAGCCGTGCCCGCCCTCGAAGGTGCGCGCCTCCCCGATAACGACACGCGAGATGCCGAACTGGCGCACCAGGCCGCTGCAGTACCAGCACGGTGAAAGTGTCGTCACCATCGTCGTGCCACGGTACGACCGCTGCCGCCCCGCCGCCCGGAAGGCTGCAGTCTCCGCATGCATGGATGGGTCGCCGTCCTGCACTCGACGGTTGTGCCCGCGTCCAAGAAGGCGTATGCCGTCCGAGGCGTACAGGGCGGCACCAATGGGGAGGCCGCCCCCGGCAAGCCCGGCACGCGCTTCATCGATCGCGGTGCGGAGCATCCGCTGATCTGATTCCCATGACATGCCGCCATCATTCCGCAAGCAGAGCGCTCTGACGAACGCCTCCGCCTGCGCCGGACATGCCACCTCGCGCTTGCCGCGCTCCCTGTCCGAACCGACCACCGGCATGGTGCGGTACTGGACGGTGCCCACCCACCGAGTTGCCGCATCACCGGATGCGCCAAAACGCCCTCAGGAGGAGCAATGCGGCTCAGAGGCCTACTGCCGTGGCTTTTCCAAGGCGTTCACCGCAGGGAGGACATTCAGGCGCACTTGACGGCCGTGAGAAGCCTCGGACCGCAACGGAGCGTGTCGTACGAGCATCAATACATGTATCAGTGTCTCGGCATCCTCGACGCCAAGGCACAGGCCCTTCTGGCATACGACGGGATCCTGATGGCAGCCGCTTCGATCGTGCTGACCGCCTTTTCCGGCGGAGTCACGTCGGGCACATTGGTCATCGCGATGGCACTGGCCTCCAGCGGACTTTCGTCGGCCCTATGCCTCACAGTGATCTGGGTGCACTGGACGGACACCGCGGAGTTTGACCGGGCAGGGGACTCGTTCACGGGGCTCCTGTCCATCCGCAACCGCCGCACCCTCGGCTACCGGCTCGCGTGGGTGGCAGCGCAACTGGCGGCCGTGCTCCTCGTCGTCGGCATACCCCTGCAGCGGGGCCTCGGGTGAGGAGGTGACGCGAGGCCGCCGGGATGTTGCAGTAGCCGAACCAGGTGAGTCATCGCGTAGGCGGTGCCCGTCAGGCCGCGCAGTCCAGGGCGTCGCCGTCGAACAAAGCCCCGGCGACATCGGTACAGGCGGAGGCGGGGACGCGGCGAACCGTCAGCGGTCCACCCGCCCCTATCCTCCGGTCTTCCGCGGCCCCCGCTGTCAGCGCAGGACCGCCAGGGCCGCCAGCTGTTCCTCCGCGCGGGTCACCAGGCCGTCCGCGCCGCAGAAGCGGGCCAGTGCCAGGCCCTGCTCCAGCTCACCGGCCGAGCGGGCGGCGATGCCGTACTCGACCCGGGCCGTGGCGTACTCGTACTGGCAGGGCGAGTGCTCCAGCCGGGCGACGGCCTGCTCGGCGAGCCGCAGCTTCCGCCGGCCCGTCTCCAGGGCCGCCGCGCAGCGCAGCGCCTCCCCTATGGCGGTGTCCGTGCCGAGCCGCTCGGCCTGCTGACGGACGTCCGCGGCCAGTTGCGCGGCGCGGGCCGGGTCCCTGACGGCCAGGGCGCGGGCGAGGTCGACGGCCCACGGCATGAGCACCGTGTTGTAGCGGCCGAGCGCTGCGGCGGCCCTCCCCGCCTCCTCCAGTTCCTCGATGCCCTCCTCCGTACGGCCCGTCGCCAGCAGCAGCCTGCCGCGCACCGACCGCGGGTCCGGCAGCACGATGGTCGACGGGTACGGCGGCGCGAATCCGTGGTCGCCGGCGATGCGCCAGGCCTCGTCGACCAGGCCGCGGGCGAGCAGCGTGTCGACCAGGTTGCACGTCGCCGACCAGTACAGCGGCAGGCCGCGGCCGACGCGCTCGGCCAGGCGCAGGGATTCGCGCAGCGCCTTCTCCGCCTCTCTGAGGCGGCCCCGCCTGCGGTGGCCGAGACCGACGTAGGCGTGTGCCAGGGCGAGGTGGCCGCCGCTCCAGCCGGCCGACTCGTAGCACCGCAGTGCCTCGGTGTAGAGGCTGTCGGCGCGGTCGAGGTGGTCGGTGTAGGCGTAGGTGGTGGCCAGGATGAGGGGCAGCTCTATGCCCCAGTCGGTGTCCGTCCAGCCGAGTCCGGGTGCCAGGCGGCCGTTGACGAGGGCGCGGTCGCACAGCTCGACGATCTCCGAGGCGCTCTCGCCGTGCGTCATGGCGTCGAAGCCGCGCAGCATGAGCAGGGCGCGCTCGGAGTTGTCGCGGCCGGTGCAGGTCGCGGCGAGTTCGGCGAGGCGCTCGCTGCGGCCGGGTGAGCTGACCTCACCCGCGTGGACGCCCTCCCACATGAACTGCACGGCCTGCAGCCGCATCCGGGCGGGGCCCGGTTCGTGCCGGGCGGCCTCGGCCTCGACGGTGCGGACGGCCTCCTCCACCTGGTTGTTGTGGAGCAGCGCCTGGGAGAGGCGGACGACGGCACTCACCCGGGCCGCGCAGTCGAGTCCCGGCATGCCCAGCGCGGTCCGCAGGTGGTCGATGGTCTTGGCGGGCGCCGTGAGGAGGGTGGCGCAGCCGAGTTCGTACAGCACGCGCGCGTGGACCTCGGGGCGGGGCGGTTCCTCCAGGGCGCGTTCCAGACAGCGGCGGGCCGCTTCCGGGGCGCCGACGGCGAGGTGCTCGCGGGCGGCGTCACGCAGCTGCCCGACGACTTCCTCGTCGTCGTCGGGGTGGACCTCCAGCAGATGCCGGGAGGCGGCGGCGACGCCCCGGCCGGTGTCCAGGACGAGCTGCGCGGCGATGCCGTGCATGGCGGTGCGCAGGGCGCCGGGTATGGACTTGAGGACCGCGGTCGCGATCAGCGGGTGCACGAACTCCAGGTCGCCGTCGTCCACCGGTCCGGACGCCGGGTCGGGGGCGGTCAGGATACGGGCCTCGGAGAGGAGTTCGGCGCAGCGCAGCGCGTCGGCGCGGGGCATGGTGGCGAGCCGCGCCACCAGGTCGACGGTGATGTCGCTGCCGAGGATGGCGGCGGCCCACGCGAACCGGGTGGCGTCTATGCCGAGTTGCTCCAGCCGGGCGACGAGGCCGCCGCCGCGCGCCGAACGGTTCAGGCCGCGCAGTTCGGCGGCCTGCGACTCGATCGGCTCGATCTCGCTGTCCTGGACCTTGGCGAGGAGTTCCACGGTCTCGTACGGGTTGCCGCCGGTGACGGCCCACACCTCGCGGCAGAACGCGTCGTCGGCGTGCTCCCCGAGCGTGTCGCGGGTCAGTCCGGCCGTGGCCGCCGGGGTGAGGGCGTTCAGGGCGCCGCCGCGGCGGTGCGAGACGGCGGCCACGGCCTCCAGGTGCCGGGCGCTCTCCCCGCCGGGGTCGCCGGCGCGGCGGGTCACGACGAGCAGCACGGACAGGTCCGTCACGCGCTCGGCGAACGCGGCCAGCCAGCTCAGGGTCTCCTGGTCGGCCCAGTGGGCGTCGTCGACCAGCAGGACCAGCGGCCAGTCGCGCCGGGCGAGCCGCCGTACGGCGACGACGAGGCCGTCGCACACACCCTGCGGGTCGACCTGCCGCTCGCCGGGTTCCGCTATGCCGAGCGCCGGTCCGGCGATGTCGTACCAGTCACCGAGGTAGTCGCGCGCCTCGTCGGGGAGCATCGGCACGAGGGCGGGCTGCAGCAGCTGCCGTACCACGTTGAAGGGCACGGATTTCAGTGTCTCGCCGCCGCGGGCCGACCACACCGTGCAGCCGCGGGCCTCGGCGATGCGGCGGGTCTCCACCAGCAGCGCCGTCTTGCCCAGTCCCGCCTCGCCCTGGAACACCAGCACGCTGCCCGACGAGGAGCGGTCCGCGCACAGGGTCTCGACCGCCTTCTCCACGGCGGCGACTTCCTCGTCGCGCTCCCACAGGGAAGCCGAGGCTGCGGCCGGGGGCCGTACCTTCGTCATCCCGCTACCTCCCCTTGTCGCCCGAACGACGTACAGATCCCGAGCGTAGCCGCCCGACCGGCCCCGTGCCGCATGCTCCGCCCGGCAGTTGCCGTGACGGGTGACACCTGGTATCGGCGGGACGACGCCCTGGCCCGCCACCTGCTCTCTTGCGTCTGACGACGCGTCAGTTCGGCCGTCCGGACCGGCACGGGCCCGGTTGGGCGGGGTGCGTTCGGGGCTCGGCGGGCGGGGCTCTCATCCGGCTTTCACCGTCGCCTCATACGGTGGGGCCATGACGCAGGCGACTCCTCCCGGGTGGTACCCCGACCCAGGGCAGACAAGTGACGGTCCGGCCACCGAGCGCTGGTGGGACGGCAACGCATGGACGGCGCAGACGCGCCCCGCGGGCGGGGCCGGTGCGTGGGGTCCCCCGGGGCACCCGCAGACCGGCGGGCCCCTTCCGGCACATCCGTATCCGGCGCATCCCGGGTATCCGGGGTATCCCGTACAGCCGGCGGGTGGACGGCGCGGGCTGCGCGTCTGGACGGCCGTGGGGCTCGCCGTGGTGGTGCTGGCGTGCATCGGCGCCGGCGTGTACGTGCTGTCCGACGACGGCGGCACGGGGGGCGGCACCGCCGCCTCGCGGGGTCCGGACGGCGGGCCGTCCGGCGGCTCCGGAGGGCCCGGCGGGAAGGGCGACGGTGACGGCGCGAGTCCGTCTCCGGACGGGCCGGGGGCACCGAAGATCGAGAGCGGCTCCGTGCCGGACGGGATGAACGGGATCAGCCTGCCGATACCCGACGGCTGGTACGGCCAGGCTCTCGACGTCGGCGCGTCGGTGACGTCCGAGGACTCGTACAAGTGCCCCGGCGACACCTCCAAGACCTGCACGAAGGGCGGCGCGTACTCGGCACCCGCCGTCGCGCTCGGCGCGAAGGGCGGCACGGCCGAGGAGATCGCCAAGGCGGACATCGCCAAGAACGCCGAGGAGTCCTATGGCGGCGAGTCCTACGGCGCGATCACCTCGCACGACGTGCTCGCGTCCCGGGCCGTCACGGTCGCCGGGCAGAAGGGGTACCTGGTCCGCTGGAAGGCGGTCACCAGCAAGGGTTCCGACGGGTACGTCCAGTCGCTCGCCTTCCCCTCCCCCAGCACGCCCGGGAACATCGTCGTCGTCCGCTTCGGCGTCGACGTGAGCGAGACTCAGGCCGTGATCGACGAGATCACCGAGGGCATCGAGGTGTCGTCGGGCGGCGGCAGCGGCCAGGAGGTCTGAGGCGGGGCCGTCCCGGGGCCCGTGCCGGGTGTCCGGCCGGAAGTGGTCCGGCCGGGCGGGGCGCCCCTCCGCCCGGGAGGCGCCCGGCCGGGCCCGGGGTGCGCGCCGCCCGTCGTCCGCCCGCCGTCACCGCTCCGGCGGCCGGGGCCGGAGACCTCACGCCGCGGTGACCCCCACGTCGATCAGCGCGGCCGTGAACGCCGAGCTGTTCCCGCCCCTGGTGCGCGCCGTCGGCATCGGCTTCCCGTACTCCCTGACGGTCGCCCTGTTGTTCGGCGGTACCGCGCCGTACGGGGGCACGCTCTTCACGGAGTGGGACCACGCCGGGCTGTTCCCGTGGTAAGTCGCCGCGCTGTGCCTGCTGTCGTCACTGGTGTACCTGCGGCTGCCGGAGACCGCGCACGGGGAGCTGGAGCGGTAGGGCCGCCGACGGCGGGGACACGGCTCCGCGCGCTTCACCGCGGCGCGGAGCCGTGAGCCGGGGCCGTGGGACGGGGCCGGGGCCGTGGGACGGGGCCGACCCGGCGAGGACGACCAGGGAGGCGCCGGTCAGGAGAGGTACGCCTCCATCTCGCCGAGCTGGGCCGCCGGCCAGCCCGTGTTGGCGGTGACGTGCAGCCGCAGATGGCGCAGGTTCGTGCCGCCCGGCAGGTTCACCGTGACCGTGTTGCCGGTCGCCGGGTCGAAGCGGTAGCCCTTCGACGCGACCACCGTGGAGTACGCCGAGCCGTCCGTGCTGCCCTGCACGGAGAGTGTCTCGGTGCGCGCCTGCCAGGCCTGCGCGGGCGGCAGTTTCAGCACCAGCCGGCGCACCGGCTGCGCGGACCCCAGGTCGACGGTGAGGGCCTGCGGGAAGGCGTTGTTGGCGGATTCCCAGTACGTGTTCGCGTCGCCGTCGACCGCCTTCCCGGGCGTGTACACGTCCTGCGAGCCGGTGGCGGTGGCCGTCCCGCCCCGGGCGAGGTTGCGGCCGGGGTCGGGGTCCGGGTTGCCCTCGCCGGGCTGCGGCCACGCCGAGCAGTCCGACCAGGTGCTGCTCCAGCCGGAGTTGCCACCGCCGTCGGTGAGGGCGAAGGTGCCGGAGCCGGACGGGTACGGGCAGTTGTAGATGCCCGCAGCGCCGACCCCGTCGGCGGTGACGTCGCGGAAGGTGGCCGCGCCGGGCGTCTCGGCCTGGACGACGACGGTGCCCGTGTCACGGACCGTGGCGCCGTCGACCGTGACGTTCCTGGCGGCGAGTCCGCGCCCGCTGCCCGACACGAACTCGAACGCGCTGTAGGGGCTGTCGGTGATGGTCGTGCCGGTGATGTTGACCTGCGCCTCGATGGCACTGTCGTAGGAGTCGACCCGGACGGCACCCATCGGGTGGTTCCAGTTGGGGTTCAGTGCGCCGGTCCGCACCAGCGTGTTGCCGTCGACGGTGATCGTGCCGGCCAGCGGGTGGAACGGGTCGGCGAACTTCTGGTTGGAGATCGCGATGCCGCTGCCCAGCGCGTTGGTGTCCATGACCAGGTTGTTCCGCACCGTGATGTCGGTGCCGCCGTAGATCGCGATGCCGTTGGCGAGGTTCGGCTGGGAGATCGTGTTGTTCTCGAAGCTGCTGCCGGTGTCCGGCGCGTTCAGCGACCACATGGCGAGCGAGTCGTCGCCCTGGTTGCGCAGGAAGTTGTTGCTGACGCGGACGCCGCGCGCGTTGCCGTTGAGGTTCAGGCCGTCGGCGGTGGTGTCGAGGATGCGGTTGTTCTCCACGACCAGGTTGTCGTTGTTGCCGGTGAGCCACAGGCCCACCTTGAGGTGCTGGAGCCACATGCCCGACACCGAACTGTCCGGCCCGAGGGAGCCGTTGACGAAGTTGTCGGGGCTGGAGTCGACGCGTTCGGTGACCTCGCCCATCACGGCGAAGTTCTCCAGGTGGACCCGGCCGGACGAGCTGGACTGGTCGATGAAGCGGGACGTCCGCACGACGGAGTGCCAGTTGCCCGCGCCCCTCAGGGTCACGTTCTGTACGCCGTTCAGTGACGAGGTCAGCCGGTACTCCCCCGGCGGAATCCACACCACTCCGCCCTGCGCTGCCGCGACGGCCTCGCGGAAGGCCTGCGTGGAGTCGCCCTGCCCGGTGGGGTCGGCGCCCCGGTCGGTCACGGACACCGCTCCGGCGGGCTTCCCGGCGGGGGCGGCGACCTGCTCGAAGTCGGCGACGTCCACCGTCACCTGCACACCCGACGCCTCCAGGGCGATCTTGTCCCCGGCCTGCACGTCCTGGCCCAGCAGCACCCGCGCGTTGCCGTACAGGTGATGCGTCCTGGCGCCGGCGATCCAGGGGGTGTCGACGTACGAGTACTTCGAGGTCACCGACAGGGTCTTACCGGTCTGCCGCCCGTTGACGAGCACGTTCAGCGTGCCGGACTGGCCGTCGGGGACGCTGTACGCGACGTTCACGGCGTTGGCCGCGCGGGGCACCGTGAACTCCACGCGCTGCCCGGCCGCCAGCCGCACGGCCCGGCGTCCGGACGCCTCGGAGGCGAGGGTGCCCTGCGTGTAGTCCGGGCCGATCGGTGTGCCGGTGGTGGTGGCGGCCTCCGCCTCGACGGAGGTGAAGGGCAGGGTGGCCCCGGCCGCCGCGTGGGCGGGCGTGGGGGCCAGGGCGACGAGCATGCCGGCGGCCAGCGCGACGACCGTCGCGGTGGCGGTGGTCTTCGATGTCATGGGCCTGACAGTTCGGGCGGACTGGGTGGGCATGTGCCGTTCCCTTCGTGGTGGGGGTGGGACAGCGGGCCGCACCGGCGCGACGGGGAACGCGGCCGGAGGCAGGAGTGGCGGGGCGCCGCACACTCAAGCACCGCACAACATATGTCCGCAAGTTGTCATGCAGAGTTGGTAATTATTCGACAGATGATCGGATCGCGGAGACGCGGCGTTTGCGAGCCCGATCCCTACGCCACAAGGTCCCGCCCTCACGGGCCCCGAGCGCGGATCAGGCGGGGTCATCGCACGCATCCGTCGCCGCCGAACGGGACATCCTGGTCCCTGGCCGTCACGAACCGACCGGACCTCGGCGCAAGAAGTACGCAAGGAATGCAAGCCACTTGCGCCCGGTCGGCGAGGCTGCCGCCGTCACTCCGAGGCGGCGACCACCCTCAGGTGGGCGGCGGTGCGGCGCGCCGCGCGCTCGCGGGCGGCCGGGGCGCGGCGGGGCTCGCGCAGGACCAGCGTCAGCCGCGTACAGCCCATGTCCCGCAGGGTCTGCGGGGTCTCCACGACGATCCGGCACTCCGTGCTGCCCCAGCGCGGGTCGGGGTGCACCAGCGGGCGTACCGCTCCGTCGTGCTCGACGGCGCCCCTGCCCACGGCGCGGATCCAGTGCGGCAGCCCCTGCCGGAAGGCGGCCTCCATGATCGGGTCCTGGGCGATGTCCCGGCGCACGGCCTGCAGGACGGGGTCGTGCCCGTGCCGCTCCACGGCGTCCGCGAACTGGGCCAGCATCGGCAGGCACCAGCTCGCCTCGCGCTCGCCGAGGACCGTGCCCGCGTCCGGGTGGAAGAGGACGAAGCGCAGGAAGTTGTCGCCCGGCATGGCCGCGGGGTGCGGGCCGATCTCACGGAAGAGCGAGCGGAACGCGGCGTTGGCGAGGAGCACGTCCCAGCGGTGGTCCACGACGAGGGAGGGGAAGGGCACGGCCTCCAGATAGCCGGCGTAGTCCCGTACGTATGCCTGGTCGTCGCAACCTTCGGGGAGGGGTCGCGGTGCCGACCGCTGCCCTCCTGCCTGAAACGCCATCGGGAGGTCACCCCTCTTGCCTATGCGGCCTTCACGCGGCCTCCCGATCCTGCTGCCCGACGCTTGCCGTGTCAACTATCGTGGCATTTCATGCTGGTTGACGGCCGAAATTGGCCACAGTTGTGGCGAGACCTGGATGCGCGTTCAGGACAGGGGCTACTCTCCGGGAAGTTCACGGCAACCGCTTGTGAGAAGCCGGTGAGAGACGTAGGAGATCTGGCGGTGACGGATGGCTACGAGGGTCCCCGCGCCACACCTTCGGCAGCACTGACGGCCGTCGTCGACCGCGTCGCCGCACTCGCCGACCGGCTCGGCGTCCCGCACCCCGAGGTCTTCGACGTCGGCCGGCTGTCCATCGCCTCCGGCGTCCCCGAGTCCGTGGTCACGGCGCTGCTGAGCGGCCGTGACGCGGGCGAGCCCGATGTGCAGGCCCGCTTCCTCCAGCGACTCGACCTGCTGCGCCGCACCCGGCTGAAGCCGAACGGCCGCAGATACACCCAGCAGGAGATCGCCGACGGCGCCGGTATGTCGCGGCAGCAGGCGGGCGCTCTCATCAACGGCGACCGGCGTCCCACCATGGAGCACTGCGACGCCATCCAGCGCTTCTTCCGGGTGCACGCCGGCTTCCTCACGGCCGAGGACCCCGAGGCGCTCACGAGCGCCCTGCAGCGCACCGAGCAGGAACTGCTGCAGAGGCTCGCCGACACCGAGCGCCGCGCCGCCTCCGCCGCCGACGACCCGCTGGAGCGGCTGCTGCAGGACCACGGCGTCCGCGGGATCGCCTGGCGGGCCGCGCAACTGCCCACCGACCAGCACCGTGACAAGGTCGCGGAGTGGCTGGACATGCTCCTGGAGAGCGTCAAGCGGCCCGAGTCCTGACCGTGGGGAGACGTGTGGGAACCGCAAGGGAAATGCGCCGCCTGTGCGGCGAACTGGTCGCGGAGCTGACGCTTCCGGCACCGGCGCGGCCCGTCGAGCTGTACGGCGCGCTGTGCGACGCGATGAGCAGACGCCGCGGCCGTCCCGTCCTCTTCCGCACGGCCGCCTTCCCGCCCGGTACCGCGAGCGGACTGTGGCTCGACATGGCGGAGCAGGACCTCGTGGTGATCGAGGAACGCACCGCCCCCGACCACCAGTTGGTGATCCTCGGCCACGAGCTGTGGCACATGAAGGCCGGGCACTGCGCGCACCACGTGGAGGGCGCGGCGGTCGCGGCCCGGCTTCTGGACGCCGACGCCGACCTGCACGCGACGGTCCTGAAGGTGGCGGCCCGCACCCGGTTCGACGACGCCGACGAACGCGACGCCGAGACGTTCGGTCTGCTGCTGGCGAGCAAGTGCCGTGCGTGGCTGGCCGGTTCGTCGCTGCGCGGCCCGGTACAGCGCGACCGGCTGGCCGGTCGCATCGAGGCGTCGCTGGGCTACCTGGGTGGCCCGCAGAGCTGACCGGGAGCGGAGAAGGACGCGTGCGCGTCGGCGCGTACGCCCGCGGTCCGCGTCCGGTGTGCGCGGCACCGGGCCGTGTGCGGCTCCGTGGACGACGCCGTCGTGGCCGGACCGCGCCGCGTGCGGGGCGGCCCCCTCCGCCGAGCGGGCGAACCGGACCGGCGACGCGACCCGATTGTCAGCGGCGGGCGGCAAGCTGGGAGTACGCCGCCGTACGGGGCGCACGCGCCGAGGCGCGGGACACGTCGACGCCGACACGGGGAGAGCCGACCGATGACCACTGCCGTACCGACCGACCGCGAACGCACCGCCGTCCAGGCCTATCTACGGCTGCTGCACACGGTGCGAGCCACCCTCGACACGGTGCCCGGCCCGTCCGGTCCCCGTCACGAGGCCGGCGCATGGCCCACGCCCCCGCCCGTCGTGCCGCCGTCGGTCCTCGCGGAGGCCGAACTGGCCCTGGCGGAAGCGGGCCTGAGCGGCAACGAGGAGTCCTTCTTCCGGCTGCTGCGTCACTGGTGCCCGGAGCCGTGACGGGCGGGTGAGCCGCAAGGCTCACGGGCCGTACCTGCCCCGCGCGACGGCGGGGCGGGTACGCGGGTGGGCCGCCCGGTCGGCCAGGGGTGTCCGACGGAAGGCGGGTCGGCCGGTGTCAGGCGGGCGCGATCGACACCGCCGTGGCGACCAGGCCGTGCTGGGCCGTCCAGCGGCCGTCGAAGTGGTCGACACGGCGGTCGCCGACCTGCGGGCCGGGGACGAGGAGTGTGGCGCGGAAGGTGCCACCGGGGCGGTCGCCCGCCTCGACGGAGATCTCGATGTCGGCCTCGCTGAAATCCAGCCACTTCCGGGTCAGCGGGAACCACGCCTTGTACACGGACTCCTTGGCACTGAACAGCAGCCGGTCCCAGTGCACCCCGGGCCGTTCGGCGGCCAGGCGGCGCAGCCGCTCCGCCTCGGTCGGCAGGGCCACGGCGGACAGGACCCCGTCGGGCAGCGGCCCGGCCGGCTCGGCGTCGATGCCGAGGGACGCCAGTTCGCCCGCGCGGGCGAGGGCCGCGCCGCAGAAGCCCGCGCAGTGGGTCATGCTGCCGACGAGACCGGCCGGCCAGGTCGGGGCTCCGCGCTCGCCGGGAAGCACCGCCTGCGGGGGGACACCGAGCTTCTCCATGGCGCGGCGCGCGCAGGAGCGTACGCCGGCGAACTCGCGGCGGCGCTTGGCGACGGCCCGCGCGACGAGCGCCTCCTCCTCGGGGAACAGCGCCGCCTCGACAGCGGCCCCACCGGCGTCCTCGCCGGCGTGGGCCTCCACGACCACGGCCGTCCGCGGCAGCAATTCCTCGATCACGACGTGCGGTCCTCTCCGGGCAGGATGCGCTTGAGCTGTCCCGGCGGCTGGGCCCGCTTGCGCCACTCGCGGGGGTATCCCACCGACACCTCCTCGAAGCGGACCCCGTCGAGCCAGGTGGTCCGCGGGATGTGGAGGTGGCCGTAGACCATGGTGTGGACGCGGAACCGGCGGTGCCAGTCCGCGGTGAGGCGGGTCCCGCACCACATGGCGAACTCGGGGTACCACAGGACGTCCGTGGGGTGCCGGTCCAGGGGGTAGTGGTTGACCAGCACGGTCGGCAGGTCGTCGGGGAGTTCGGCGAGCCTGCGCTCGGTCTCGGCGACCCGCGCCCGGCACCAGTCCTCGCGGGTGGGGTACGGGTCGGGGTGCAGCAGGTACTCGTCGTTGCACACGATGCCGGTGCCGTGCGCGTACGCGAGCCCCTCCTCCTTGGTCGCGGACCCGGACGGCAGGAACGAGTAGTCGTACAGGAGGAACAGCGGCGCGACGGCGACCGGGCCGCCGGGGCCCTCCCAGACGGGGTAAGGGTCCTCGGGGGTGAGCACGCCGAGGTCGCGGCACAGGCCGACGAGATGTTCGTAGCGCTCGACGCCGCGCAGGGTGACGGAATCGCTGGGGTGCGTCCACAGCTCGTGGTTGCCGGGCGCCCAGACGACCTTGCGGAACCGGCCCGCCAGCGTCTTCAGCGCCCAGCGGATGTCCGCCACGTTCTCGGAGACGTCTCCGGCGACGAGGAGCCAGTCGTCGTCCGTGGCGGGCCGCATCCGCTCGACGAGCGCCCGGTTCTCCTGATAGCCGATGTGCAGGTCGCTGACGGCCCACACCTGGCCCCCACCGCCGGTCGTCGTCGTCACGTCCCCGCCCCCTCCGAGCACACGTTCGGCATTAAGAGATCACATCCCGCGCGTGCCGACAAGAGCGCTTCGGACCCGCCCGCCGCGACACGCCGCGACACCGCGGAAAACACCGGAGGGAACCCCGCAACACGGCGGCGGCGACAGCGTCGTCGCCGGCAGCGGGAGGGGCTCTTCCCGCTCGCGGGCGGCGTTCCCTCGCGCGTTGCGCGTGGCGCCCCGCCACCCCCTATGATCGGCCAGACACCACCGCCTCGATCCGCGCTTCGCGCAGGGCGGTTTGGTGTACCTCCATTCCTCCTGCCCGGGCACGGGCGGCTCAGCCCTGCCCGCGAACCGTGAAAGGCGGCCTGCATGGTCTCTCGCGTACGCGTCTGGCTCAACCGCACGTACGCGGAGAACGTGTTCTTCATGGATCAGCTGCGGAGAAATCCCAGCGACCGGGCCGTCGAGATCCATGTCACCCACGGAGACCCCGACTCGCCCGTGCTGGCCGCCGCCGACACCGCCGAGCTGGAGCCGGAGGGCCTGTCCCCGGCCGCCTACGTCGAGTTCGCGCTCGACCAGTGCGTGCGGCGCGGCATCGACGTGTTCGTGCCGCGGCTGCACCAGGCGGCGGTCGTCGCGCACCGCGCGGAGTTCGAGGCCGCCGGTACCGCTCTGCTGGCGCCGCCGCCCGAGGCCGTGGCGGTCTTCCAGGACAAGGTGGTCGCCTACGAGGCCCTGCAGGCGCTCGGGGTGCCGGTGCCGCCGTGGTGGCGGGTCCGCTCGGCCGACGAACTGGTCACCGCCGTCGAGGAGCTGGAGGCGGGCGGCCACCGGGCCTGCTTCAAGCCGGCGTCCGGGGCGGGCGGCGTGGGCTTCCGCATGATCACGCGTTCCCCCTTCTCGCTCACGCACCTGACCGGTTTCCCGAGCCCGTACGTGCCGCTCGACCTGGTCGTGGGCGCGCTGCGGCAGGCCGACGAGCCGGTGGACTGGCTGGTGATGCCGCGCCTGGAGCAGCCGGAGGTGTCGGTGGACTGCCTGACCGGCCCCGACGACCGCGTCCGTATGGCCGTGGGCCGCACGAAGAACGGCCGGCGCCGCGGCTTCACGCTGCACGAGCGGTGGCTGGAGCCCGCCCGGCGCATCGCGGAGAACTTCGGGCTGCACTACCTGTCCAACATCCAGTTCCGGATGTACGGCGACACGCCGGTGCTCATGGACGTCAACACCCGCCCGGCCGGCGGTCTGCACCAGCTGTCGCTGTGCGGCGTCAACGCGCCCTGGGCGGCGGTACGGCTCGCCCTGGGCGAGGACCCCGGCGAGGTGGCGCCGCCCTTCCTCGGACAGGACTACACCGTGGTGTCCGGGCCTCGGCCCCTGCGCCCGGTGTCGCTGCCGCCGCACCGCGAGGAGGACACGGGCCCTCTCCTGTCGGCCCTCCCGAGCCCGGGGGGCTCCGTCACGACGAACGGCGTGGCGAGCGGCGCGGACCAGCCCAGCACGGCTCAGGTCCTTCCGCTGTAGTACGGCCGGGAGGGGCTGGTCCGGGTCCTTCCCGGCGCGGGCAGCCGCGGGCCCCGCACCCTGCCTGCTCTCGCTCGCGGTTCGCCGCGCCGGATGACGCCGCCAGGTCCACAGAAACCCTGTGACCTGGCGTCTGTCCTTTCCGCACCGTTCCTCGCGGGCATCCGGTCACCGCTCGCGCACCACAGGCCCACCGGCGGGACGCACGCACCGGGCGGCGGCGGGAGGCCGGGACGGACTCGTCCGCTCGCGCCGCCGGGCGGGGCGGACAGGCCCCGCCTTCCGCGCATCCGTGGGCATTCACCGCCTGAACCCGCCGCAGTCACCCGGACTTTCTTGGTTTCACCTCTTGACGGCGACAGCGGCCGGGAGCACATTAAGCGCGTTTGAGAGCGCTCTCAGCGATGTTCGTGGAGACGCTCGGCACACGTACCGCACCTCACTCCTCCCGCACCCCGAGAGGCACCCCACATGCGTGAAACCTCCGGCACCAACCGCGGAAGACGGGCCGTCAGACGGTCCCTCGCCGCCGTCGTCACCACCCTCGGCCTGGCGGCCGCCGCGGCGACCGCCTCCTCCCCTGCCGCGACCGCCGCCGTACCCCCTCCCCCGTCGGGCTGGACGCAGGTCTTCGCCGACGACTTCAACGGCGCGGCGGGCTCCGGCGTCAACACCTCCGACTGGCAGTACGCGACCGGCACCGGCTACCCGGGCGGCCCCGGCAACTGGGGCACCGGCGAGCGGGAGACGATGACGTCCAGCACGAACAACGTGTCGCTGGACGGCAACGGCAACCTGCGCATCACCCCGCAGCGCGACGGGGCCGGCAACTGGACGTCCGGCCGCATCGAGACCAGGCGCACCGACTTCCAGCCCCCGGCGGGCGGCAAGCTCCGCGTGGAGTCCCGTATCCAGGTTCCGAACGTGACGGGGGCCGCGTCCAAGGGCTACTGGCCCGCGTTCTGGATGCTGGGCGGGCCCTACCGGGGCAACTACTGGAACTGGCCGGGCGTCGGCGAGATCGACATCATGGAGAACACCAATGGCATGAACACGGTGTTCGGCACGATGCACTGCGGCACCTCGCCCGGCGGTCCCTGCAACGAGACGTCCGGCATCGGCGGCAACACGACGTGCTCCGGCACGACCTGCCAGGCGGGCTTCCACACGTACCGGGTGGAGTGGGACCGCTCCACGAGCGACGAGCAGATCCGCTTCTACCTGGACGGCCTCAACTACCACACGGTGCGCGAGAGCCAGGTCGACGCGACGACGTGGACGAACGCCACGAACCACGGCTACTACATCATCCTCAACGTCGCGATGGGCGGCGGCTTCCCGGACGCCTTCGGTGGCGGCCCGGACGGCGGCACGCAGCCCGGCCACCCCATGGTCGTGGACTACGTCCAGGTGCTGACGTCCGGCGGGGGCGGTACGGAGGAACCGCCGCCGACCGGCAGCCGGGACGCGTACAGCTCCATCCAGGCCGAGTCGTTCGACAGCCAGTCCGGTGTGATCACCGAGGGGACCGGCGACAGCGGCGGCGGACAGAACATCGGCGCGATCGCCAACGGCGACTGGGCCCAGTACAAGGGCGTCAAGTTCGGTACCACGGCGGCACGGCAGTTCAGCGCCAGGGTGGCGAGCGGCGCCGCGTCCGGCGTCAGCGGCCTGGTGGAGGTCCGGCTCGACAGCCGTAGCAGCACCCCCATCGGCAGCTTCGCGGTGGGCAACACCGAAGGCTGGCAGTCGTGGCGGACGATCCCCGCCAACATCGGCTCGGTGACGGGCACGCACGATGTGTATCTGACGTTCACCAGCGGCCAGCCCGCCGACTTCGTGAACGTCAACTGGTTCACCTTCGGCCACTGAGCGACCGGTCGAGCGTCGGGGTCGGTCCGGCACGCACGGCCGGCTGACCAGCGCGTTCGACCCCGTTCTCCCGTACTTTCCCCGCTCGTCCTCGTCCTTCCCTGTTCTTCCTCGCGGTGCGACGCCGGGGGCGGTCCTCACTCCGAGGCCGCCCCCGGTGTCGTGCGGCCGGCCGGGCGGGGGCTGCGCGGCCGGCCGGCCGGCCGGGTGTGCGCGAGGAGCCGCTCGGCCCCCGGGACTCCCGCGCGGTGGCGTAGGCGGCGCCGGGCCGGGGCGGCGAGTACCCGGCCGACGGAGGCCGACGGTGCCTCGCCGGTCGCGGCGCGCCCATTACGCGGACCGGAGTGCGTGGGAGCGGCCGGCACCTCGGCGTGGCCGCCGGCGCCGACGCCGTTGCGGGGCGAAGCCTTCCCCGGGCGGGGGCGGCAGGTCGGAGCGGTGGAGGCCGGTGGCCTCGACGGCGACGGCGACGGCGACGGGGGCAGGAAGCCGGGCTGCATGGTCAGGACGGTTCCGCGGTACTCGCCGCCCGTGGCGAAGCGGTGGACCTGTCCCGGGCGGAGCCACGACAGGTCGCCGGGCGCGCCTCGTACCGGGCGGACTCGATCGCCGCGAGCGTGGGGGCGGCCGTCGGGGAATGGCTCGCCGCGGCGCGGGGTTGATCCGATCGCCAGAAAGAAGATGATCACTGTGACGGCTCACCCACGAAACGTACGAGGCGTACGAGGCGTACGAGGCGTACGAGGCGTACGAGGCGTACGAGGAAGTCTTCGCCGGTGCCGGTCCATGGCCCTGGGCAGGGCCTGCGCGAACCGGCGGCACTCCCCGTGGGCGTCCACCGGTGTGAAGGACCGGTCCACCGGGACACCCTGTATGGGGAGGAGCCGGCCGCGCCCCGCGCCGTGCGGACGATGCCGGAGGCGACCGTGCGCGCCACCGCCGGCCGCGGTGGGGCCCGGGGCGACACAGTGAGGGGCGGTGACGCGCGGGCCGGGCCGGTCCCGGCGGTGGTGGAGCGGCTCGGCATCTCCCACGACGAGGCCGTCCGCGGTGGGAGAACGGGGCGCCGTCGAGTTCACATCGGCCTGGCGGGAGCTGCTGGACGCGGTGACGAGGTGCTCGGACAGCAAGGGAGTTGACGCGGGATGAGCAAGAAGGCCAAGACCGCCCGGAAGGACACCCGGAAGAGGACCGGGAAGGAGGAGACCCGGGGGCAGGACCGGAAAAGGGCCCGGAAGGACACGAGGGCCGCCGTCGCCGCGTCCGCCTGGGTGAATCCGTTGCGCGATCCGCGCGACCGGCGGCTGCCGCGGATCGCCGGGCCGTCCGGGCTGGTCATCTTCGGTGTCACCGGCGACCTGTCCCGCAAGAAGCTGATGCCGGCCGTGTACGACCTGGCCAACCGGGGTCTGCTGCCTCCGGGCTTCTCGCTGATCGGGTTCGCCCGCCGGGACTGGGAGGACCAGGACTTCGCCGAGGTCGTGCACGACGCGGTGCGCGAGCACGCCCGTACGCCGTTCCGTGAGGAGGTGTGGCAGCAGCTCTCGGAGGGCATGCGGTTCGTCCCAGGGGACTTCGACGACGACATGGCGTTCAAGCAGTTGCGTACGGCCGTCGAGGAGCTGGACGCCTCGCGCGGCACCAGCGGCAACTACGCCTTCTACCTGTCGGTGCCGCCGAAGTTCTTCCCGAGGGTCGTCCAGCAGCTGAAGAAGCACGGTCTGGCGGACGCGCCCGAGGGCGCCTGGCGGCGGGCGGTGATCGAGAAGCCGTTCGGTCACGACCTGGACAGCGCCTGTGACCTGAACGCGCTCGTGCACGACGTGTTCGAGCCGGACCAGGTGTTCCGCATCGATCACTATCTGGGCAAGGAGACGGTCCAGAACCTCCTGGCGCTGCGGTTCGCGAACCAGATGTTCGAGCCGATCTGGAACCGCTCGTACGTCGACCACGTGCAGATCACCATGGCCGAGGACATCGGCATCGGCGGCCGGGCCGGCTACTACGACGGCATCGGCGCCGCCCGCGACGTCATCCAGAACCACCTGCTCCAGCTGCTCGCGCTGACCGCGATGGAGGAGCCCGCCTCCTTCGACGCGGCGTCGCTGCTCACCGAGAAACTGAAGGTGTTCCGGGCCGTGAAGCCGCCGGACGACCCGGGCCGGCACACCGTGCGCGGGCAGTACGCGCCGGCTTGGCAGGGCGGCGAGCGGGTGTGCGGCTATCTGGAGGAGGACGGCATCGACCCGGCCTCCACGACGGACACGTACGCGGCGATCAAGCTGCACGTCGACAACCGCCGCTGGGCCGGTGTGCCGTTCTACCTGCGCACCGGCAAGCGCCTCGGCCGGCGCGTCACCGAGATCGCGGTGGTCCTCCAGAGGGCGCCGCACTCCCCCTTCGACTCCACCGCCACGGAGGAACTCGGTCACAACGCGATCGTGATCCGTGTGCAGCCCGACGAGGGCGTCACCGTCCGCTTCGGCTCGAAGGTCCCCGGTACGTCCCTGGAGATCCGGGACGTGACCATGGACTTCGCGTACGGCGAGTCGTTCACGGAGTCCAGCCCGGAGGCGTACGAGCGGCTCATCCTGGACGTGCTGCTGGGCGACGCCAACCTGTTCCCGCGCCACCAGGAAGTGGAAGAGTCCTGGAGGATCCTCGACCCGGTCGAGGAGTACTGGGCCGCGCACGGCACACCCGCGCAGTACGCCTCGGGCAGCTGGGGTCCCCGGGAAGCCGACGAGATGCTCGCACGAGACGGACGGAGCTGGCGCAGGCCATGAAGATCGATCTGACCGACACCACGTCAAGCAAGATCAACAAAGCCCTGGTACAGGGCCGCCGCGCCCTCGGCACACCCGCCGTCGGCATGGTCCTGACCATGGTGATCGTCACGGACGAGGAGAACGCCTACGACTCGATCAAGGCGGCCGAGGAAGCCTCGCACGAGCACCCCTCGCGCACGCTGGTCGTCATCAAGCGGCACGCCCGCACCCCGCGCGACCGCACCCGCTCCCACCTGGACGCCGAGGTGCGGGTCGGCGCGGACGCGGGCACCGGCGAGACCGTCGTCCTGCGCATGTACGGCGAGGTGTCGGAGCACGCCGACTCGGTGGTGCTGCCGTTGCTGCTGCCCGACGCGCCCGTCGTCGTGTGGTGGCCGGTGGACGCGCCGCAGAACCCGGCGAAGGACCCGCTGGGCGCCCTCGCGCAACGCCGCATCACCGACCTGTACACCACGGGAACACCGCTGGAGGACCTTCAGGCGCGGGCCCGGTCGTACGCACCCGGCGACACCGACCTCGCCTGGACCCGGCTCACCCCGTGGCGCTCCATGCTCGCCGCGGCCCTGGACCAGGCCCGGATGCCGGTGGTCTCGGCGACCGTGGAGGCCGAGGCCGACAACCCGGCCGCCGAACTGCTGGCGCGCTGGCTGGAGGCCCGCCTCCACGTCCGCGCCGAGCGCGTGACCACCGCCGGACCGGTCGTCACGGGCGTGCGGCTCGGCACGGAGAAGGGCGACATCCTCATCGACCGCCCCGAGGGCCCGCTGGCCACGCTCCACCTTCCCGACCAGCCCTCGCGCACGCTCGCTCTGAAGGTCCGCGCCACCTCCGAACTCATCGCCGAGGAGCTGCGGCGTCTCGACGCGGACGAGATGTACGCCGTCGCCCTGCGGGGCGAGGGCAGCGAGGAGACCCCCGCCCATGTCTGACTCCTCCGGGCCGACGCGGCGCCCCGGGCGGACGGCCCCGGAGGACCACCGCACCGGGCCGCTGCTCCGCCCGGACCCGCGTGACCCCTTCTCGCACCGCGCGTTCGCGGGCAACCGCCCGACGGCCACGTTCCCGGCCCGCGAGCCGACACCGTCCGTGCCCGGGCAGTCGAGCGCGCCCCACGAGCACACGGTGGCCGGGCGGGGCGCCGCCGGGACATCGACGCCTTCGGCCGGTGGGGCGTCCGACTCGGCAAGGTCCTCGCCGGGCGCGTCGAACCCGCCCTCACCGGGGCCCCCGAGGCCGAGGGCCTCCACCCGCACACCGCCGCCCTCGTGGCCGCGTACCGCACTCCGAGGAAGTGAAGCGACATGCAGCTGGGTCTGATCGGTCTGGGCAGGATGGGCGGCAACATGCGCGAGCGGATCCGCCGCGCGGGCCACACCGTCGTCGGATTCGACCGCAACCCGGACCTCGCCGACGTCCACAG
>NZ_JBEXVL010000013.1:0-179671 GCF_040638805.1 Streptomyces sp. NPDC005925 | reverse complement strand
GCCGAAACCCGCGAAGTCCTCATCCGCTCCCTCACCATGCTCCAGACCAAACACGCCGACCTGCCCAGCCGCAAACACGGCAACCCACCCCAGTAACCCGGCGGACCCTCCGCGGCAACCCCGCGGATCTCTTTCTCACGGAGGCTGACACTCATGGACACGCCTGACATCCGCGTCGAGAAGGGCCACGCCGACCCCGAGGAGGTCGCCGCCCTCACGGCCATCCTCCTGGCCCGCGCCGCCGCCCGCCCCGCCGACACGGCTCCGGCCCACCGGGGCCGCGCCCGCGCCGGCTGGCGCCGCCTGGAGCGCGAGCCGGGCTTCCGCGCCCCGCACAGCTGGCACTGAGCACCCCCATACGGATGAGGGCCCCTCCAGAGGAGGGGCCCTCACTCGTACGGGTGAGGCGTATCGGCAGCCGGGACGGTCTTCGCCGCCACGCAAGGCGCGCACGCGTACAGGCGCACAGGCGGAGGACCCGGCCGACCTCCCCCCACCGGACAGCCCTCGGGCACACAACAGCCCCTGGCGGCCCATCGGCCGCCAGGGGCTGTCCCACAAGCAGAGTCGGTCGGCTACCGCAGCCGCGCCATCAGCGCGTGCTCCACGAGAGTGATCAGCGTCGACTTCGCGTCCGCGCGGTGGCGGGCGTCCGTCGTGATGATCGGGGTGTCGGGTCCGATCTGGAGCGCCTCGCGCACCTCGTCGGGGTTGTACGGCTGCTGCCCGTCGAACCCGTTGAGGGCGATGACGAACGGCAGGCCGCTGTTCTCGAAGTAGTCGACGGCCGGGAAGCAGTCGGCGAGCCGGCGGGTGTCCACGAGGACGACCGCGCCGATCGCGCCGCGCACCAGGTCGTCCCACATGAACCAGAAGCGGTCCTGGCCGGGAGTGCCGAACAGGTAGAGGATCAGGTCCTGGTCCAGGGTGATGCGGCCGAAGTCCATGGCCACCGTGGTGGTGGTCTTGTCCCCGGTGTGGGTGAGGTCGTCGATGCCCGCCGAAGCAGATGTCATGACGGCCTCTGTGCGCAGCGGGTTGATCTCCGAGACGGCGCCGACGAACGTGGTCTTGCCCACGCCGAAACCGCCCGCCACCACGATCTTCGCCGAGGTGGTGGAGCGACTCTGAGAAACCGGCCCTCCGCTAGAGCTTGCGAAGTCCACTGAGCACCCTTTCGAGCAGTGTCACGTCTGGCTGGCCGCCGGCGTTCTCGTCGCCGCCGGGCTGATGAATGGCGACCAGTCCCGCCTCCGCCAAGTCGGCGACGAGGATCCTGGCCACGCCGAGGGGGATCGTGAGGAGAGCCGAGACCTCGGCCACCGACTTGATCTCTCGGCAGAGGTTGCAGATCCGCTGATGCTCGGGCAACTGGCCCTGCATCTGATGCGGCTGCGCGGTGGTGTGCACCAGCGCCTCGATGGCGAGCTGGTAACGCGGCCTGGTGCGGCCGCCCGTCATGGCGTACGGGCGCACCAGAGGGTTGTTCGCCCCTCCGGCGGGCGCCGGCTCGGGGGCGCGGCGCTGCGGCTCCACTGGCTGAATTCGTGGTGCCGGCGGCTGGTCGTACGGCGACGGGCCGGGACCCTGCGGCGCGTACGGCTGCCGGTGGCTGGGCGTGGAGGGGAAGTTGTACCGGTTCTGGGAACCGTCGTGCGGGCCCTGGGCAGGACCGTACGACCAGTTGCCCGCGGGTGAACCGCCTGGGGGTGTTGCCACTTTCTCCTCCTCCGACGTGCCTGGCACCCATTGCTTGTGGTAGCCGCGTCCCGAAACCTTACGGCCACGGGACGCCAAAACGCACCGTCCGTTTGTCAGTTGAGAAGGCTCCCCTGGAGCTCCGCCCGAAGGTCCGGAGTGAGGACCGTACCGGCCCGGTCCACCAGAAGTGCCATCTCGTACCCAATGAGGCCGATGTCCGCCTCCGGGTGTGCGAGAACGGCGAGCGACGAACCGTCGGAAATGGACATGATGAAGAGGAATCCCCGCTCCATCTCCACAACTGTCTGATTCACGCTCCCGCCCTCGAAGATGCGGGAAGCGCCTGCCGTCAGAGACGTCAGACCGGAGGCGACAGCCGCGAGCTGGTCGGCGCGGTCGCGGGGGAAGCCTTCGGACATCGCCAGAAGGAGTCCGTCGGCGGAGACCACCACGGTGTGGGACACCCCCGGGGTGTTGTCCACGAAGTTGGTGATCAACCAGTTCAGGTTCTGTGCCGCCTGGCTCATCGGGCTCACACTAACGCTCCTGGTTGTAGGTGCTGTCAGGACCACTGTGCTGATTCCTAGTGGCCTGGCCGTTCGTTTCACTGCCTGCGCTGCGGCCTCGCTGCACGCCGCGTCGCAGGTTGCTCAGCCTGCCCCGGACATCCTCCGGAGCACGGGAGACCTGCGGGCCTCCCTGGGGGGTCGTGTCGGCGGAACCTTCGACCAGGTTGGCCTTGGGTACCCGCCGCGGCAGGCCGGAGGAGGTGACTCCGCCGGCCTTCGGCTTACGGAGCTGTGAGGCCTGCTGCCAGCGCTCGTCGTTCGCCGACCGCCAGCCGGTGTCGCCGTTGCTCTCCGCGGGAGCCGCCGGCTCCTGGTTCGCCTGCCGCACACCACCCGTGCCGTTCGTGCCGCTCGCGGCGGAGCCGCGGCGGGGAAGACCGGCGTCGGTCAGTGCGTGGGTGGCGGAAGGGGCCGGGCCCGGACGGTCGAAGCCTACGTGGTCCTGCTCACGCGCGTCACTGGCCTGCGCGGACTCCGCTTCCGGGGCATCCGAAGGGTACTCGTTCGGATAGCTGTTCTGGTAGCCGTTCGGCTGCGACCAGTCGCCCTGATGCTGCCGCTCCTCGTAGGGGGAGGCGTACGTCTCGCCGCCCGCGGATGTACCGGCGCCGTCGCGGACGGGCTCCGGGTAGCCCTGCTGCTCCGGGTAGCCGCCGTTCGCCGGGTAGGCGTCGTGCTGGGGCATGCCGTCGTCCGGGGCGTAGTACCGGTCGTCGTACCGCTGCTGCTCCTCGTACGCGGGCTGCCGGTCGTAGCCGCCGTTCTGCTCCTGGTAGCCGCCGTGGCCGCCGTCGTAGGAGTGCTGTCCGCCGAACCCGTCGCCGTACGCGGCCTGTTCGGCCTGCTCGTGCGGGTTCTGCGGGTCGTCCTCGTCACGGCCCTGCTCCAGGGCGGCGCGGCGTCCCTCGCGCATCAGTGAGCGGCCGACCGGGTCGAGCTCGCGGATGTCGTCGGGCACCTCGGAGTAGCGGCTGTCGTCGAAGCCCAGCTCCGCGGCGGTCCGCGAGGGCCGGCTGAAGTCCTCGCCGCCGAAGTCCTGCTGGGGAATGATCTGCGAGACCGTGAACTCGTCGGCGGCGGGCTGAGCGTCGCCGCCACCACCGTGCGTGATCGCGTCCGGCAGCATGACCAGCGACGTCGTGCCCGCCTGCTCGCCGGAGGGGCGCAGCTGGACGCGGATGCCGTGCCGGTCGGACAGCCGGCCGACCACGAACAGGCCCATGCGCTGCGAGATCGCGGCGTCCACGGTCGGCGGGTTGGCCAGCCGGTGGTTGATGTCCGCGAAGTCCTCGGCGGTCAGGCCGATGCCCTTGTCGTGGATCTCGATCATGACGCGGCCGTCGGGCAGCCGGGTCGCGGTGACGCGGACCTTGGTCTGCGGGGAGGAGAACGTCGTGGCGTTCTCCAGCAGTTCGGCGAGCAGGTGCACGAGGTCGGTCACGGCCCGGCCGTGGATCTCGGCCTCCGGTACGCCCGACAGCTCGATGCGTTCGTACTGCTCCACCTCGGAGGAGGCGGCGCGCAGCACGTCCACCAGCGGAACCGGCTGGTCCCAGCGGCGGCCGGGCTCCTCGCCGGCGAGGACCAGGAGGTTCTCGCCGTTGCGGCGCATACGGGTCGCGAGGTGGTCGAGGCGGAAGAGGTTCTCCAGCTGGTCCGGGTCTGCCTCGTTGTTCTCCAGGTCGGTGATCAGGGTCAGCTGGCCCTCGATCAGCGACTGGTTGCGGCGCGACAGGTTGGTGAAGATCGCGTTGATGTTGCCCCGCAGCAGCGCCTGCTCGGCGGCCAGCCGGACAGCCTCGCGGTGGACCTGGTCGAAGGCGCGGGCGACCTCGCCTATCTCGTCCGTGGAGGTGATCGGGATGGGCGCGACGCGGGTGTCGACGCGGCCGGGTTCGGTGCGGGAGAGCTGGTCGACCAGCATCGGCAGGCGCTGCTCGGCGATGCCGAACGCGGCGTTGCGCAGCTGACGCATCGAGCGGCTCATCTGGCGGGCCACCATGCCGGCCAGGACGAACGCGGCGAGCAGGGCGATCATCACGGCGGCGCCGGTGGTGTACGCGTCCCGCTGGGCGTCGTCGGCGATCGTGGAGGCCTCGGCCACCGCGGTGTCGGCGAGATCCGACTCGATCTGACGATACGCGTCGAACTTGAGCGTGTTGACCGCCCACCAGTTCATGGGTGAGATGCCCCGCTGGGCGAGCCGGCCCCGTGCGCTCTCGTCCGTGGTGCTGAGCCTCGCCAGTTCCCCGACCATGGTCTTCGGGTCGGAGGGCGGCGGCACGTAGGCCGGATTCTGCCGCTTGGCCTCCGCGGCCTGCCGCGCCCCGTCCTTCTTCAGCTGCTCCTCGGCCCGCGCCAGCTTGTCCGCGTCCGACGCGGTGCCACCGCCGAGATACTCCTCGATGGCGATGCGCTCGAGGTAGGCGTACGAGGAGAGGGCGACGCGCTGGCTGGCGAGCTGGCTGTCGGTCGGCCCCGGCTTCGCCAGCATGTGCAGGCCGATGGAGCGCTCCAGCGACAGCGCGGCCTTGGTCAGCGAGATCGCGTAGACGGTACGGCCGTACGAGGTGATGTTGCCGGTGCCCAGGCCGAGCTCGTTGGCGAACTCCATCAGCGGGTGGGCGATCTGGACGTAGCCCTCTTCCGTCGCGACGCCCTTGAGCTTGGAGGTGTAGGCGGCGGCACGCAGGGCGTGCAGCTTCGGCTCCACCTCGCGGAACAGCTCCAGTCGGCGCTGCAGACCGGCCTTGTCCGGCATGTTCTGCGCGGCCCGGTCGAAGGCGTCGGCCGCGGTGTCCGTGTTCTTGCGGAGCGCGGCGACCGTCTTCTTGTCCTCGGCACTCTGCGCGCTGCCCCTCAGCAGCGGTGCCGCCGAGGTGTCGCGCTCGATGTAGAGGGCGTTGGCGTAGACGAGCGAGGCCTCGACGAGGTGCGCGGTCTTCTTGGCGTCCTCGGCGTCCCGCCAGGTGTCGATCGAGCTCTTGACCTGGAAACCGCCCATGACCAGGCCGACGAGCACGGGTATGAGCAGAATCGCGTTGAGCCGGGTCGCCACGCGCCAGTGGCGCGGGGAGAGCCGGCCCCTGCTCGGGGCGGGCGCGGCGGTCGGTTCCGGACGGGGCACGGGAGCGGGCGCCGCTGTGCGCGGCGGCGGGGTGAAGTTGCCCCGGGCCGACGCCTCGGGACTGTGCGTGCTTCGCCTCACTCGACCAACAACCTCTCGGCGGTCGGCACCTACGTTGTGCCGCAGTGTCTCAGAACCCAGGGCGCCATCGACTATGAGGTACGTCTTTGACTACTGGGCAGTTCAGGCATTCCAGCACGGGGCCCGGCACTCGTCCAAACACGGCAAGTGGGGCGTTGCCACTGATGCAACGCCCTAGCAAAAGGGGCATAGGGGGTGAGATGCAGTAAAAGGGAGACTCGTTGTGAGCGCAGCGACACCGGGCGACCGCGACGCGTGGCCGTACCACCGGTATTCGTCTGCTGAAACGTTATGAACAGCGGAGTCGGCCGTGCCCAAGGACACAGCCGACTCCATCGCTACGGCGACTGCCGCAGATCGCTTCAGTTCTTGTACTAGCGCAGGCGCGCCATCAGGGCATGTTCCACCAGCGTGATCAGCGCGCCCTTGGCATCCGAGCGGTGGCGGGCGTCCGTCGTGATGATCGGGGTGTCGGGTCCGATCTGCAGCGCCTCGCGCACCTCCTCGGGGGCGTAGGGCTGCTGCCCGTCGAACCCGTTCAACGCCACGACGAACGGCAGGCCGCTGTTCTCGAAGTAGTCGACGGCCGGGAAGCAGTCGGCGAGCCGGCGGGTGTCCACGAGGACGACCGCGCCGATCGCGCCGCGCACCAGGTCGTCCCACATGAACCAGAAGCGGTCCTGGCCGGGAGTGCCGAACAGGTACAGGATCAGGTCCTGGTCCAGGGTGATGCGGCCGAAGTCCATGGCCACCGTGGTGGTGGTCTTGTCCCCGGTGTGGGTGAGGTCGTCGATGCCCGCGCTGGCGGACGTCATGACGGCCTCCGTACGCAGCGGGTTGATCTCCGAGACGGCGCCCACGAACGTGGTCTTACCCACGCCGAACCCGCCCGCCACCACGATCTTCGCCGAGGTGGTCGCGCGGCCCCCGTCAGAGCTTGCGAAGTCCACTGAGAACCCTTTCCAGCAGAGTCACGTCCGGCGCACCGGTGGTTTCGTCGCCGCCGGGCTGGTGGATCGCGACGAGACCGGCCTCAGCCAGGTCCGCGACGAGAATCCGAGCCACACCCAGCGGCATGTTCAGCAATGCCGAGACTTCGGCGACCGACTTGACCTCACGGCACAGATGGCAGATGCGCTGATGCTCCGGGAGCAGTCCCATGAGCGCTGCCGGATCGGCCGTGGTGCTGATCAGCGCCTCGATGGCGAGCTGATAGCGGGGCCTGGTCCGGCCGCCGGTCATCGCGTACGGACGTACCAGCGGCTGGTCGCCCTCGTCCTCGTACGGCTCCGCGTACGGATCATGAGAGGCGGTGGGCGGGGTCATGAATCCTCCGGGCGGGACAGCAAGTCGGTCAGTCGTGCCGTCTGACGGGGCCGGTGGGGGAGATTGTGGCGGCCGGACGGTGATTTCGTGAGGCGGGTGGTGCCGGGGCGGATCAGTGAAGCAGACTTCCCTGCAGTTCGGCGCGCAGGTCCGGTGTGAGGACCGCTCCCGCGCGGTCGACCAGGAGAGCCATTTCGTAGCCGACGAGGCCGATGTCGCACTCCGGGTGCGACAGCACCGCCAGCGACGAGCCGTCCGAGATGGACATCAGGAAAAGGAACCCCCGCTCCATTTCCACGACCGTCTGGGCGACCGTACCGCCGTCGAAGATCCGGGACGCCCCGGCCGTCAGCGAGGTCAGCCCCGAGGCGACGGCCGCGAGCTGATCGGCACGGTCGCGCGGGAAGCCCTCCGACATCGCCAGGAGAAGACCGTCGGCAGACACGACGACGGTGTGGGACACCCCCGGGGTGTTCTCCACGAAGTTGGTGATCAACCAGTTCAGGTTCTGTGCCGCCTGGCTCATCGGGCTCAACTAACGCTCCTGCTGGTGAGTGGGCCGAGGGAAGCTGCCGGTCTGGCCGGTTCCCGCCTGACGACCCTGTGCGATACCCCGACGCAGATTGGTCAGGCGCCCGCGCACGTCGTCGGGCGCGCGCGAGACCTGCGGACCGCTCTGCTGCGGTTGCTGCTGAGCCGTGCCCGGGACGAGGTTCGCCCTGGGCACCCGACGCGGCAGGCCGGAGGTGGTCACGCCACCGGCCGCCGGCTGCCGCACCCGTTCCGCCTGCCGGACGAGATCGTCGTTCGGCGAGCTGCGCCACGGCGTGGCACCGGAACGCTGAGAGCCCGTAGGGGCCTCGGGCTGCCGCGGACCCGCCGGGGCGGAACCGTCGTTCTGCTCCCGCCCCTGTGCCTCCTGCCGTCCGCCGCCGTGGAACCAGTTCGTCTCCAGCGTGTCGAACAGCGGCGTACGGCCGTCGCCGGGACCGGTGGCCGGAGGCAGCGCCTCCGGCTCCGGACGGGACGGCCGCTGCTGCGGGGCCGGCGGACGCGGAGCACCGAAGTCGAAGCCGCCGCGAACACCGTTGACAGGGCGCTGGAACTCGCCCGGGTAGGGCGCGTCCGCGTCGTTTCCGCGCCCCGGCAGCGCGTGCCGGCCGGCGGATCCGCTGTCCTGGCCCAGCCCGGCGAAGTGGCCGGTCGAGCCGGCGTCGTACGCCTGCGGAGCCGGGAACTGCCCCGTCGGGGACGCGTCGCCCCGGCCGCCCGGGTTGCCGAAGACGTCCGGACGGACGAATGGGTTGCCCTGGGGAGACTCCGTGCCGGGCCGGACGAACCGGCCCGAGTCCTGCGGGTTCTCCGTGCCCGGCGCCGGGCCGGAGAAGTCGGGGCGGGCGAACTCGGCCGTGGAGCCCACGCCCTGCCGCTCGTCGTGCCGCGGCACCACCGGCATCTCGGACGTCGAGCCGACGCCCTGCCGGTCGTCGTAGCGCGGCACACGGGGCGTACGGCCCGGGTCCTGCTCGTCGTGACCGCGCGGGGTGTCCAGCGAGGCCCGTGGCACCGGCGGCCGGGCGTTCTCGTCGCTCCAGCTCGGCCGGGACTGCTGCGTGGGGCCGCCGGGCAGTTCGCCGCGCGGCGCACCGCGCGGCGGGAGCTGCGGACGGCGGCCCTGCTCGTCGTTGCCGCCGAGCGGCCTGCCGCCGAAGACGTCCTGGTCGCCGACCTGCGGCTCGTTCGGTGTCGCCGCCTGCATGCCCTGCGGGGCGACCGGAGTCTGCGCGCCGAAGGCGTGGCCCGCTCCGGCCGGAGCGGGACCCTGCGGCCCACGCGGGCCGCCCGGACCACCGGGGCGCGCGCCGTCCCGGCCGGGCAGCGCGGCACGCGGCTCCTGACCGGCACTGAGCAGCCCGGGGCCACCGGGTCCGCCGCCGAGCGCGCCGCCACCCGCACCGCGTCCGCCCTGGGCCGCGGCGCGCCGGGCCGCCGCCACACCGGCGGAGGCCTGCGCGGCGGCGGGACCGCCCGCGCTCTGCTGCCCGTGCTTCGGCTGGGGCTTCCTGCCGCCCTGGGCGACATCGACGGGCAGCATGACCAGCGCGGTCGTACCACCGGAGTCGGACGGGCGCAGCTGGATGCGGATGCCGTGCCGCTGCGACAGCCGGCCGACCACGAACAGACCCATGCGGCGGGAGACGGAGACGTCCACGGTGGGCGGCGAGGCGAGCCGCTCGTTGATCGACGCCAGGTCCTCCGGGGACAGGCCGATACCGGTGTCGTGGATCTCGATCAGCACACGGCCGTCGGGCAGCGCGTGGCCGGTGACCTTGACCTTGGTCTGCGGGGAGGAGAACGACGTGGCGTTCTCCAGCAGCTCGGCGAGCAGGTGCACGAGGTCGTTGACGACCCGGCCGGCCACTTCCGTCGTCGGCACGGCGGCCAGCTCGATGCGCTCGTACTGCTCCACCTCGGACGCGGCGGCGCGGAGCACGTCGACCAGCGGGACCGGGCGGGTCCAGCGGCGGCCCGGCTCCTCACCCGCGAGGACGAGGAGGTTCTCGCCGTTGCGGCGCATACGGGTCGCGAGGTGGTCGAGCTTGAACAGCGACGACAGCTGGTCGGGGTCCGCCTCACGCGACTCCAGCTCGGAGATCAGCGACAGCTGGCGCTGGATCAGACCCTGGGAACGGCGGGAGAGGTTGGTGAACATCGCGTTGACGTTGCCCCGCAGCAGGGCCTGCTCGGCGGCGAGGCGGACCGCCTCGCGGTGCACGTCGTCGAAGGCCGCGGCCACCCGGCCGATCTCGTCCCGGGAGTGCACACCGACCGACTCCACGGAGGTGTCGATGTCCTGCGGGTCGGACTCGGACAGCTGCTTGACGAGCTCGGGCAGCCGGTCCTGGGCGACCCGTGTCGCGGTCTCCTCCAGGCGGCGCAGCGAGCGGATCATGGACCGGGCCACGACGAAGGCGCCGACCAGTGACACACCGAGCACGAGCAGGATCAGCGCACCGGAGATGATCGCTTCCTGCTCGGAGGCGCTGCGCAGCTCGCGGGCCTTCTGCTCCATGTCCTCGAGCAGCGTGCGCTCGATCTTCTTCATCTGGTCGATCTTCGTCGAGCTGTCGTCGACCCAGTCCAGGTAGGACCGCTTGTCCAGCGACCTCAGGCCGCCGGGGGAGTTCAGCGCCCGGCCGGCGTAGGTGTCGGTCGCCTCGATCGTCGGGTTGCCCTCGCTGATCGGCTTGAGCAGTTCCTCGGCACTGTCGCTGCCGTAGATGCTCTTGAAGCTGCGCAGCTCCGAGGTCTGGCTCTGCAGCGCCGACTCGGCGTAGAGGCGGTCGTTCTCGGAGAGGTCGCCGAAGCTGTTGTCGTTGGCGGGCAGCGCGGCGGCGATGACGGCGCGCTGGATGGAGGCGTACTCCTTGGCGGAGGAGAACGCCGACAGCGCGCGCGTGCGCTGGATCATCTCCGGGTTGCTGGTCGCCTCCGACATGTCCTGCGAGAGGTCCAGCAGGTGGGTGATCAGACGGTGGTAGGCCTCGACCGACTGGGTGGAGTTCTCCTTGGCCTCGTACGCGTTGGAGCGGACGTCGCTGAGGGTGTTCAGGTCGGTGGCGATGCCGACGAGGCTGTCGCGGACGCCGAGGAGGTTGCCCTTCTTGGCCGCGTTGTCGACCTCTTCGGAGCTGGTGATGAAGTTGTCCAGCGCGCGGTCGGTCTTGTCGCGGTAGCCCTTGACGGTGAAGCCGGTGGCCTTCGCGCCGTGGGCCAGCGGGCCGGCCGACTGGTCGCGCTCCTCCTGGAGCGCGGCGGCCAGCTCGGTGGCCTGCTTCGTCATGTCCGTCAGCAGCTTCATGTTGTCGAGCTGCTGTATGTCGTCCATGGACTGGTTGATGCGCAGCGCGCCCAGGGAGGTGGCCGCGACCACGGGCAGCGCGAGCAGCGACACCAGTCGGGTCGAGATGCGCCAGTTGCGCAGGGCCACGCGGGAGCCGGGGCCGCCGGGGTTCTTCACGGTCGCGGGGGCCGACGCGGAGCTGGGGGAGGACGCACCGAGGCGCCCGGAGCGCGCACCGCCGTCGCCGGACTGGCCCTGGTTCTGGGCGTGCTGGGGCGAGGAAGTGCCGGCCATCGGGCCGGTCCCGCCGCGCGGCTCCGGCTCCGCCGAAGCGCTGCCATCCCTCTTGAAACGTCCCTGCACTAGCGTCGCAACCTCTGGACCAGGCGTCCCGCCGCGCGAACGGCGAAGACGGTGTCGGCGTCGTGGGGGCGCCCTGAAAAACGTCCCCATGGCGGTCGTGAGTGACCGGCGCTGGTTCCCCCTTCTTGCCGCCCACTCGGCGCGTCTGTGCGCCCCCTGTGCGCCGGCTCGATCCTGCGGCGGTCCGTGGAATTCCAGCACAGTGCTGGACCTCCAACAAGGGCCATGGGCCACCCCGTGCCGATCGTTACACCTTGTGATTACAACTTCACCAGGCGTACGAAATGATCCAGGGTAAATCGGGCGAATGCGCCACAGGTGGCGGCGGAGCGGTCGGTGTCCCAGTCGACATGATCAGGTGCGAAATGTTCCGTTAAAGACGAAAATGCCCCTTTTCCCCGCCGTGATCATCGGCCCGGATTGACCGATTTGCATGCCGCCTCGTGAGCAAACTCACACACTGATCATGAGCTCTTCACCTCAGCGACGGGAAGTTGAATGTTTAGCCTGACGCTTTGCAGGGATGGCAAATCCGACAACCCGCACCTGAGCGGCGTCCGCTGACGTCTGCCGGGCGCCCGGACGACAAGGTCTCGAACAACGGTGAAGACGACGATGACGTTCCACAAGATCGCCAATCCCCGCCGCACGACGCTGGCCCACCTGAAGGACGCCGACGAACTGCAGAAGCCGGAGCAGCCGGAGCACAGCGTCGAGCTTCCCACCCAGACCGCGAACCCCAGGCGCACCATCCTGAACGAGATCCCGGCCCCCGCCACCCCCGCCGAGTAACCGCGGTACTCACACCCGGTACGCCTGCGCAGTACGCACACGAGGGCGCCCGCTCCGAAGGGCGCCCTTCGTCGTGTGCACGCTGCCGCGCGTGCCGCAGGCCCCGGGCCCGTGAAGCCGGCCCCGCCGGCCGTCGTGGCCGCGAGGCCGTATGGCGCGAGGCGCGGACCGGTCGCCGCGTTAGCCTGGAGCGTCAGACTCCAGCCGCGTCAGTCAAGGGGCCGAACATCCCGTGCGCATCGCCAGATTCTCCATCGACGGGAACGTAGCCTTCGGAGCCGTCGAGGGCGACAGGCCCGACGAACTCGTCCTCGACATCATCAAGGGCATCCCGTTCGCGGACTTCGAGCTCTCCGGCACCAAGGTCCCGGTGAGCAAGGTACGGCTGCTGCCGCCCGTGCTCCCCAACAAGGTCGTCGCCTTCGGCCGCAACTACGCCGAGCACGCGCGCGAGCTGGGCCACGAGGTACCCGCCGCCCCGTTCGCCTTCTTCAAGCCGTCGACCTCCGTGATCGGCTCCGGGGACGAGATCCAGTACCCGCCGTTCTCCGAGGAACTGCACCACGAGGCCGAGCTCGCCGTCGTCATCGGCCGCATGTGCCGCGAGGTCCCGCGCGAGCGCGTCAAGGACGTCGTCTTCGGCTACACCTGCGCCAACGACGTCACCGCGCGTGACGTCCAGAAGCGCGAGAAGCAGTGGGCGCGCGCCAAGGGCTTCGACACCTCGTGCCCGCTCGGCCCCTGGGTGGAGACCGAGCTCGACGCGAGCGACCTGACCATCCAGCTCACGGTCAATGGTCAGCAGCGGCAACTCGGCCGGACCGGCGAGATGATCCACTCCATCGAGGATCTGATCGTCAACATCTCCGAGGCCATGACGCTGCTCCCCGGCGACGTGATCCTCACGGGCACCCCGGCAGGGGTCGGCCCCCTCAACGTCGGCGACGAGGTCGCCGTCACCATCGAAGGCATCGGCACTCTCACCAACAAGGTTGTCAAGCGTGGCTAGCGCACCCGGCTCCCCCGTACGCGTCCGTTTCTGCCCGTCGCCGACCGGCAACCCCCACGTGGGGCTGGTCCGCACCGCCCTGTTCAACTGGGCGTTCGCCCGGCACCACCAGGGCACTCTGGTCTTCCGCATCGAGGACACCGACGCGGCCCGCGACTCCGAGGAGTCCTACGAGCAGTTGCTCGACTCGATGCGCTGGCTGGGCTTCGACTGGGACGAGGGCCCCGAGGTCGGCGGCCCGCACGCGCCGTACCGCCAGTCGCAGCGCATGGACATCTACCAGGACATCGCCCGGAAGCTCCTCGACGCCGGCCACGCCTACCGCTGCTACTGCTCCCAGGAGGAGCTGGACACCCGCCGCGAGGCCGCCCGCGCCGCCGGCAGGCCGTCCGGCTACGACGGCCACTGCCGCGAGCTGAGCGCCGCGCAGGTCGAGGAGTACGAGGCCCAGGGTCGCCGGCCCATCGTCCGCTTCCGCATGCCCGACGAGACGATCACCTTCACGGACCTGGTCCGCGGCGAGCTGACCTTCACCCCGGAGAACGTGCCGGACTACGGCATCGTCCGGGCCAACGGAGCCCCGCTGTACACGCTGGTCAACCCGGTCGACGACGCCCTGATGGAGATCACCCACGTCCTGCGCGGCGAGGACCTGCTCTCGTCCACCCCGCGCCAGATCGCCCTGTACAAGGCGCTGATCGAGCTGGGCGTCGCCAAGGAGATCCCGTCCTTCGGCCACCTGCCGTACGTGATGGGCGAGGGGAACAAGAAGCTCTCCAAGCGTGATCCGCAGTCGAGCCTGAACCTCTACCGCGAGCGCGGCTTCCTCCCCGAGGGCCTGCTCAACTACCTCTCCCTCCTCGGCTGGTCCCTCTCGGCCGACCAGGACATCTTCACGACGGACGAGATGGTCGCCGCGTTCGACGTCACCGACGTGAACCCGAACCCCGCCCGCTTCGACCTGAAGAAGTGCGAGGCGATCAACGGCGACCACATCCGCATGCTCGACGTGAAGGACTTCACCGAGCGGTGCCGCCCGTGGCTCGGGGCCCCGTTCGCCCCGTGGGCACCGGAGGACTTCGACGAGGTCAAGTGGCAGGCCGTCGCACCGCACGCGCAGACCCGCCTGAAGGTCCTTTCGGAGATCACCGACAACGTCGACTTCCTGTTCCTGGCGGAGCCGGTCGAGGACGGGGCCAGCTGGACCAAGGCCATGAAGGAGGGCTCGGACGCCCTCCTGCGCACCGCCCGCGAGAAGCTGGAGGCGGCCGACTGGACGTCCCCGGACTCCTTGAAGGAGGCCGTCCTGGCCGCGGGCGAGGCCCACGGCCTCAAGCTCGGCAAGGCGCAGGCCCCGGTCCGTGTCGCCGTCACCGGCCGCACGGTCGGCCTGCCCCTCTTCGAGTCCCTGGAGATCCTGGGCAGGGAGAAGACGCTGGCCCGCATCGACGCGGCCCTGGCGAAGCTCGCCGCGTAACTCCTCGTAACCCTTCGTACGCCCGGCGGGGGCGGCAGCCGGCGCGCTGCCGCCCCCGTTCGGCACGCCGGCCCGGCGGCGCCGCGCTACCGTCGGTGGCATGAGCGTCAGAGCCGTGGTGTGGGACGTGGACGACACCCTCTTCGACTACACGACCGCCGACCGCACCGGCATGCGCTGCCACCTCGCCGCCGAGGGCCTCCTCGCGGCGTACGACGGTGTCGAGCAGGCCCTCGTCCACTGGCGGACGACCACCGACCGGCAGTGGGCGCGGTTCGCGGCCGGGGAGGTGTCTTTCGAGGACCAGCGGCGCGACCGGGTCCGGGACTTCACCGGCCGCGACCTGACCGACGCCGAGGCCGACGCCTGGTTCCAGCGCTACCTGGGCCACTACGAGGCCGCCTGGACGCTCTTCCCGGACGTCCTGCCCGTCCTGGACGCCCTCGCCCGCAGCCACCGGCATGCCGTGCTCTCCAACTCCAGCCTGCACGTCCAGGACCGCAAGCTGCGCGTGCTCGGGGTCCACGACCGCTTCGAGACCATCCTGTGCGCCGCCGAACTGGGCGTCGCCAAGCCCCGGGCAGCCGCCTTCCGGGCGGCCTGCGACGCACTCGGCCTCGCCGCGCACGAGGTCGCGTACGTCGGTGACCACCCGGAGATCGACGGGCGCGGCGCCGCGGAGGCGGGTCTTGTGTCGGTGTGGATCGACCGGGGCGGCGTGTACGCCACGCTCGAGCCCCCTCGCGGGCCCCACCGCATCGCTTCGCTCGCCGAACTCCCCGCGCTTCTGGGCGCCGATACTCGTTTTGGAGCCCCGTCCACCTTCGGGTAATGTTCTTCCTGCGCCGCGGGAAGCGGGCCGGAAGGCCGGATACCCGGAGCGTACAACTAGAACAAAATCCCCTCAGGGGCTTGCGTTCCAGTGGCCTATGGTGTAATTGGCAGCACGACTGATTCTGGTTCAGTTAGTCTTGGTTCGAGTCCAGGTAGGCCAGCTCGCAGAGCTCATCTGCATCGCGGATCACATCCGCAAGCCCCCGTTGTGTAGCGGCCTAGCACGCTGCCCTCTCAAGGCAGTAGCGCCGGTTCGAATCCGGTCGGGGGTACGGATCCTTCGGGATCAGGGCCCCCGTTGTGTAGCGGCCTAGCACGCCGCCCTCTCAAGGCGGTAGCGCCGGTTCGAATCCGGTCGGGGGTACTCAGAGGTCTAAACCACCTTTGGTCTATGGTGTAATTGGCAGCACGACTGATTCTGGTTCAGTTAGTCTTGGTTCGAGTCCAGGTAGACCAGCTCGGACCTGCGGAAACGCAGAGTCCACGCCCCCGTTGTGTAGCGGCCTAGCACGCCGCCCTCTCAAGGCGGTAGCGCCGGTTCGAATCCGGTCGGGGGTACGAGACGATGGCTCTCCGCCTCAGCGAAACCTCGCTGAGGCGGAGAGCCATTTTTCGTCTCCGTCCGCGGGTGCGCGGTGGGGTGATCGCGCAGTTCCTCGAACTGCTCCTGATCGAGCGACGTGCCCCGGGTGCCCGTGTGGCCGCGCTGTGCGTCGACCGCCGGTTGGACCTGCCGCGGCGCTGAGGCCGGCCAAACCGACGGGCTACGAGATGTCCTGGTCGTCAGCCTGAGCGGCGCAGGGCTTCCGAGAGGCGACCTGCGGCGTCGATGACCGCCTGGGCGTGCATGCGGCCGGGATGCCGGGTCAGGCGCTCGATGGGGCCGGAGACAGACACGGCGGCCACCACGCGATTCGAGGGGCCGCGCACCGGAGCGGAGACCGATGCCACGCCGGGCTCGCGCTCGCCGATCGACTGGGCCCAGCCGCGGCGCCTGACACCCGACAGAGCCGTCGCCGTGAAACGGGCGCCCTGCAGGCCGCGGTGCAGCCGCTCGGGCTCCTCCCAGGCCATCAGGATCTGCGCCGAGGAACCGGCCTTCATCGTCAGCGTGGAGCCGACCGGGACCGTGTCCCTCAGGCCCGACAGCCGCTCGGCGGCGGCGACGCAGATGCGCATGTCGCCCTGGCGGCGGTACAGCTGCGCGCTCTCGCCCGTGATGTCACGCAGATGTGTGAGCACCGGGCCGGCCGTCGCCAGCAGGCGGTCCTCGCCCGCCGCCGCGGCCAGCTCCGCGAGGCGCGGGCCGAGAATGAACCGCCCCTGCATGTCGCGCGCGACCATGCGGTGGTGTTCGAGGGCCACGGCCAGGCGGTGGGCCGTGGGTCGTGCCAGTCCGGTCGCTCCGACCAGACCCGCGAGGGTGGCCGGACCGGACTCCAGAGCGCTCAGGACGAGTGCCGCCTTGTCCAGAACGCCGACGCCGCTACTGTTGTCCATGAAACGATACTTGCGTCTCACTCTGTGAAACGCAAGTTCAATTTCCCGTGGAACCCGCCACTCTGGAAACCACGAAGGCACAGTGGCCCGTGACCAGGGCCCTGGCGGCGGGCGCCCGGGAACAGGGGCGCGGGCGCCGTCTCCTCACAGATCTCTAGTTGGGCCGGCGCACTCCTTGCCGGCCGGAGGGAAAGCGATGGGTAGGACACTCGCGGAGAAGGTCTGGGACGACCACGTCGTCCGGCGCGCCGAGGGCGAGCCCGACCTCCTCTTCATCGATCTGCACCTGCTGCACGAGGTGACCAGCCCGCAGGCCTTCGACGGCCTTCGCAAGAGCGGGCGCACCGTGCGCCGGCTCGACCTGACCATCGCGACCGAGGACCACAACACCCCCACCCTCGACATCGACAAGCCCATCGCCGACCCGGTCTCCCGGGTCCAGCTGGAGACGCTGCGCGCGAACTGCGCCGAGTTCGGCGTCCGGCTGCACCCGCTGGGGGACGTCGAGCAGGGCGTCGTACACGTCGTCGGACCGCAGCTGGGGCTGACCCAGCCCGGTACCACCGTCGTCTGCGGCGACTCGCACACCTCCACGCACGGCGCCTTCGGCGCGCTGGCCTTCGGTATCGGCACCTCGCAGGTCGAGCACGTGCTGGCCACCCAGACGCTGCCGATGTCCCGCCCGAAGACCATGGCGATCACGGTCAACGGCGAACTCCCCGAGGGTGTCACGGCCAAGGACCTGATCCTGGCCATCATCGCGAAGATCGGCACCGGCGGCGGCCAGGGCTACGTCCTGGAGTACCGCGGCGAAGCCGTCGAGAAGCTCTCGATGGAAGCCCGGATGACCATCTGCAACATGTCGATCGAGGCCGGCGCCCGCGCCGGCATGATCGCGCCCGACGAGACCACCTTCGCCTACCTCGAGGGCCGTCCGCACGCCCCCGAGGGCACCGACTGGGACGCCGCCGTCGCGTACTGGAAGACGCTGCGCACCGACGACGACGCGGAGTTCGACGCCGAGGTCGTCATCGAGGCGGCCGAACTGTCGCCGTTCGTCACCTGGGGCACCAACCCGGGCCAGGGCGCGCCGCTTTCGGCGTCCGTCCCCGACCCCGCTTCGTACGAAGACGCTTCGGAGCGCTTCGCCGCCGAAAAGGCCCTGGAGTACATGGGGTTGGACGCCGGGCAGCCGCTGCGGTCCATCACGGTGGACACCGTCTTCGTAGGTTCCTGCACCAACGGACGCATCGAGGACCTGCGCGCCGCCGCCGGGATCCTTCAGAGCCGCAAAGTCGCCGACGGCGTACGGATGCTGGTCGTGCCCGGCTCCGCCCGGGTCGGTCTGCAGGCCGTGTCCGAGGGGCTGGACGTGGTCTTCAAGGAGGCCGGTGCCGAATGGCGGCACGCGGGCTGCTCGATGTGCCTGGGCATGAACCCGGACCAGCTCGCCCCCGGTGAGCGCTCCGCGTCCACCTCCAACCGCAACTTCGAGGGCCGGCAGGGCAAGGGCGGCCGTACGCACCTGGTGTCGCCGCAGGTCGCGGCCGCGACCGCCGTGCTGGGCCACCTGGCCTCGCCCGCCGACCTGTCCGATGCCCCCGTGCCCGCTGGAGTCTGAGAGTCATGGAAGCATTCACCACCCACACCGGCCGGGCCGTCCCGCTGCGCCGCAGCAACGTCGACACCGACCAGATCATCCCCGCCCACTGGCTCAAGAAGGTGACGCGGGACGGGTTCGAGGACGGACTGTTCGAGGCCTGGCGCAAGGACCCGGAGTTCGTGCTCAACCGGCCCGAGCGCCGGGGGGCCACCGTGCTGGTCGCCGGGCCGGACTTCGGCACCGGTTCCTCGCGGGAGCACGCCGTCTGGGCGCTGCAGAACTACGGCTTCAAGGCCGTGATCTCCTCGCGGTTCGCGGACATCTTCCGTGGCAACTCCCTCAAGAACGGCCTGCTCACGGTGGTTCTGGAGCAGAAGACCGTGGACGCGCTGTGGGAGCTGACCGAGCAGGACCCGACGGCCGAGGTGACCGTCGACCTGGAGCGCCGCGAGGTGCGGACCGGGAGCGTCACCGTCTCCTTCGAGCTGGACGAGAACGCCCGCTGGCGGCTGCTGAACGGCCTGGACGACATCTCCATCACGCTCCGGAACGAGGCCGACATCGCCGCGTACGAGGCGAAGCGCCCGGCGTACAAACCGAGCACCGTCCAGGTCTGAGCCGTCGACCCGCCCGGCGCCTGGCACGCGTCCGGCATCGATGGCCGTAACAGGTCGAGTTTCGGCCACTGCGACACCCCGCCGTACCCCCGATCGGCCCGATCGGGGGTACGGCCTTTTTGTGTACCCGAACGGCCCTTCCCGGGGCGCTGGAAGACGCCAACGTCCCACGTTAAGGGGGTTGTTGCCGGGGTAGGCGAGGTTCGTGGACGAGACGGCCCCGGGCGCCGGGCAAGGCCGTTTGCGGCGGCAGTTGCGCCCTGGGCAGGCGACAACTCGCCCCAGATGGCACAATCTGTGCATGGAACACGACGGCCAACTCCAGCTCTATGCGGCGGTCGCGGTCCGACTCAAGGAAGCGCACGCAAAGGTGCGCGCACTGCAAGTCCCGGAGGGCGTACGGATGGCGCTGGCCCGGAAGCTGCTGGTCGTTACGGCCGCGGCCAAGCACGATCTCGCCGACGCGGCAAGGCGTCTGGAGCGGTTCATGACGGACCTCGACGAGGGTCGGCTCCCCGAAGAGGAACGCTGAACAGCCCGAGGCGGCCCGAGTTCGCTGCGGCACAAGGGTGATAAGCCCGTTTCGTGTTTGATTTGCGGTATATATCTGCCTAACGTGCGAAAACGCTAGAACACATTCGTTCCGGCGATGTCTCCGAAGGGGAAGACGTGAACAAGGCGCAGCTCGTAGAAACGATCGCCGACAAGATGGGCGGCCGTCAGCAGGCCGCCGATGCTGTCGACGCGGTCCTGGACGCCATCGTCCGCGCGGTCGTCGCGGGTGACCGGGTCTCGGTCACCGGCTTCGGTTCCTTCGAGAAGGTCGACCGTCCCGCCCGGTACGCCCGTAACCCCCAGACCGGCGAGCGGGTCCGGGTCAAGAAGACCTCCGTGCCCCGCTTCCGCGCGGGCCAGGGTTTCAAGGACCTGGTGAGCGGCTCGAAGAAGCTCCCGAAGAACGACGTCGCCGTGAAGAAGGCACCCAAGGGCAGCCTGACCGGCGGGGCTTCCGCGACGGTCAAGAAGGCCGCCGCGAAGAAGGCCACCAGCAGGACCGCCGCCGCGAAGAAGACCACCGCGAAGAAGACCACGGCCAAGAAGACGACGGCCGCGGCCAAGAAGACCACGGCGAAGCAGGCGCCCGCCAAGAAGACGACGGCGACCGCCAAGAAGACGACCGCGAAGAAGGCCCCGGCGAAGAAGGCGACCGCCAAGAAGGCCCCCGCCAAGAAGTCGACCGCCCGCAAGACGGCCAAGAAGGCCACCGCCCGCAAGAGGTAGGCACCACAGCGTCACTCACGCGACGGGCCGGACTCCGTATCGGGAGCCCGGCCCGCGGCGTGCCGGAAGGGCCGCGGCGTGCGGGGGCCGTGCTGCGGCGAAGGGTGCGCCGCAGGTCAGAACGTCTGCAGTGTCACCAGTGTGATCCGCCGGGACTCGCCCTCGCCGTCCGTCTCCACGCGCACCCGCTGCCCCGGCCGCAGCAGCCTCAGGCCCCCCGCGTCGAACGCCGCCGCGTCGAAGGGCACCGGTGTGCCGTCGTCCAGCAGCACCTGCCCGCTGCGGCTTTCCGGGTCGTACGTGTATGCGGTCGCCTGCATGACGGCAGCCTACTGCCCTGTTATCAGCAACCGCGCGGTGACCGCGGCCGTGTGGGACCCCACGCCCAGCGCGAGTGCCGTACGCAGGTCGTCGCCGGTGTCCACGTCCCGGCGTACCGAATCCACCGCTTCCAGCAGCAGTTCCGTGGCGCCGGACGCGAGGTGGCGGGAGCGGGAGTCGGGGCCGAAGGCCGGCCGCAATTCCCGGCCCGGGGCCGCGGTCAGCAGCGTCGTGCCGATTGCGGCCGCGTCGGCGAGAAAAGCACGGGGGAATTCGGCCGCCGCGTCCAGCACCCGCGCCAATTCCGACGGCCGGAGCGCGGGAAGATCGGCGTTGAGGGCCGCCAGCGGACTTTTGCCGCGTGCTGCCCGTACGGCCGTCGCCGCGTGTGTGAGAGCCGCGTTGAGCCCGGTTCCCGGCTCGTCGGCGACGATCCGGGCGCCCAGCGCGGACAGTTCCCGGCCGGCCCGGGCGTCGTCCGTGACGACTGCCACATCCCGCACCGCGGCGCAGGCCAGCGCGGCGGCCACCGTGTCCTGCGCGAACGCCAGCGCCAGACCGGGCCGCTGCCCGTCGCCCGCCGTGGCCGTGAGCCTGCTCTTGGCGCGCACCAAGGACTTCAGCGGTATGACCAGGGTCCACTGCACCGGCGTTCCGCCCCTCTCCTGTCGCGGCCATTGTCACCCGGTCCATCAGTCGGCGCTGTCGCCGGGGCGTACGGTGTTCTCGACAGACCGACGGCCCGGGGCGACACTTGTGCGGCCCCCCAGGCCCAAGAGGAAGGTGTACGCGTGCCCCGCCGCAGAATCGGCTTCTGGTACCGCTTCGCCGCGGTGATCTGCAAACCGCCGCTGGTGGTTCTGCTCAAGCGGGACTGGCGTGGAATGGAAAACATTCCGGCCGAGGGTGGATTCATCACGGTCGTGAATCACAATTCACACATCGATCCCTTCGGCTATGCACACTTCCAGTACAACACCGGACGGGTTCCGCGTTTCCTGGCGAAAAGCGGGCTTTTCCGTGGGGGATTCGTGGGTGCCGCGATGCGCGGCACGGGGCAGATCCCCGTCTACCGCGAGACGTCCGACGCCCTCAGCGCCTTCCGGGCCGCCATCGACGCCGTGCAGCGCGGCGAGTGCGTCGCCTTCTACCCCGAGGGCACCCTCACCCGCGACCCGGACGGCTGGCCCATGACCGGCAAGACGGGCGCCGCGCGGGTCGCCCTGCAGACCAAGTGCCCGGTCGTCCCGGTCGCCCAGTGGGGCTGCAACGAACTCCTGCCGCCCTACGCCAGGAAGCCCCGTCCCCTGCCCCGCAAGACGCACCGCGTGCTGGCGGGCCCGCCGGTGGACCTCTCGCGCTTCTACGACCAGGAGATGACCGCGGAACTGCTGAAGGAGGCGACGGAGGCCATCATGGCCGCCATCACCCGGCAGCTGGAGGTCATCCGCGGCGAGAAAGCCCCCGAGAAGCCCTACGATCCACGCGAGGAGCGGATGGAGCAGCGGCGCAGGACGTCGACGCAGCCGCGGCACAGGGCAGCACAGGAAGAGGGGCTGGGCACGTGAGCAAGCCGGTCAGGGCCGCCGTTTTCGGCACCGGATCGTGGGGCACGGCGTTCGCCATGGTGCTCGCCGACGCGGGCTGCGACGTCGTGCTGTGGGCCCGCCGCCCCGAACTCGTCGAGGCGGTCAACTCCACGCGCACCAACCCGGACTACCTCCCGGGCGTCCGGCTTCCCGCGCGGGTGCGGGCCACCACGGACGCCGCCGAGGCCGCGCGCGACGCCGACTTCACCGTCCTCGCGATCCCCTCGCAGACGCTGCGCGGCAACCTCGCCGCATGGGCGCCGCTGCTGGCGCACGACACCGTCCTCGTCTCGCTGATGAAGGGCGTCGAACTCGGCTCCGCGATGCGGATGAGCGAGGTCATGGACGACGTGGCGAAGGTCGGCCGGGACCGCATCGCCGTCGTCACCGGGCCCAACCTGGCCCGGGAGATCGCCGCCCGGATGCCGGCCGCCTCCGTGGTGGCCTGCGCCGACGAGGCCGTCGCGCAGCGGCTCCAGGGCGCCTGCCACACGCCGTACTTCAGGCCGTACACCAACACCGACGTGATCGGCTGCGAACTCGGTGGCGCCGTGAAGAACGTGATCGGGCTGGCCGTCGGCATCGCGGACGGTATGGGCCTCGGCGACAACGCCAAGGGCTCGCTCATCACCCGGGGCCTCGCCGAGACCACCCGCCTCGGTGTCGCGATCGGCGCCGACCCGCTCACCTTCTCCGGGCTCGCCGGCCTCGGCGACCTGGTGGCCACCTGCTCCTCGCCGCTGTCCCGCAACCACACCTTCGGCACCAACCTCGGCAAGGGCATGACCCTGCAAGAGACCATCGCCGTCACCAGGCAGACCGCCGAAGGCGTCAAGTCCTGCGAATCGGTACTGGATCTGGCCCGCCGGCACGGCGTCGACATGCCGCTGACCGAGACGGTCGTCGGCATCGTCCACGAGGGCAAGCCGCCGGCCGTCGCGCTGAAGGAGCTCATGTCGCGCAGCGCGAAGCCGGAACGACGCTGAGCGACGGCCGGTACGACGCGAGGGAGCGCCGGTACGACGCCGGGCGGCCGTCGCCCACGACGCCGGGCGACCGTCCGTGGGACGCGCGGCGCGGACGGCCCCGCGAGCGCTGACGCGGGGAATACCAGCGGGTACTCTCGACGCGATATGAGCACCCAGAATCTCCCCCAGAGTCCTGCTCAGCCGCCTCGCAAGCCGCGTGTGGCCGTCGTGTTCGGCGGGCGCAGTTCCGAGCACGGGATTTCCGTGGTCACGGCCGGGGCCGTCCTGCGCGCCATCGACCGGACGAAGTACGACGTCCTGCCGATCGGCATCACCCGGGACGGCCGCTGGGCGCTCACCGCCGACGAACCCGAACGCATGGCGATCGCCGACCGCCGCACACCCAGCGTCGACGAGCTCGCCGAGTCCGGCGAGGGCGGCGTGCTGCTCCCCGTCGACCCCGCCAGCCGCGAAGTCGTCTACAGCGAACCGGGCTCGGTGCCCAAGGTGCTCGGCGACGTCGACGTCGTCTTCCCCGTCCTGCACGGCCCGTACGGCGAGGACGGCACCCTCCAGGGCATGCTGGAGCTGTCCGGGGTGCCGTACGTCGGCTCCGGGGTGCTCGCCTCGGCCGTCGGCCAGGACAAGGAGTACATGAAGCGGGTGTTGACCTCCTTCGGGCTGAGGGTGGGCCCGTACGTGGTGATCCGGCCCCGCGAGTGGCAGCAGGACGAGGCCGCCGCCCGCAGGAGGATCGTGGACTTCGCCGGTGAGCACGGCTGGCCGGTGTTCGTGAAGCCCGCGCGCGCGGGATCGTCGATCGGCATCACCAAGGTCGAGGACCTCTCCGGCCTGGACGAGGCTGTCGCCGAGGCGCAGCGGCACGACCCGAAGATCCTGGTCGAGGCGGCGCTGCGCGGCCGGGAGATCGAGTGCGGGGTGCTGGAGTTCGTGGACGGGCCGCGCGCGTCCTTGCCGGCCGAGATCCCGCCGCCGGACGCGCAGGCGTACTACGACTTCGAGGCCAAGTACATCGACTCGACGCCCGGCCTCGTGCCGGCCCCCCTCACCGACGAGGAGACCGCCGAGGTGCGGCGGCTCGCGGTGCAGGCCTTCGACGCGGCGTCCTGCGAGGGGCTGGTCCGGGCGGACTTCTTCCTCACCGAGGACGGCGAGTTCGTCATCAACGAGATCAACACGATGCCCGGCTTCACGCCGATCTCGATGTACCCGCAGATGTGGCAGGCCACCGGCATCAGCTACCCCGAGCTGGTGGACCTGCTGGTGGGGGCGGCGCTGCGGCGGACCACCGGACTGCGCTGAACCGGCCGGGGTGCGGCCGTACCGGTCCGTGCGCGCGTGACGGAGGCGATCCCCTCGGGGGTCGCCTTCTCGCTGGGTTTCCCGCCGGCCCGCGGTCCCGCCTCAGAGGGTCGTCCGAGGGCGCGGCACAGTATGATCGCCGGGCTTCCCCGGGCCGGGAACCACCGCCGACGCCCAGTCGTCTGCTGAGGAACAGCCCCTGCCGATCAGTCGGGCGAGGGCGGCGGTCCGTGCGCCGGTGACGGACAGAGCACACCGGCCGAGGCGGACGGGGGATCAGAGATGGACGACGGGGCAGGTCAGTGTGCGGGTGATGCCGTCCACTTGCTGGACCTTGGCGACCACCATGCGGCCGAGGGCGTCGACGGTGTCGGCCTGTGCGCGCACAATCACGTCATACGGTCCTGTCACGTCCTCGGCCTGGACGACTCCAGGGATCTTGTTGATCGTCTCGGCGACGGTCGACGCCTTGCCGACCTCCGTCTGGATCAGGATGTACGCCTGTACCACGGAACCTCCAGGGCGGCCACGAGGATCATGTGGGGAAAAGGAACGCCACGGTATCGCGTCGCCGCTCACCGCGGGGAGACCCGCGGGAACCGGCGTGCCCGTGCCGGGGCACCGGCACGAAGGACATCGACGGCCGGCACGGCCGGGACGATGACGACGACACGGACGACCCGCGACCGGCAACGGGCAGGGGCGGAAGGGGAGAAAGGGCAATGAAGGGCACTGTTGGTGAGCTCGGGGAGTTCGGGCTCATCAGGGAGCTCACCTCCCGTCTCACCACGACCCCGGCGGTCCGGGTCGGTCCCGGCGACGACGCAGCGGTGGTCGCCGCGCCCGACCGCAGGGTCGTGGCCAGCACCGACATCCTGCTGGAGGGCCGGCACTTCCGCCGCGACTGGTCGACGGCGTACGACGTGGGCCGCAAGGCGGCGGCGCAGAACCTCGCCGACATCGCGGCCATGGGAGCCGTGCCGACCGCGCTGCTGCTCGGCCTGGTCGTCCCCGGCGAACTGCCGGTGACCTGGCCGACCGAGCTGATGGACGGCCTGCGCGACGAGTGCCAGGTCGCCGGTGCCTCCGTGGTCGGGGGCGACGTCGTACGCGGCGACCAGATCATGGTCTCGATCACCGCCCTCGGCGACCTGCGCAACCAGGAGCCCGTCACGCGGGGCGGCGCTCAGCCCGGTGACCTGGTCGCCGTCACCGGCTGGCTGGGCTGGTCCGCCGCCGGTTACGCGGTCCTGTCCCGCGGTTTCCGCTCACCGCGCGCCTTCGTGGAGGCCCACCGCCGCCCCGAACCGCCGTACCACGCGGGCCCCGCGGCGGCCGGGCTCGGCGCGACCGCGATGTGCGACGTCAGCGACGGACTGATCGCCGACCTGGGGCACATCGCCGAGGCCAGCAAGGTGCGGATCGACGTGCGCTCCGGCGCGATCGACATCCCGTCGCAGATGAACGACATCGGCCAGGCCGTCGGCGTCGACCCGATGCAGTGGGTGCTGACCGGGGGAGAGGACCACGCGATCGTGGCGACGTTCCCGCCGGACGTGAAGCTGCCCGCCCGCTGGAAGGTGATCGGCGAGGTCCTTCACCCGTCGGCGCTGCCCCAGGTGACGGTCGACGGGGCGCCGTGGACGAGCCAGGGCGGCTGGGACCACTTCGGGGACATCGAGCCGTGACCGCCGCCGTGGCTCCGCCGCGGGTGCTGACCGTCGCCGGCTCCGACTCCGGCGGTGGCGCCGGTATCCAGGCCGACCTGAAGACGATGCTCGCGCTGGGCGTGCACGGCATGAGCGTGATCACCGCGGTGACCGCGCAGAACTCCCGCGGTGTCCAGGACGCCTGGGAACTGCCCGTCGAGGCGGTACGGGCCCAGTACCGCAGTGTCGTGGACGACATCGGCGTCCATGCCGTGAAGACCGGCATGCTGGCGTCCGCGGAACTCGTCGAAGCGGTGGCCGGCCTGATCGCCGGGACGGGCGCGCCAGCCGTGGTCGACCCGGTGGGGGTCTCCAAGCACGGAGACCCGCTGCTGGCCGCGTCCGCGCTGGACTCGGTGCGCGGCAGGCTGCTGCCGGCCGCGACCGTCGCCACACCCAATCTGGACGAGGTGGCCCAGCTGACCGGGGTGCGCGTCGAGTCGCCTGACGGAATGCGGGAGGCCGCGGCGGCGGTCCTGGCGTACGGGCCGGCGTGGGTGGTGATCAAGGGCGGTCACCTGCCGGGAGACGCCGTGGACCTGCTCACCGACGGCTCCGAGGAGCACTGGCTGCGTGCGCCCCGGCACGACAACCGGCACACCCACGGCACGGGATGCACGCTCGCCTCCGCCATCGCCGCCCAACTGGCCAAGGGGCAGCCGGTGCCGGAGGCGGTCGCGGCGGCCAAGGAGTACGTCACCGGGGCACTGGCGGCCGGGTTCGCCCTGGGGAGCGGGATCGGGCCGGTGGATCACGGGTGGCGGTTCAGGGGCTGACCCGCAGACGGGACGGGCGGGCGGCCGGTGTGCTGCGGGTCCCGGGCAGAGGGCCGGGGGCGGGAGCACGCGGGGCACGCAAAAAGCCGATCCACCCTGGGGGTGGACCGGCTCAGTGCAGCAACCAGCAGTGGCCGCGCGCTCAGCAGTGCGTCAGCGCGAGACCTTGCCGGCCTTGATGCACGAGGTGCAAGCGTTCACGCGCTTCGGCGTCCCGCCGACCACGGTACGCACGCGCTGGATGTTCGGGTTCCAGCGACGGGACGTACGGCGGTGCGAGTGCGAGATGTTGTTGCCGAAGCCCGGCCCCTTGCCGCAGACGTCGCAGTTGGCAGCCACGGGTCACTCCAAAGACTTCAGATGCACTTACGGTTGATCCCGGCATGCCGGGATCGAAATCTTGAGGCTCGTACGAGCGGTCGAGATCTGAGTGGCGCTGCCGGGGGGAATGGCCCGATCAGATCGGGCAACCGGAGCAGCATACAACGACTGCGCCCGTACAACGAAACTACCACGGCAGCTCAGGGGCCCTGCCCGGCCCACTACCGGAAGCCGCTGTTCCGGGGTCTACGCTGCGTCCACGTCCGTCAGCCCAGGGAGGCGCAGGTGGCGCAGGTGCCGCAGACGTTCTTCGATGCTCGCGCGGTGCGCACCTGGTGCGGTCTGGCCCTTCGGGCGCTGGGGCGGGCGCGTGAGGAGATCGACGCGATCAACGTCTATCCGGTCGCGGACGGTGACACCGGCACGAACCTCTATCTGACCGTCGAGTCGGCGGTCACGGCGGTCGAGGCCGTGTTCGGGGCCCACGAGTCGGCAGCACCCTCGGCGTCCGTCGCCTCCACAGCACCTGTCGAGTCCACCGGGGCCGGCCCGACGCTGGCCGATGCCGCGCGCGCGATGGCGCACGGGGCGCTGATCGGCGCCCGGGGGAACTCCGGAACGATCCTGGCGCAGCTGCTGCGCGGCATGGCGCAGGTGCTCGCCGCCGACGGCGACACCGCCCACGTGGACGGACAGGTCCTGCGGCTCGCACTGCGGCACGCCGCCGACTCCGCGCGTCGGGCCGTCGCCCGTCCCGTGGAGGGCACGGTCCTCACCGTCGCCTCGGCCGCCGCCGACGCGGCCGGGGGAGTGGAGGGCGACTGCGGCACCGTCGCGCGCGCGGCATACGAGGGAGCCCGCGTCGCTCTCGCCGACACCCCGGCGCAGCTGGCCGTACTGCGCCGGGCCGGTGTGGTCGACGCCGGTGGGCGAGGCCTGGTGGCGGTGCTCGCCGCGCTGGTGGAGGCCTTGACGGGAGAGACGCCGGGGACGGTCGTCGCACCCGGCGGGCGGGTGGCGGCCGGTCCGCGCGACGTGTCGGAGGCCGCCGTCTCCGGGGCCGACGCTCTGGGAGAGTGCGTTTCCGGTGAGGCGGCACCCCACGCCGGCGCGCCCGCGTTCGAGGTGATCTACCTCCTGGAGGCCGACGACACGGCCGTGGCACGGCTGCGGGAGCGGCTGGACGGCCTCGGGAACTCGCTCGTCGTGGTCGGCGGCGACGGGCTGTGGAACGTCCATGTGCACGTCGACGACGCCGGAGCCGCCGTGGAGGCGGGCGTCGAGGCCGGGCGGCCCTACCGGATCCGGATCACGCACTTCGGCGCGGGCGACGTGCACACCACCGGGGACGAACGCCCTCCCCGGGAACGCGCCCAGCGGGCCGTGGTGGCCGTCGTACCGGGCGAGGGCCTGGCGGGGCTCTACACGGAGGCCGGCGCGACCACCGTGCTCGCGAGGCCCGGGGAGCCGCCCGCCAGCGGGGAACTCGTCCAGGCCCTACGGCGGGCGCACGCGCGCGAGGTCGTGCTGCTGCCCAACGACGCCGATCTGCGCCACACCGCCGCGGCGGCGGCCGAGCAGGCCCGCACGGACGGCATCCGCGTGGCGCTGATCCCCACCCGTTCCGCCGTGCAGGGCATCGCGGCGCTCGCCGTGCACGAGCCGGACCGCCGGTTCGACGAGGACGTCGTGGCGATGACCTCGGCGGCCGGCGCCACCCGCTACGCCGAGGTGACCGTGGCCGAGCGGCAGTCCTGGACCATGGCCGGCATCTGCCAGGCCGGTGACGTCCTCGGCCTGATCGACGGCGACGTGGCCGTGATCGGCCGGGACGTCACAGCCGTCGCCGAGACCGTCCTCGACCGGATGCTCGCCGCGGGCGGCGAGCTGGTCACGCTCGTCCTCGGCGACGACGCGCCCGGGCCCGTCACCGAGCGGCTGGAGGCACGCGTGCGGGAGGCGTACCTCGCCGTCGACACCGTGGTGTACCGGGGCGGGCGGCAGGGCGCGCTGCTGCTCATCGGCGTCGAGTAGATCCCGTCGATCCGGACAGCTCCCGTCGAGCCCGACCGGCCGGGACTTCGGATCCGGAGGTTCCTCGCCATGCGGCGCCGGTGGGTGGGCGTGCGGCGGAGCGGACACCGCGCGGAGCCGGGCGGTACCGGGTGAGCGGTGACCGCGGGACGGCCGGACTACGTCACCCGAGGGCCCGGACGAGCCGTCCGACCAGGACTTCCCCACGACGTGTACGGCGATGTCAGTGCCGTGGTGTGCAATGGATCTCGTGCCCGCGCTGAAAGAACCCCTGCACCAGCCACTGAAGTCGGTGCTCGGCCCCGCCACCGCGAAGGTGATGGCCGAGCACCTCGGCCTGCACACGGTCGGCGACCTCCTCCACCACTACCCGCGCAGATACGAGGAGCGCGGCCGGCTCACCCACCTCGCCGACCTCCCGATGGACGAGCACGTCACGGTGGTCGCCCAGGTCGCCGACGCCCGGCTGCACACGTTCGCCTCGTCCAGGGCCCCGCGCGGCAAGGGCCAGCGCCTCGAAGTGACCATCACGGACGGCAGCGGCCGGCTCCAGCTGGTCTTCTTCGGCCACGGCGTCCACAAACCCCACAAAGACCTCCTGCCGGGCACCCGCGCCCTCTTCGCGGGCAAGGTCTCCGTCTTCAACCGCCGCCTGCAACTGGCCCATCCGGCGTACGAACTCCTGCAGTCGGAGGACGCGGCGGAGACCGTCGACAGCTGGGCGGGCGCCCTCATCCCGATCTACCCGGCCACCGCCAAGCTGGAGTCCTGGAAGATCGGCAAGGCGATCCAGACGGTGCTGCCCAGCGCGCAGGAAGCCCTCGACCCGCTGCCCGGGAGCCTGCGCGAGGGCCGCGGCCTGGTCCCCCTGCCCGAGGCCCTGCTGAAGATCCACCGCCCGCACACCAAGGCCGACATCGCCGACGCCCGCGCCCGGCTCAAGTGGGACGAGGCGTTCGTCCTCCAGGTGGCCCTCGCCCGCCGCCGCCACGCCGAGACCCAACTCCCGGCCGTCCCCCGCATGCCCCGGCCGGCGGGCCTGCTCACGGCCTTCGACGCCCGCCTCCCGTTCACCCTCACCGAGGGCCAGGAGCGTGTCTCCCGGGAAATCCTCGACGACCTCGCCACGGACCACCCGATGCACCGCCTGCTCCAGGGCGAAGTGGGCAGCGGCAAGACGATGGTCGCGCTGCGCGCCATGCTCGCCGTCGTCGACGCGGGCGGGCAGGCCGCGATGCTCGCACCCACCGAGGTGCTCGCCCAGCAGCACCACCGGTCCGTCGTGGAGATGATGGGCGAGCTGGCCGAGGGCGGCATGCTCGGCGGCGTCGAACACGCCACCAAGGTCGTGCTGCTCACCGGCTCCATGAGCACCGCCGCCCGGCGTCAGGCCCTGCTCGACCTGGCCACCGGCGAGGCCGGCATCGTCATCGGCACGCACGCGCTGATCGAGGACAGGGTCCAGTTCCACGACCTCGGCCTGGTCGTCGTGGACGAACAGCACCGCTTCGGCGTCGAACAGCGCGACGCCCTGCGCGGCAAGGGCAAACAGCCCCCGCACCTGCTCGTGATGACCGCGACGCCCATCCCGCGCACGGTCGCCATGACCGTCTTCGGCGACCTGGAGACCTCCGTCCTCGACCAGCTCCCGGCCGGGCGCTCCCCGATCGCCAGCCATGTCGTCCCCGCCGCCGACAAACCACACTTCCTCGCCCGCGCGTGGGAGCGCGTGCGCGAGGAGGCCGAGGGTGGCCACCAGGCGTACGTCGTCTGCCCCCGCATCGGCGACGAGGAGGACGACCCCACGAAGGCGGGCAAGAAGAAGAACCCCGAGGACGACGCGGACAAACGCCCTCCGCTCGCCGTCCTCGAGGTCGCCGACCACCTCGCGAAGGGCCCCCTCGCGGGCCTGCGCGTCGAGGTCCTGCACGGCCGGATGCATCCCGACGACAAGGACGCCGTCATGCGCCGCTTCGCCGCCGGCGACACCGACGTCCTGGTCGCCACGACGGTCATCGAGGTCGGAGTCAACGTTCCCAACGCCACCGCCATGGTGATCATGGACGCCGACCGCTTCGGCGTCTCCCAGCTCCACCAGCTCCGCGGCCGCGTCGGCCGCGGCTCCGCCCCCGGCCTGTGCCTGCTCGTCACCGAGATGCCCGAGGCGAGCCCCGCCCGGCAGCGCCTCGGTGCCGTCGCCTCCACCCTGGACGGCTTCGAGCTCTCCCGCATCGACCTCGAACAGCGCCGCGAGGGGGACGTCCTGGGGCAGGCCCAGTCCGGCACCCGCTCCAGCCTGCGCATGCTCGCTGTCATCGAGGACGAGGACGTCATCGCCGAGGCCCGCAGGGAGGCGACGGCGGTGGTCGCGGCCGACCCCGACCTCACGCACCTCCCCGCCCTGCGCACCGCCCTGGACGCACTCCTGGACGAGGAGAGGGAGCAGTACTTGGAAAAGGGCTGAGACCGAGGCGCCCCGGAGCGCGGGACTGCGGCGGTGCGCCCTTATTGCCGGGTGGCCGCAACAGGCCGGGATCGACCCCCGCCACCCGGGTACGACGCGCCGCGTCCCCGCCGCCGCCTGCCAGACTGCATCCGTAATCCCCGACGGACAAGGACCCGACAATGACCCGCGTGATCGCCGGCGCGGCCGGCGGACGCCGCCTGGCCGTCCCACCGGGGACCGGCACCCGCCCCACCTCCGACCGCGCCCGCGAGGGCCTGCTCTCCACGTGGCAGTCCCTCCTCGGCGGCCCGCTGGACGGCGAGCGGGTCCTCGACCTGTACGCCGGCTCCGGCGCCGTGGGCCTGGAGGCCCTCTCGCGCGGCGCGAGCCACACCCTGCTGGTCGAGGCCGACGCCCGAGCGGCCCGGACGGTCCGGGAGAACGTGACGTCCCTCGGCCTGCCCGGCGCCGAGGTGAGAGCGGGCAGAGCCGAACAGATCATCCGCACGGCGCCCCCCGAAAAGCCGTACGACATCGCGTTCCTGGACCCGCCGTACGCCGTTTCGGACGACGATCTTCGGGAGATCCTGCTCACACTGCGCACCCAGGGCTGGCTAGCGGACGATGCGCTGGTCACCGTTGAGCGCAGCACCAGAGGCGGCGAGTTCCGATGGCCGGAGGGCTACGAAGCCCTCCGGGCCCGTCGCTACGGCGAGGGAACGTTTTGGTACGGTCGCGCCGCCTCTACGTGCGAAGACGCACGATGACCGGACCGGAGAGCGAGGGATCACAAGTGTTGCGCCGCGCCGTTTGTCCCGGGTCGTTCGACCCGATCACCAACGGACATCTCGACATCATTGCCCGCGCCTCCCGGCTGTACGACGAGGTCTGGGTCGCGGTGATGATCAACAAGTCCAAGAAGGGCCTGTTCGAGATCGACGAGCGGATCGACCTGATCCACCGGGTCACCGCCGAATACACCAACGTGCGGGTCGAGGCCTTCCACGGCCTCCTCGTCGACTTCTGCAAGGAGCGCGACATCCCGGCCATCGTCAAGGGCCTGCGAGCCGTCAGCGACTTCGACTACGAGCTGCAGATGGCCCAGATGAACAACGGCCTGACCGGCGTCGAGACGCTGTTCGTACCCACCAACCCCACCTACAGCTTCCTGTCGTCCTCACTGGTCAAGGAGGTCGCGGCATGGGGCGGCGACGTCTCCCACCTGGTCCCGCCGGAGGTCCTCGCGGCGCTCGGCGACCGCCTGCGGCGGGACTGACGCCCTGACAACCCCTCACTCGGTGTCCCCCGGCAGGCCCATGGCCGTACAGTCGTTCCGTCCGTCTCCAACACAGCTGTAGAGAGTGGCGAGCACACGGTGGACGTGCAGAAGAAGCTCGACGAGATCGTCGCGTCGGTCTCCAGTGCCCGGTCGATGCCCATGTCGGCCTCGTGCGTGATCAACCGCGCCGAACTGCTCTCGATGCTCGAAGAAGTGCGCGCGGCCCTGCCCGGCTCCCTCGCCCAGGCGCAGGAGCTGATCGGCGACCGCGAGCAGATGGTCGCCCAGGCCCGCCAGGAGGCCGAGCAGATCATCGAGAACGCGCACGCCGAGCGCAACTCCCTGATCACCGGCACCGAGATCGCCCGCCGCTCCCAGGCCGAGGCGGACCGGATCCTCGCCGAGGCCCGCCAGGAGGCCGAGGAGATCCGCGCCGAGGCCGACGACTACGTCGACTCCAAACTCGCCAACTTCGAGGTCGTCCTCAACAAGACCCTCGGCTCGGTCGGCCGCGGCCGCGAGAAGCTCCTCGGCACCGGCCCGGGCATAGACGAGCAGGGCTACGAGGACGAGGACGCCCCGGAGCGCAGCCACGACCCCGAGACGCTGCGCCGCAACGCCGACGAGTACGTCGACGTCAAGCTCGGCGCCTTCGAGGCGGTCCTCGCCAAGACCCTGGACGCCGTCGGACGCGGCCGGCAGAAACTGCACGGCCGGATCGCCAGCGACGACCTCGGCGCCCTCGCCGACGACACCAGCACCGTCCAGCACACCAGCGACGCCGACTACCTGGCCGGGCTCGCGGGCGTCGCCGAGCCGGTCGCCGCCCCCGCCGTCCCCGAGGAGCCCCGGCAGCCGCAGCCCGACTACGGGGCGGCGCAGCCGGCCTACACCTACCAGCAGCCCGCCCAGCAGGACCCGTACGGCGGCTACCAGCAGCAGTACGACGGCACCCAGCCGGACCCGTACGGCTACCAGCAGCCCGCGCAGCCCGATCCGTACGCCGCCTATCAGGGCTACGACCAGCAGGGTCTCTACGACCCGCACCAGGCCGCGCAGACCCAGCAGGGCTACCTCCCGCCGCAGCCGGCCCAGCCGCCGTCGCAGGCCCTCGACGAGACCAGCCTCTTCGACACCAGCATGATCAGCGCCGAGCAGCTGCGGGCCTACGAGCAGGGCCGCGGCAACGGCTGAGGGCACGACGGGCCCCGTGGCGGCCCGGGCGCGCGCCGCGGGCTGCTCCGCAGGCCCCGGGTCCCACCGGATTGGGCCAAGAGCGAAAGGTCAAGTATCCTGGCTCTTCGGTCGCGCGTATGTCCGCGATCAACGCTGCCCGGGAAGACCGAAGGGCGGCATCCCGAGAGTTCGCAAGACCGGAAGCAGGAATGGCTCTGAACGCCCGCCTCGACCACCGCAACCCCCTCGTGTTCGACACGCACGAGCTGGGGCGGCGTCCTGGTGCGCTGCGGCGCCTGTCCCGCACGGTCGACGCTCCCCGGGACCTCGGTCTGAAGGACGTCATCGGGGTGCCGGAAGGCACCCCGATGGAGCTGGACCTCCGCCTGGAGTCCGTCATGGAAGGGGTGCTCGTCACGGGCACCGCCCGTGCACGGGCCGAGGGGGAGTGCGTAAGGTGTCTGGAGCCGCTCGGGCAGCAGCTCGAAGCGGACTTCCAGGAGATGTTCTCGTACCCTGACGCCGACGACCGGGGCCGCCCCAAGGCGGAACCGGCCGACGACGCCGAGGAAGACGAGGACAGGTTCTTCATCGAGGACGGCCTGTTCGACCTCGAACCCGTGCTGCGCGATGCGGTGGTGCTCGCACTGCCGATGCAGCCGGTGTGCCAGGACGACTGCCCGGGACTGTGCGCCGAGTGTGGCGCACGCCTGGCGGACGACCCGGACCACCACCACGACGCCGTCGACATCCGTTGGGCGGCACTGCAGGGACTCGCCGGCACCATGAAGGACGGCGAGAAGGACGAGATGAGCGGCGCCGAACCGGGCGTCGACGAGAAGCAGGAGAAGTAGCCGTGGCTGTTCCGAAGCGGAAGATGTCGCGCAGCAACACGCGCCACCGCCGGTCGCAGTGGAAGGCTGCGGTCCCCACCCTGGTTGCGTGCGAGCGCTGCCACGAGCCCAAGCTGCAGCACATTGCGTGCCCGTCTTGCGGCACCTACAACAAGCGCCAGGTCCTCGAGGTCTGAGCGGCTGGTGAGAGGCACTGTGTCCACGCCCAAGAAGCAGCAGGCGGACAATCAGGCCTCGTCCCACACGCTTCTGGAAGGGCGGCTCGGCTATCAGGTCGAGTCCGCCCTTCTGGTGCGAGCACTGACCCACCGTTCGTACGCGTACGAGAACGGCGGTCTGCCCACGAACGAGCGGCTGGAGTTCCTCGGGGACTCCGTGCTCGGCCTCGTGGTCACGGACACGCTCTATCGCACCCACCCCGACCTGCCCGAGGGCCAGCTGGCCAAGCTCCGGGCAGCGGTGGTCAATTCGCGTGCGCTGGCGGAGGTCGGTCGCGGACTCGACCTGGGCTCCTTCATCCGGCTCGGCCGTGGTGAAGAGGGAACGGGCGGCCGGGACAAGGCGTCCATCCTCGCCGACACCCTTGAAGCGGTGATCGGCGCGGTCTATCTCGACCAGGGGCTGGAATCGGCGGCGGAGCTCGTGCACCGCCTGTTCGACCCGCTGATCGAGAAGTCCTCGAATCTCGGAGCCGGCCTGGACTGGAAGACCAGTCTCCAGGAGCTCACCGCGACCGAGGGGCTCGGCGTGCCCGAGTACCTGGTCACGGAGACCGGCCCCGACCACGAGAAGACCTTCACTGCTGCTGCCCGCGTCGGAGGCGTCTCGTACGGCACCGGCACCGGCCGCAGCAAGAAGGAGGCGGAGCAGCAGGCCGCCGAGTCCGCGTGGCGGTCCATCCGGGCCGCGGCGGACGAGCGCGCCAAGGCGGCGGCCCAGGCCGCCGCCGAGCCGGAGCCTGCCGAGACTCCTGAGAGTGCCGACGCCCCGTCGGCCTCCGCCTGACCGACGACAGCATCGTCCGAGCGCCCACCCCACCTGTACGGGGCGGGCGCTCGGCTCGTCTCGCCATCACTCGCATTCACGGCCGTACGGGGGAGTCCATGCCCGAGTTGCCCGAGGTGGAGGTCGTCCGGCGCGGCCTCGAACGGTGGGTCGCCCACCGGACCGTCGCCGAGGCCGAGGTCCTTCACCCGCGTGCCGTGCGCCGCCATCTCGCGGGCGGCGAGGACTTCGCGCGCCGCCTGGGCGGCCACCGCATCGGCGTGCCGGGCAGACGCGGCAAGTATCTGTGGCTGCCGCTGGAGGGCACGGGCGTGACCGGCCAGGCGATCCTCGCCCACCTCGGCATGAGCGGTCAGCTGCTGGTCCAGCCGCACTCGGCGCCCGACGAGAAGCACCTGCGCATCCGGATCCGCTTCACGGACGCCCTGGACACCGAGCTCCGCTTCGTCGACCAGCGCACCTTCGGCGGTCTGTCGCTGCACGAGACGACCCCCGAGGGCCTGCCCGACGTCATCGGGCACATCGCCCGCGACCCGCTGGACCCGCTCTTCGACGACGACGCGTTCCACCGGGCGCTGCGCCGCCGCCGCTCCACGGTGAAACGGGCCCTGCTCGACCAGTCCCTGATCAGTGGAGTCGGCAATATCTACGCCGACGAGGCGCTGTGGCGCTCCCGCCTGCACTACGAGCGACCCACCTCCACCCTCACGGGCCCGCGGACGCGGGAACTCCTCGGCCACGTCCGGGACGTGATGAACGACGCCCTCGCCGTGGGCGGCACCAGCTTCGACAGCCTGTACGTCGACGTCAACGGCGAGTCGGGCTACTTCGACCGGTCGCTGGACGCCTACGGCCGGGAGGGCGAGCCCTGCCGCCGGTGCGGTACGCCGATGCGCCGGCGCCCGTGGATGAACCGGTCGAGCTACTTCTGCCCGAGGTGTCAGCGCCCGCCGCGCGCCGCGTCGTAACGCTCCCGGCAGGCCAGGACCTGGTCCATGCTGCCCTCCAGGAGATGGATGAGGGACAGCAGCCGGGCGGTGACCTCGCGGCCGAGTGGCGTCAGTTCGTAGTCCACGCGGGGCGGGTTGACCGGCTGGGCCTCGCGGTGCACCAGGCCGTCGCGCTCCAGGGCGTGCAGGGTCTGGGAGAGCATCTTCTCGCTGACGCCGTCGACCCGGCGGCGCAGCGCGTTGAAACGGAGGGGCCCCTCGGACAGGGCGCCCAGGGTGAGCGCGCCCCAGCGGCCCGTGATGTGCTCCAGCGTGCCGCGCGAGGGGCAGAGCCTGGAGAACACGTCGTAGGGGAGATCCTGCTCCGGAGTGCGCTCCTCCTGCGTGGTCGTCATGCGCCCCAGAGTAGGGGACCGCAGCGCCGACCGGCAGGTGGCGCTAACTGTGAGACAGCGCTCGTCCTGCCGTTCCACGAGGCCGGGGCGGTGGGCTCAGTAGCCGAAGTCCTGCGTCCACCACGGGCCGCCCTGAGCGAAGTGCACACCCACGCCCAGTTTCTTGAAGTCGCAGTTCAGTATGTTGGCGCGGTGGCCCGGGCTGTTCATCCAGGCCTCCATGACGGCTACCGCGCCCGCCTGGCCGCGGGCGATGTTCTCGCCGCCGAGGTTGCTGATGCCGGCCTTCTCCGCCCGGTCCCAGGGCGTGGCGCCGCTGGGGTCGGTGTGGTCGAAGAAGCCCCGCTCGGCCATGTCCTCGCTGAAGTCGGAGGCCAGGTCGGTCAGGGCGCTGTTCGCGGCGACGGGGCTGCAGCCGGCCTGGGCCCGCTCGTCGTTGACGAGCTTGAGCACCTGGGCAGCGGCGGCGGCCTCCTCGGACAAGGTGACCGGCGGAACGTCGGGCACGGGTGCCTTCGTGGCCTTCGGTGTGGCTGTCCGCTGCGGCTTCTCGCTCGGCGTGCTCTCCGGCTTCTTCGACGGCGCCTCGGTCGTCGGCGCCGCGGAGGACTTCGGTGCGGACGGCGACGTCGGGGCGGCGGGGGACGTGGAGCGGTCGGTGTCGCGGCTCGTCGCCGTGCTGTCGCGGCCGTCGGCCGAGCCGGAGGTGCCGCCCTGCACGCTGGGGGTGCTCGTCGCGGAGTCGGCGGCCTGCACCCGGTCGCCGGTCCCGAAGCCGCCGCCGATGCGATAGCCGTCCAGGCCGGGTACGGCGCCCGTGGCCACGGCGACCGTGCCGAGCGCGACCGCGGCCGAGGCGCCGAGCAGCCCGGCGCGGACCGGCACGCCCTTCTTCTTGCGGCGCCGGCGGGGCCCGGCCTGCGTGACGCCGCCGTCGGCCTCGTGATCGCCGTCGGCCGGGAAGGCGGGGGTGCCCGAAGCAGGGGTGTAGTCGTCGTCCGTGGCGTAGAGGAAGGCCTCGGTCTTCGCGTACGTCTCCGCGTACGCCTCCGGGTTGAGATACGGGGCGATCCCCGTCGTCGGGTGGTCGCCCCCGTACGAACCCGATGGCTCGTCGTGTCCCTGGCGGCCGTCCGGCTGCGTGCTCCCCGTGGCACGGCCCGTGGCGGCGCGGCCGGCGGCGGAGCGTCGGTGGCGTCCCATGTCCTGGCCTTCCTCGTTCTTGCGGTCTGCTCGTCCTCGCGATCAACACAAAACTCACTCGATCGTGTGAGTTTCATAGGACTTTCGTTTGGGTGGGGACGGTACCGCAAGACGCTCGGGGGGAAAGTGTCCGAAGAGACATTGGCCGGTTAGGTTGCCCCCATGAGTGAGGATGTGCGACTGGTCGCCTGGGTACGCGGACGCGTCCAGGGTGTGGGTTTCCGCTGGTTCACGCGGGCGAAGGCCCTGGAGCTCGGAGGCCTGAGTGGCTTTGCTCTCAATGTGCAGGACGGGCGGGTCCAGGTCGTCGCGGAAGGCCCGCGGAGCGCGTGCGACGCGCTGCTCGAGTGGCTCCGCGGCGCCGACACGCCCGGCCGCGTGGACGGCGTCACAGAGATTTGGGACACACCCCGCGGTGGCTACGACGGCTTCGCCATCCGCTGACCGCGCCGCCCGGCACGGCCCGCCCGGCGGCGAAGCCTTTTGTCGCAGGCGTCCGCGGGGACGAAAAAGAGCAGGTCGTTGCCGAGAAAACCCTTGCCATGACGGGCCCGCCCCGCGAAGATGATCGCCACACCCCGAGAGCCCCGCAGAAGTCGCCGCGCCGCCGTTGTGAGCCGCGCGCCACCGGGTTGCCCCCCATACGGGGCGTGATCGTGTTGACCGTCAAACTTTTTGGTGAGACGCTGAAAGCCCCGCGCACCTTAGCTGTTTGGCATGGCAGAACAGCACCACAACCGCATCAGTGCCAAGCACCGCGGGTGCGAATCCCTCACGACCCACACCGCTTCGGTCGTCACTCATTGTGGAGGACCATCCATCATGGCAAAGGCGCTTCTCGGTTACGTCGGCGGCTCCGACCCTCGACTCCTCGCTGAGATGCGACGGCTGCAACAGCGCGTCCAGGACCTCGAATCCGAGCTCGTACGGATCCAGGCCGAGAACGACGCACTGGCGACTGCCGCGTCGCACGACAGGATCATGGAGAGCGTTGACGCACACCAGGCGGAGCCTGCGCTGACCTGATCGCTGCGCAGTTCCACAACAGCGCAGCAGTGGTCGGGCCGCCCGACAACCCGCTGATTCTCAGAGTTGCAAGGGACGCCGATCTCGGCGTCCCTTCTTTCTTGCCTCCGGCCGGCTTCGGCGGCCCGGCGGCTTGCTCGTCCCCGCCATTCCTTTCACCGTCTTCAACGTCTGATGTGCCCTGCGCGTTCACCGGCGAAACCGTGGGTTCATGGAGTGAGACAACCCCGGCGGGTAAAGTCCACGGGCGTGCACCTCAAGGCCCTGACCCTCCGAGGGTTCAAATCGTTCGCATCGGCAACCACGCTCCGGTTCGAACCGGGGATCACGTGCGTCGTCGGCCCGAACGGCTCGGGCAAGTCCAACGTGGTGGACGCGCTCAGCTGGGTCATGGGCGAACAGGGCGCCAAGTCGCTGCGCGGCGGCAAGATGGAGGACGTCATCTTCGCCGGCACGACCGGCCGCCCGCCGCTCGGCCGGGCCGAGGTGTCGCTGACCATCGACAACTCCGACGGGGCCCTGCCCATCGAGTACGCCGAGGTCACCATCACGCGGATCATGTTCCGCAACGGCGGCAGCGAGTACCAGATCAACGGCGACACCTGCCGCCTCCTCGACATCCAGGAGCTGCTGTCCGACTCCGGCATCGGCCGCGAGATGCACGTCATCGTCGGCCAGGGCCAGCTCGACTCCGTGCTGCACGCCGACCCCATGGGCCGCCGCGCCTTCATCGAGGAGGCCGCCGGTGTTCTCAAGCACCGCAAGCGCAAGGAGAAGGCGCTGCGGAAGCTGGACGCCATGCAGGCCAACCTCGCGCGCGTGCAGGACCTCACGGACGAACTGCGCCGGCAGCTCAAGCCGCTCGGACGGCAGGCGGCCGTCGCCCGGCGCGCCGCCGTGATCCAGGCCGACCTCCGCGACGCGCGGCTGCGCCTCCTCGCCGACGACCTCGTACGGCTGCGGGAGGCGCTCAACGCCGAGGTCGCCGACGAGGCCGCCCTCAAGGGGCGCAAGGAGGCCACCGAGCAGGAGCTGCGGCGGGCCCAGCAGCGCGAGGCCCAGCTGGAGGACGAGGTACGCCGGCTCACGCCGCGCCTGCAGCGCGCCCAGCAGACCTGGTACGAACTGTCCCAGCTCGCCGAGCGGGTGCGCGGCACGATCTCGCTCGCCGACGCGCGCGTGAAAAGCGCCACCTCCGCCCCGCCCGAGGAGCGGCGCGGCCGGGACCCCGAGGACATGGAGCGCGAGGCCGCCCGGGTCCGTGAACAGGAGGCCGAACTGGAGGCCGCCCTCGAGGCGGCCCGGCACGCGCTGGAGGACACCGTCGCCCACCGGGCCGACCTGGAGCGCGGACTCGTCGCCGAGGAACGCCGGCTGAAGGACGTGGCCCGCGCGATCGCCGACCGCCGTGAGGGCCTGGCCCGGCTCAGGGGACAGGTGGGCGCCGCCCGGTCCCGCGCTGCCGCCGCGCAGGCCGAGATCGAGCGGCTGGCCGCCGCCCGGGACGAGGCACAGGAGCGTGCCGTCGCCGCCCAGGAGGAGTACGAGGCACTGCGGGCCGAGGTCGACAGCCTGGACGCCGGCGACGAGGAACTCGCCGGGCGGCACGACGCCGCCAGGGCACGGCTCGCCGAGGCCGAGGCCGCCCACGCCGCCGCCCGCGAGGCCGTCACCGCCGCCGAACGCAAACGCGCCGCGACCCGCGCCCGCCACGACGCCCTCGCCCTGGGCCTGCGCCGCAAGGACGGCACCGGGGCCTTGCTGGGCGCCCGGGACCGGCTCACCGGCCTGCTCGGCCCGGCCGCCGAACTGCTCACCGTGGACCCCGGGCACGAGGTCGCCCTCGCCGCCGCCTTCGGGGCCGCCGCCGACGCCATCGCCGTGACCACGCCCGCCTCCGCCGCCGAGGCGATCCGGCTGCTGCGCAAGCAGGACGCGGGCCGCGCCGCCCTGCTCCTGGCCGGCGCCCCCGACGACGTACCGCACGAACCGCGTGCAGGTGGGCCGCCGTACGCCGCCGACCTGGTGAGCGGGCCCCCCGAACTGATGCCCGCCGTACGGCGCCTGCTGCGCGGGTACGTCGTGGTGGGCACCCTGGAGGACGCCGAGGACCTCGTCCGCGTCCGCCCCGGCCTGACCGCGGTCACCGCCGAAGGGGACCTGCTCGGGGCGCACTTCGCGCACGGCGGGTCGGCCGGGGCGCCCAGTCTGCTCGAGGTGCAGGCCTCCGTGGACGAGGCCGCCCACGAGTTGGAGGAGCTGGAGGTCAGGTGCGAGGAGCTGGCCGAGGCGCAGCGCGCGGCGGCCGAGCGGCGCCAGGAGTGCCGGGCGCGCGTCGAGGAGCTGGGGGAGCGGCGCCGTGCCGCCGACCGGGAGAAATCGTCCGTGGCGCAGCAGCTCGGGCGGCTCGCCGGGCAGGCCCGGGGGGCAGCCGGGGAGGCGGAGCGGTCCACGGCCGCCGCGGCACGCGCGCAGGACGCGCTGGACACGGCTCTGCTGGACGCCGAGGAGCTCGCCGAGCGGCTGGCCGTCGCCGAGGAGATGCCGGTCGAGGAGGAGCCGGACACCTCGGCGCGCGACCGGCTGGCCGCCGACGGGGCCAATGCCCGGCAGACGGAGATGGAGGCCCGCCTTCAGGTCCGTACGCACGAGGAGCGGGTGAAGGGGCTCGCGGGACGGGCCGACTCGCTCGACCGGGCCGCCCGCGCCGAACGCGAGGCACGTGCGCGTGCCGAGCAGCGGCGGGCCCGGCTGCGTCACGAGGCCGCCGTCGCCGGGGCCGTCGCCTCGGGCTCCCGCCTGCTGCTCGCGCATGTCGAGGTGTCCGTGGCACGCGCCGAGCAGGAACGTACCGCCGCCGAGGCCGCGAAGGCCCGCGGTGAGCAGGAACTCGGCCAGGCACGGGTGCGGGGGCGCGATCTCAAGGCGGAACTCGACAAGTTGACGGATTCGGTTCACCGCGGAGAGGTACTCGGCGCCGAGAAGCGGCTGCGGATCGAGCAGCTGGAGACCAAGGCGCTGGAGGAACTGGGTGTCGAGCCGGCGGGGCTGGTGGCGGAGTACGGTCCTGACCAGCCGGTGCCGCCCTCGCCCGCCGCCGAGGGCGAGGAGCTGCCGGAGGACCCGGAGCATCCGCGCAACCTGCCGAGGCCCTTCGCGCGGGCCGAGCAGGAGAAGCGGCTGAAGGCCGCCGAGCGGGCCTACCAGCAGCTCGGCAAGGTGAACCCGCTGGCGCTCGAGGAGTTCGCGGCCTTGGAGGAACGGCACAAGTTCCTCAGCGAGCAGCTGGAGGACCTGAAGAAGACGCGGGCCGACCTGCTGCAGGTGGTGAAGGAGGTCGACGAGCGCGTCGAGCAGGTCTTCTCCGAGGCGTTCCGGGACACCGCCGGCGAGTTCGAGGGTGTCTTCTCGCGGCTCTTTCCGGGTGGCGAGGGCCGCCTGGTGCTGACCGATCCCGACAACATGCTCACCACGGGCGTGGACGTCGAGGCCCGTCCGCCGGGCAAGAAGGTCAAGCGGCTCTCGCTGCTGTCGGGCGGTGAGCGGTCGCTGACCGCGGTCGCCATGCTGGTGTCGATCTTCAAGGCACGGCCCAGCCCGTTCTACGTGATGGACGAGGTCGAGGCCGCGCTCGACGACACCAACCTCCAGCGGCTCATCCGGATCATGCAGGAGCTGCAGGAGGCCTCGCAGCTGATCGTGATCACGCACCAGAAGCGCACGATGGAGGTCGCCGACGCGCTGTACGGCGTCTCCATGCAGGGCGACGGTGTGTCCAAGGTCATCAGCCAGCGACTCCGCTAGGCCCCGCCCCGCTCCCGGCTCCGCCGAATTGGTCTACACCTTCGATGACCAGCGCTTCTTGACGCGCTCTTCGCAAGTTCTTCAGCTCTTGAACAGGCGAGCCCTCAAGATGTGCACCGGCTGACGCAAGATCGCCTGTTGACTTCGACTCTTGAACGAATAGTCTCTCCGTCGTTACTTTCACCTTCAGGTGTTGCCACCTGGAAGGGCTGACCCCCACCCCGGCAACGTTGCCGGGTGCCCGAGGAGTACACGTGACCAGCACAGAGCAGGCATCCCAGTCAGGAGCCGGTACGGCTCATCCCGAACATCTCGGGCACGTCATCTTCATCGCGGCGGCGGCCGCGATGGGCGGATTCCTCTTCGGCTACGACAGTTCCGTGATCAACGGCGCCGTCGAGGCCGTCCGGGACCGCTACGACATCGGCTCCGCCGCGCTGGCACAGGTCATCGCCATCGCCCTGATCGGCTGTGCCGTCGGTGCCGCGACCGCCGGCCGTATGGCCGACCGCATCGGCCGCATCCGGTGCATGCAGATCGCCGCGGTCCTGTTCACCATCAGCGCCGTCGGCTCGGCCCTGCCCTTCTCCCTGTGGGACCTCGCCCTGTGGCGCGTCGTCGGCGGTTTCGCCATCGGCATGGCCTCCGTGATCGGCCCGGCCTACATCGCCGAGGTCGCCCCGCCCGCCTACCGGGGCCGGCTCGGCTCCTTCCAGCAGGCCGCCATCGTCGTCGGCATCGCCGTGTCCCAACTGGTCAACTGGGGCGTCCTGAACGCCGCCGACGGCGACCAGCGCGGCGAGCTGATGGGCCTGGAGGCCTGGCAGGTCATGCTCGGTGTCATGGTCGTACCGGCCGTCCTCTACGGCCTGCTCTCCCTCGCCATCCCCGAGTCGCCCCGCTTCCTGATCTCGGTCGGCAGGCACGAGCGCGCCCGCGAGATCCTCGGCGAGGTCGAGGGCGCGGACATCGACCTCGACGCGCGCGTGGCCGAGATCGAGAACGCCATGAAGAGCGAGCACAAGTCGTCCTTCAAGGACCTGCTCGGCGGCGGTTTCCTCTTCAAGCCGATCGTCTGGGTCGGTATCGGCCTGTCCGTCTTCCAGCAGTTCGTCGGCATCAACGTGGCGTTCTACTACTCCTCGACGCTGTGGCAGTCGGTCGGTGTCGACCCGGCGGACTCGTTCTTCTACTCCTTCACCACCTCGATCATCAACATCGTCGGCACCGTCATCGCGATGATCTTCGTGGACCGCGTCGGCCGCCGCCCGCTGGCCATCATCGGCTCCGTCGGCATGGCGATCGGCCTCGCCCTGGAGGCCTGGGCGTTCTCCTTCGACCTCGTCGGCGGCAGGCTGCCCGAGACGCAGGGCTGGATCGCCCTGGTCGCCGCGCACGTCTTCGTCCTGTTCTTCGCCCTGTCCTGGGGCGTGGTCGTATGGGTCATGCTCGGCGAGATGTTCCCCAACCGGATCCGCGCCGCCGCCCTCGGCGTGGCCGCCGCCGCGCAGTGGATCGCCAACTGGGCCATCACCGCGAGCTTCCCGTCGCTGGCCGACTGGAACCTGTCCCTCACCTACGTGATCTACACGGTCTTCGCCGCGCTCTCCATCCCGTTCGTCCTCAAGTTCGTGAAGGAGACGAAGGGCAAGACGCTGGAAGAGATGGGCTGACCCCGGGCCCGCGCCCCGCGTCCGCCCGGACACCCGGCCCGCCACCGGGCCCGAGCCCGAGCCCGAGAAGGGCATACCGGGCCCGAGAAGGGCGCCGGGCCCGAGGCCGAGAAGACCGTGGGAGCCGAGCCCGAGAAGACAGACCGTAAGACCCGGCCCCGAAGGGAATGGGGGCCCGAGCCCGAGGAGAAGGGTCCGAGCCCCCGCTGCCCCTCTCCTCGCACCGTCCGCCGCCCCGCCCGGAACCCCCGGGCGGGGCGGCGGCCGCATTCCCCGGGCCCGGCCGTGCAACGAGGTGCCTCTCGCGCGACACCTGAATGATCCGAACGTCGGGGCCCAGGTGCCCGGCGGCACCCATGGCTGATACTGGACGGGTTATGGAAATCGTCATCCTTGCTGTAGTCATCGCCGTGGTCGTGCTCGGCGCGCTCGGTGGGCTCATCGTCGGCAGCCGCCGGAAGAAGACGCCGCCCCCGCCCGCCGCCCCCGACATCACCGCCCCACCGGCCGAACCGCACGTCGGCGACGAGGCCGAGACGCCGCGGGAGGAACCCCGCCGGACCATAGAGGAGGTGGACCTGACGGGCGGCGGCTCGACGCTGGTCGGGGAACCGCCCGTCGAGGAACTCCCGCCCGCCGAGATCGAGGTCCCGGAGCCCACCGAGGGACGCCTGGTACGCCTGCGCGCCCGGCTGTCCCGCTCGCAGAACGCCCTCGGCCAGGGACTGCTCACGCTGCTGTCCCGCGAGCACCTGGACGAGGACACCTGGGAGGAGATCGAGGACACCCTGCTCACCGCCGACGTCGGCGTGCAGCCCACCCTGGAACTGGTCGAGCGGCTGCGCGAGCGGGTGAAGGTGCTCGGCACCCGCACCCCGCAGGAGCTGCGCACCCTGCTGCGCGAGGAGTTGCTCACGCTCGTCGGCCCCGACCTGGACCGCGCCGTCAGGACCGAGCCCCCAGGCGGAGGGCCCGGCATCGTGATGGTCGTCGGTGTCAACGGCACCGGAAAGACCACCACGACCGGCAAGCTCGCCCGCGTCCTGGTGGCGGACGGGCGCAGCGTCGTCCTCGGTGCCGCCGACACCTTCCGCGCCGCCGCCGCCGACCAGCTGCAGACCTGGGGCGAGCGGGTCGGCGCCCACACCGTGCGAGGCCCGGAGGCCGGCGACCCCGCCTCCGTCGCCTTCGACGCGGTCAAGGAGGGCAAGGAGTTCGGTGCGGACGTCGTCCTCATCGACACCGCGGGCCGGCTCCACACCAAGACCGGGCTCATGGACGAGCTCGGCAAGGTCAAGCGCGTCGTGGAGAAGCAGGCCCCGCTGGACGAGGTGCTGCTCGTGCTGGACGCCACCACCGGTCAGAACGGACTGGTCCAGGCGCGCGTCTTCGCCGAGGTCGTGAACATCACCGGCATCGTGCTCACCAAGCTGGACGGCACCGCCAAGGGCGGCATCGTGGTAGCCGTGCAGCGCGAGCTGGGCGTCCCGGTCAAGCTCGTCGGCCTCGGCGAGGGCGCCGACGACCTGGCACCGTTCGAGCCGGAGGCGTTCGTCGACGCGCTCATCGGAGAGTGAGCGCCTCCAGAAACCCGCACGGCACACCCGTACGGCTATCCCGCGAGGCCGTGCGTACGGCCATCCCCGCGGCTCCCACGGTTCGACGGCGTCGGCCCCCACGGCGACGAGAAGCGCCCGCCCCGAGACACTGTCGGGGACGGGCGCTTCGCCGTCGGGAGACGGGTTCGCCGGGCCCGGCGAAAAGCGGCGCCCGGGGCGTCACGCCCGCGACCGGTGCGCCACGTACGCGAGGGTGCCCAGCAGCAGCCGGGCGGCCGGGGGCTTCGACGCCGAGTCCAGGGCGGGGCAGCGCAGCCAGCGCACCGGCCCGCGCCCGCCACGGTCCGACGGCGGCGCCGTGACGTACGTGCCGCGGCCGAGGCCCCGCAGGTCGAGGGAGGCCGGGTCGTCCCAGCCCATGCGGTAGAGCAGCTCGGGCAGTTGGGCGGCGGCGCCGGGCGCGACGAAGAAGTGGGCGCGGCCCCCGGGGGTCGCGATGACCGGCCCCAGCGGCAGACCCATGCGCTCCAGTCTGGCCAGTGCACGGCGCCCGGCGGCCTCGGCGACCTCGATCACGTCGAACGTCCGGCCCACGGGCAACAGCACCGAGGCGCCCGGGTGGTCCGCCCAGGCCCGGGTCACCTCGTCGAGCGTGGCGCCCGCGGGGATCTCCGCCGCGACGTCCAGCGGATGCGCGCCCGGAGCCCGGCACGCGCGCCGGCCGCAGGAACAGGAGCCCGCCGCGGCCCGGGTGCCCGGCACCACGTCCCAGCCCCACAGCCCGGTGAACTCGGCCACGGCGGTGCACTCCGAGGAGCGCCCGCGGCGCCGCGCGCCCGACCGGATGTCACGGATGCCCCGACTGCTGCCGATCGTGAAGCCCATGCCCCCTCCAACGGGTCCGACGCGCCGATGGTTACGCAGCGGACGCGCGGCGTAACTCTCTGTCCTCGGACTCCCCATCCTCGCGCGTTTCAGGCAGCGCCCTGGGGTGTCCGGGGTGGCGCGTACGGCGGTGCGCGCCCCACGGTGCACCGTTCCACCCACTACTGAGTGTGTTGTGTCAAGTGAATCGGACTGCCGCCCGGGTGAGTTCATTCGAAGGGGTGGCGAATGGTGGCGTTTCCGTGATCGCCGTGGCTGGGCCCGTGACCGTAAGATTACTGTGGGTGCACGAGGCTACGGGGTGCAACCCTTTTCGGGTATGCCGGAGGCAAGGTGACGTTCCGTCCGAAAGCCGAAGATCCACGGACGGGAGACCACGATCACCGGCATTCTGATAGGGCTTGGCGCACTCGACGACACAGTGGTCTCAGGGATGGGGGCGTTCCAGTGAGCGGCAGCGGCGGTAACGCGACGAACGCGGACAAGCGCCCGAACGAGCTGTTCACCTCCTGGTTCGTCCGCAGCGGCTGGTCCAAGGGCGAGCTTGCTCGCCAGGTCAACCGCCGGGCGCGCCAACTGGGCGCCAACCACATCTCCACGGACACCTCCCGCGTGCGCCGCTGGCTGGACGGCGAGAACCCCCGCGAACCCATCCCGAAGATCCTCTCCGAGCTGTTCTCCGAGCGATTCGGCGTCGTCGTCTCCGTCGAGGACCTCGGACTGCGCAGCACCCGCCGCCCGCCCTCCGCGACCGGCGTCGACCTGCCCTGGACGGGCCCGCAGACCGTGGCCCACCTCAGCGAGTTCTCCCGCAGCGACCTCATGCTGGCCCGGCGCGGCTTCCTCGGCAGCTCACTCGCTCTCTCCGCGGGACCGTCCCTCATCGAGCCGATGCAGCGCTGGCTCGTGCCCGCGCCGCCCTGCCCGCAGGAGTCCCGTCCGGAGCCCACCAACCGCGCGCGCGGCCGGCTCTCCAAGCCCGAGCTGGACCTGCTGGAAGCCACCACGGTGATGTTCCGCCAGTGGGACGCCCAGTGCGGCGGGGGACTGCGCCGCAAGGCCGTCGTCGGCCAGCTGCACGAGGTGACCGACCTGCTCCAGGAGCCCCAGCCGGAGCAGACCACCCGCAAACTGTTCAAGGTCGCCGCCGAGCTCGCCGAACTCGCCGGCTGGATGTCGTACGACATCGGGCTGCAGCCCACCGCGCAGAAGTACTTCGTCCTCGCGCTGCACGCCGCCAAGGAGGCCGGCGACCGGCCGCTCGGCTCGTTCATCCTCTCCAGCATGAGCCGCCAGATGATCCACCTCGGCCGGCCCGAGGACGCGCTGGAGCTCATCCACCTGGCGCAGTACGGCAGCCGGGACTGCGCCGGCCCCCGCACCCAGGCGATGCTGTACGCGATGGAGGCCCGCGCCTACGCCAACATGAGCCAGCCCGGAAAGTGCAAGCGGGCGGTCCGCATGGCCGAGGACACCTTCTCCGACGTCGACGAGTGGGACGAGCCGGACCCCGACTGGATCCGTTTCTTCTCCGAGGCCGAGCTGCACGGCGAGAACTCCCACTCCTTCCGCGACCTCGCCTACGTCGCGGGCCGCAGTCCCGCCTACGCCTCCCTCGCCGAGCCCCTGATGCGGCGGGCCGTGGACCTGTTCGCACAAGACGGCGTGCACCAGCGGTCCTACGCGCTGAACCTCATCGGCATGGCCACCGTGCACCTCCTCCAGCGCGAGCCCGAGCAGAGTGCCGTACTCGCCCAGCGGGCCATGGCGGAGGCCAAGAAGGTCCGCTCCGAGCGCGTCAACACGCGTATCCGGAAGACCGTCGACACGGCCGTACGCGACTTCGGAGACCTCGCCGACGTCGTGCACCTCACGCAGCGGCTCGCCGTAGAGCTGCCGGAGGCAGCCGAAGCGGTCTGACCGCCACAGCCCCGGCCGCGGCCGGCCTTCCCGAACAGCCCGACTCGGCTCCCCCGCCAGGTCGTCGGAAGGCCGCCCGCGGCCGGTTCGCGTCTCCCGGGCCGCGCCCTGCGCCCACCCGGCCGGGACCTGCGTGCGCAGAATCCGCCACGGTGACGGCCGGCGGCCCGGGACCGGGCGGTTCACCCGGGCGTAACACCCGCGGCCGCTTCGTCACGCGGGCGAAACAACGAGGGGCACTCACCGAAACGGCGCTGCGCCACGCTCGTACGCACGACCGGCCCACCCCTCCATCCGCTCAGGCTTCGCCCGCACGGGGCCGTACCCATGACGAGGAGACGCCGATGGCATCAGCCGCCATCCCGCTCGCGGCGGACGCACCCGCGCTGTCGTCCGCCAACACGGGCTTCATGCTCATCTGTTCCGCCCTGGTGATGCTCATGACCCCTGGCCTGGCCTTCTTCTACGGAGGCATGGTCCGTGTCAAAAGCACCCTGAACATGCTGATGATGAGCTTCATCAGCCTCGGGATCGTCACGGTCCTGTGGGTGCTCTACGGCTTCTCCCTGGCCTTCGGCACCGACTCGGGCAGCATCGTCGGCTGGAACTCGGACTGGGTCGGCCTCAGCGACATCGGCCCGACCGACCTGTGGGACGGCTACACGATCCCCGTCCTCGTGTTCCTCGTCTTCCAGATGATGTTCGCCGTCATCACACCCGCCCTGATCAGCGGCGCCCTCGCCGACCGCGTCAAATTCACGGCCTGGGCGCTGTTCGTCGCCCTGTGGGCCACGATCGTCTACTTCCCCGTCGCGCACTGGGTGTGGGGCGCCGGCGGCTGGGCCTTCGAGCTCGGCGTGATCGACTTCGCGGGCGGTACGGCCGTCCACATCAACGCCGGCGCCGCCGCCCTCGGCGTCATCCTGGTCATCGGCAAGCGCGTCGGCTTCAGGAAGGACCCGATGCGCCCGCACAGCCTGCCGCTGGTCATGCTCGGCGCCGGGCTCCTGTGGTTCGGCTGGTTCGGCTTCAACGCCGGCTCCTGGCTCGGCAACGACGACGGCGTCGGCGCGCTGATGTTCGTCAACACGCAGGCCGCCACCGCCGCCGCCGTCCTCGGCTGGCTCGCCTACGAGAAGATCCGGCACGGCACGTTCACCACGCTGGGCGCCGCCTCCGGCGCGGTCGCCGGCCTCGTCGCCATCACCCCGTCGGGCGGCGCGGTCTCCCCGCTCGGCGCCCTCGCCATCGGCCTCGTCGCCGGTGTGCTGTGCGCCATGGCCGTCGGCCTGAAGTACAGGTTCGGCTACGACGACTCCCTCGACGTCATCGGCGTCCACCTCGTCGGCGGCATCCTCGGCTCCCTGCTCGTCGGCTTCTTCGCCACCGGCAAGGGCCAGTCCGACGTGGCGGGCCTCCTCTACGGCGGCGGCCCCGACCAGCTCTGGAAGCAGTGCGCCGGCGTCTTCGGCGTCCTCGCCTACTCACTGGTCGTCTCCGCGGTCCTCGCCCTCCTCCTCGACAAGACCATCGGCATGCGGATCGGCGAGGACGAGGAGGTCGCCGGCATCGACCGGGCCGAGCACGCCGAGACCGCATACGACTTCAGCGGCGCCGGCGGAGGCATCGCCGCCCGGACCGGGGCCCCCACGCCCGTCGCCGCCGCCGAGAACAAGAAGGTGAACGCATGAAGCTCATCACCGCCGTCGTCAAGCCCCACCGGCTCGACGAGATCAAGGAAGCCCTCCAGGCCTTCGGAGTGCACGGCCTCACGGTCACCGAGGCCAGCGGCTACGGCCGGCAGCGGGGGCACACCGAGGTCTACCGCGGCGCCGAGTACACCGTCGACCTCGTCCCCAAGATCCGCATCGAGGTGCTCGTCGAGGACGACGACGCCGAGCAGCTGATCGACGTCGTCGTCACGGCGGCCCGTACCGGCAAGATCGGTGACGGCAAGGTGTGGTCCCTCCCGGTCGACACCGCCGTCCGCGTCCGCACCGGCGAACGCGGCCCGGACGCGCTCTAGGACAACGGACAGGAGCCCACCCGGTGACGGGCACGGACGTGCACAGCGAAACAGACGGCGCGAAACCCGGCGGCTACGCGGCGGCCCGGCTGCGCCTCCTCACCGAGGAGGAGCGGTCCGGGCCGCCGCGCCGTGCGGCCCTGTCCGCGCTGACCGACGGCTGGCTGACCGGCCTGTTCGCCGCCGCCGGACAGCCGCCCGGCGCCTCCCTGGTCGCCGTCGGCGGATACGGCCGCGGCGAGCTGTCCCCGCGCAGCGACCTCGACCTGCTCCTGCTGCACGACGGCAGCGACCCCCGCGCCGTCGCCGCCCTCGCCGACCGCCTCTGGTACCCCGTGTGGGACCTCGGCCTCGACCTCGACCACTCCGTACGGACCCCCGCCGAAACCCGCAGGACCGCGAACGGGGACCTCAAGGCCCAGCTCGGCCTGCTCGACGCCCGGCACCTCGCCGGCGACCCGGGCCTCACCGCCCACCTGCGCACCACCGTCCTCACCGACTGGCGCGACCAGGCCCCAAGACGCCTGCCCGAACTCAGGGAACTGTGCGCCCAGCGCGTCGAACGCCAAGGTGAGCTCCAGTACCTCCTGGAACCCGACCTCAAAGAAGCCGGCGGCGGGCTGCGTGACGCCACGGTCCTCCGCGCCGTCGCCGCGTCCTGGCTGGCCGACGCCCCGCGCGAGGGCCTCGCCGCCGCCCGGCGCCGCCTCCTCGACGTCCGCGACGCCCTGCACCTGACCACCGGCCGCGCCACCGACCGGCTCGCCCTCCAGGAGCAGGACCAGGTCGCCGCAGAGCTCGGCCTCCACGACGCGGACACCCTGCTGCGCCAGGTCTACGAGGCGGCACGCGTCATCTCGTACGCCGGTGACGTCACCTGGCGCGACGTGGGGCGGGTGCTGCGTTCCCGTGCCGTGCGGCCGAGGCTGCGCGCCATGCTGGGCGGCGGGAAGCCGGCCGCCGGGCGATCCCCGCTCGCCGAAGGTGTCGTGGAACAGGACGGCGAAGCGGTCCTCGCCCGCGCCGCCCGCCCCGGACGCGACCCGGTCCTGCCCCTGCGGGCCGCTGCCGCCGCCGCGCAGGCCGGGCTGCCGCTCTCCCCGCACGCCGTACGCCGTATGGCCGCGGAGGTGCGACCGCTGCCCACGCCCTGGCCCGCCGAGGCCCGCGAACAGCTCGTCACCCTGCTCGGCTCCGGGCGCCCCACCCTCGACGTGTGGGAGGCCCTGGAAGCCGAAGGCCTGATCACGCGCCTGCTGCCCGACTGGGAACGGGTCCGCTGCCGACCGCAGCGCAACGCCGTACATGTGTGGACCGTCGACCGGCACCTCATCGAGACGGCGGTACGCGCCTCCGCGTTCACCCGCCGTGTCGGCCGCCCCGACCTGCTGCTGGTCGCCGCGCTGCTGCACGACATCGGCAAGGGCGGGCCGGGCGACCACTCGGTGGCCGGCGAGATCATCGCCAGGGACGTGGCCGCCCGCATCGGCTTCGACCGCGCCGACGTCACGGTCCTGTCCACCCTCGTACGGCACCACCTGCTCCTCGTGGAGACCGCCACCCGGCGCGACCTGGAAGACCCGGCCACCGTCCACGCGGTCGCCGCCGCCGTCCGCTCCCCGAGCACCCTGGAACTGCTGCACGCCCTCACCGAGGCCGACGCGCTGGCCACCGGCCCGGCCGCCTGGTCGTCCTGGCGCGGCTCCCTCGTCGCCGACCTGGTCACACGCGTCGCCGCCGGCCTCGCCGGAGACCTCCCCGAGGAGCCCGAGAGCGCCGCGCCGACCGCCGAGCAGGAACGCCTCGCCATCGAGGCCGCCGCCACCGGCAGTCCCGTGCTGTCGCTGCGGGCCCGGACCGAGCCGCCCGCGGACGGGCAGACCGACGATCCCGAACCCCTCGGTGTGGAACTCCTCATCGCCGTACCCGACCAGCCCGGTGTGCTGCCCGCCGTCGCCGGCGTCCTCGCCATGCACCGGCTGACCGTACGGACGGCCGAGCTGCGCGCCGTCGACCTGCCCGACGGCGTCGACGGCTCCGTCCTCGTGCTGGACTGGCGGGTGGCCGCCGAGTACGGCTCCCTGCCGCAGGCCGCCCGGTTGCGGGCCGACCTGGCACGCGCACTCGACGGCTCCCTGGACATCGCGGGCCGCCTCGCCGAACGCGACGCGGCCCACCCGCGCCGCCGGGGCGTCGTCCCGCCACCGCCCCGGGTCACCGTCCACCCGGCCGCCTCCCGGCACGCCACGGTCATCGAGGTCCGCGCCCAGGACGTGCCGGGGCTGCTGTTCCGCATCGGGCGGGCCCTGGAGGACGCGGGGGTGCGGGTGCGGAGTGCGCACGTCAGCACGCGGGGTTCCAACGCGGTCGACGCCTTCTACACGACCGGTGGCGAGGGCGACCCTCTGCCGCCGGGGGAGGCGACGGCGGTGGCGCGCAGGCTGGAGGAGACGCTGCGGGCGTGACCTTCCGGTCGGGTCGCGCCGGTCATGCCGTGTTCGCCGGACGCAACCGCCGCCGATGCCGTGGTCATGGGGGCGGAGCCCCGGCGCACTGGAGGGCCGGATGCCCGCTCCCTGCCGATGCGGGACGGTCCCCGCCGGTTCAGTCCGGCGGGCGGGGGCGAATTGCCTGCCGGGCCGGATACCCTGGAGGGCAGCCCGACCGCCCCCTAGCTTCGAGGACCGACGCCACCGTGTTCGATACCCTCTCCGACCGCCTCAGCGCGACTTTCAAGAACCTCCGCGGCAGGGGCAAGCTGTCGGAGGCGGACATCGACGCCACCGCGCGCGAGATCCGCATTGCCCTCCTGGAAGCGGACGTGGCCCTGCCGGTCGTCCGGACGTTCATCAAGAACGTCAAGGACCGCGCGCTCGGGTCGGAGGTCTCGCGGGCGCTGAACCCCGCTCAGCAGTTCATCAAGATCGTCAACGATGAGCTGGTCACGATCCTGGGCGGCGAGACCCGCCGCCTGCGCTTCGCCAAGCAGCCCCCGACCGTGATCATGCTGGCCGGTCTCCAGGGTGCCGGTAAGACCACCCTCGCGGGCAAGCTCGGCCGCTGGCTGAAGGAACAGGGCCACTCGCCCATCCTGGTCGCCTGCGACCTGCAGCGCCCCAACGCCGTCAACCAGCTCGGCGTGGTCGCCGAGCGCGCCGGCGTGGCCGTCTACGCGCCCGAGCCGGGCAACGGTGTCGGTGATCCGGTCAAGGTCGCCAAGGACTCCATCGAGCACGCGAAGTCCAAGGTCCACGACATCGTCATCGTCGACACCGCCGGCCGCCTCGGCATCGACCAGGAGATGATGCGGCAGGCCGCGGACATCCGCGACGCGGTCTCGCCGGACGAGATCCTGTTCGTCGTCGACGCGATGATCGGTCAGGACGCGGTCAACACCGCAGAGGCCTTCCGCGACGGTGTCGGCTTCGACGGCGTGGTGCTGTCCAAGCTCGACGGCGACGCCCGCGGTGGTGCGGCCCTGTCGATCGCCTCGGTGACCGGCAAGCCGATCATGTTCGCCTCCAACGGCGAGAAGCTCGAGGACTTCGACGCCTTCCACCCCGACCGGATGGCTTCCCGCATTCTCGACATGGGTGACCTGCTCACCCTGATCGAGCAGGCGGAGAAGACGTTCAGCCAGGAAGAGGCCGAGAAGATGGCCTCCAAGCTGGCGTCCAAGAAGGGCCAGGAATTCACCCTGGACGACTTCCTGGCCCAGATGGAGCAGGTCAGGAAGATGGGCTCCATCTCGAAGCTCCTCGGGATGCTGCCCGGCATGGGCCAGATCAAGGACCAGATCCAGAACCTGGACGAGCGGGACGTCGACCGCACGGCCGCGATCATCAAGTCGATGACGCCGGTCGAGCGCCAGGACCCGACGATCATCAACGGCTCGCGCCGTGCCCGTATCGCCAAGGGTTCCGGCGTCGAGGTCGGCGCGGTGAAGAGCCTGGTCGAGCGGTTCTTCGAGGCCCGCAAGATGATGTCCCGCATGGCCCAGGGCGGCGGCATGCCCGGGATGCCGGGGATGCCCGGCATGGGTGGCGGCCCCGGCCGTTCCAAGAAGCAGCCGAAGAAGGCCAAGGGCAAGCAGCGCTCCGGCAACCCGATGAAGCGCAAGCAGCAGGAGCAGGAGGAGGCCGCCCGCCGCGCCGCCGCAGCCCAGGGCGGCAACGCCCTGGGGATGCCGCAGCAGAGCGCGCAGGACTTCGAGCTGCCGGACGAGTTCAAGAAGTTCATGGGCTGACCGGCCCGTAGTCCAGGGCCGGTCAGGCCCTGGCGTACGTCACTGGGGGCGCCCCCCGCACGAGGGGCGCCCCCAGTGACGTACGCCCAGGTCAGGGTGTGCGGGCGATGAGATACCGGAACACATTCGGCATCCACACCGTGCCGTCCGACCGCCGGTACGCGTGCAGCGCCCCCGCCAGCTCCCTGTCCACCCGCTCCCGGCCGGCCGCGACGATCGCCGCGTCGAACAGCCCCGTCGACAGCAGACCCCGCATCGCGCTCTCCACGTCGGCGTATCCGAACGGGCAGGACACCCGCCCGGAACCGTCCGGCCTGAGCCCGGCCCGCTGCGCGACCTCCTCCAGATGGTCCCGCGGCGCCGGGCGCCGGACGCCCGCGCCGTGCGACGGCACCGCCGGCCTCGCCGCCACCCGGAACACGGACGACGTGGCGCAGCGCTCGGGCGGCCCCCAGCCGGCCAGCACCACGGCCGCCCCGCGCGCGGCCAGCGGCGCCGCCTCCTCGACCAGTTCCCCGAACCCCTCCGGGTCGCCCGCCGGACAGCCGATCGGCTCGAACGCCGTCACCAGCGTGTACGGCGCCGTCCGCGGGTCGGCCGCGTCCCCGGGGGTGCCGTCCACGACCCGGGGCGCGGCAGGCGCTCGCATGTCCCACGTCTCCGGGCGGAGCCGCTCCCGTGCGAGCTCGAGCCGCTCGGGGGAGGAGGAGTCCACGCCGGTGACCGCCGCGCCGCGGGCGGCCGCCATCAGGAGGGCGAGCCCGGAGCCGCAGCCGAGGCCGAGGAGCCGCGTGCCGGGGCCCACGCCGAGTCGCTCGTGGACGGCCTCGTAGAGCGGTACGAGCATCCGCTCCTGGATCTCGGACCAGTCACGCGCGCGTGCCCGCCGGTCCACGCCGGGTGTCACCCCCGCGTACCGCGGGTGCTGCCGCACGAGCGTACGTGTCATGAAAGCGCCCCAATCCGCCGAGAGTTGCCGTGTACTCCTGCTCCGGCCCCGTGCCCTGCGCGCGCGGTCCCCCGTAAGCCAGGAAACTCCGAGCTCGACGTCGCGTCCAGTGGAACGCGTCCCGGCTCGCGAATCCGCGGGCCGGGGATGGAATACCGCATTCCGGCAACCTGGGCGGTTCTGGTCAAGGCCGTCGAAGGGGGCCGGTTGGGGACGCCGGTGATGTACCGGGTAATGTCGCGGGCGTCGCGTGCGCTGTGTGAGGAAAGGCCCTCCGGCGCCAGAGCGGCTCAATCGCCTCTTGCGCATCCGCGGGGCGCAGTGGGCCCGGGACGCGGGCCCCGCCCGGACGCCGGGACGTATGGTGAACTACGTACCGTCTTGTGGTGGGCTGCGAGGCTTCTCCGCGGTTCGGCGTACCCGCCCTCCTCCCGTCGCATCAGTGGCAACTGACGGGTACGTGCAAATTATTTGGGATGCCCCGGAATAGGAACACAGCGGCACCCATGCTCGTTGTCATTACGTGAGCACGACACCACCTGTTCTCGCCGCAGAGCTGGCGCAGGCGTGGGCCGACATTCAGCGGCACCACCCCGAGCTGCCAGATCTAGCCGCGCCAGAGTCCCTGATCGGTGAGTCGTCGTCCGCATGCGGACACGAACTCTCCTTCGAGCGACTGCTTCACGAGGCAGTCCACGGCATCGCGGCCGCGCGCGGAGTGCGCGACACCTCCCGGGCCGGCCGCTACCACAACCGCAGATTCCTCTCGATCGCCGAGGAGCTGGGGCTGGACCACCCCGAGGAACCGCATCCCAGCAGCGGCTTCTCCCTGGTCTCGCTCACACCCGAGGCGAGGCGTCGTTACCGGCCGACCATCGAGCGCCTCCAGCGGGCGCTCAAGGCCCACACGGTGGCGACGGAATCCGACACCGCCCGCAGTTTCCGCGGGCCCGCCGCCCGGCACGGCTCCTCCGGTGGAGGCGTCCGTGTCAAGGCGGTGTGCGACTGCGGACGCAACGTCCGGGTCGTTCCGTCCGTCCTGGCCCAGGCCCCCATCATGTGCGGCGGCTGCGGCAAGCCGTTCCGCATCCCGGAGGTCGTGGCAGCGGTGGCAGGCTGACGAGGCGGCTGCTCGTGGCAGCCGCGCGTCGGCATGTGACGACGCCGTCGGCGCACCCGATGTCCCCTGGACGCCGGGTGCGCCGCAGCCATGCCCCCACACGGTCCGGTCAAGCGCGACGCGCGCCGTGTGGCACAATGGCCAGCTGTACTCGACAGTCGAACAGGATCCCTCTCTCCTCCGGCTGACGCGTCCATCGGGCACTCGGGTACCGCAACCCCACGCGGCCGTCTCGCCGTGCCCAATCACGTCAATTCCAGGAGAACCCACTCCCGTGGCAGTCAAGATCAAGCTGAAGCGTCTGGGCAAGATCCGTTCGCCTCACTACCGCATCGTCGTCGCCGACTCCCGTACCCGCCGTGACGGCCGGGCCATCGAGGAGATCGGCAAGTACCACCCGACGTACAACCCGTCGGTGATGGAGGTCGACAGCGACCGTGTGGCGTACTGGCTCTCCGTCGGCGCCCAGCCGACCGAGCCCGTGCTCGCCATCCTGAAGAAGACCGGCGACTGGCAGAAGTTCAAGGGCGAGCCCGCCCCGGCTCCGCTGCTGCAGCCGGCCGAGAAGCCGGCGCGCCCGTCGTTCGAGGCTCTCGGCGGTGACGACGAGGGCAAGGGTGAGGCCATCACCCAGAAGAAGAAGGCTGAGAAGAAGGACGAGGCCACCGCTGAGTCCGCGTCGACCGAGGCCTGAGCATGCTCGAGGAGGCTCTCGAGCACCTCGTGAAGGGCATCGTCGACAACCCTGACGATGTGCAGGTCGCCTCGCGCAACCTGCGCCGCGGACGTGTGCTCGAGGTCCGGGTCCACCCGGACGACCTCGGCAAGGTGATCGGCCGCAACGGCCGCACCGCACGCGCTCTGCGCACCGTCGTGGGCGCCATCGGCGGCCGCGGTGTCCGTGTCGACCTCGTCGACGTGGACCACGTCCGCTGACGCAAACGCAGCACCGGCTCGGGCCGGGGAAGGCCACAGGGCCGTCCCCGGCCCGTAGTCGTATGACAGGAGATCCAGAAAAGTGCAGCTGGTAGTCGCTCGCATCGGCCGTGCCCACGGCATCAAGGGCGAGGTCACCGTCGAGGTACGTACCGACGAACCCGAGCTCAGGCTGGGCCCGGGCGCCGTCCTGACCACCGAGCCCGCCTCGGCCGGCCCCCTGACCATCGAGACCGGCCGCGTCCACAGCGGCCGTCTCCTGCTGCGCTTCGAAGGCGTGCGCGACCGAACCGGCGCCGAGGCGCTGCGCAACACCCTCCTCATCGCCGACGTCGACCCCGAGGAACTGCCCGAGGGCGAGGACGAGTACTACGACCACCAGCTCATGGACCTCGACGTGGTGACCGTGGACGGCACCCAGGTCGGCCGTATCACCGAGATCTCCCACCTGGCCTCGCAGGACCTGTTCGTGGTCGAGCGGCCCGACGGCACCGAGGTGCTGATCCCGTTCGTCCAGGAAATCGTCACCGAGATCGACCTGGAGGAGCAGCGTGCGATCGTCGACCCGCCGCCCGGTCTGATCGACGACCGGGCCGAGATCGCCTCCTCCCGGGACGCGGCCGACGGAGACGAGGCGTAATGCGGCTCGACGTCGTCACGATCTTCCCCGAGTACCTCGAACCGCTGAACGTCTCCCTCGTCGGCAAGGCACGCGCGCGAGGACAGCTCGACGTACACGTCCACGACCTGCGCTCCTGGACCTACGACCGGCACAACACCGTCGACGACACCCCGTACGGCGGCGGCCCCGGCATGGTCATGATGACCGACCCCTGGGGAGCCGCCCTCGACTCCGTCCTCGCCGACGGCTACGAGACGGGCTCCCACCGACCCGCGCTCATCGTGCCCACGCCCAGCGGCCGGCCCTTCACCCAGGAACTCGCCGTCGAACTCTCCGACCGGCCCTGGCTGATCTTCACACCGGCCCGCTACGAGGGCATCGACCGGCGCGTCGTCGACGAGTACGCCACCCGGCTGCCGGTCTACGAGGTGTCCATCGGCGACTACGTCCTCGCCGGCGGCGAGGCGGCCGTCCTCGTCGTCACCGAGGCCGTGGCCCGGCTGCTGCCCGGCGTCCTCGGCAACGCCGAGTCCCACCGCGACGACTCCTTCGCGCCGGGCGCCATGGCGAACCTGCTGGAAGGGCCCGTCTACACCAAGCCGCCCGAGTGGCGCGGACGCGGCATCCCCGACGTCGTGCTCAGCGGTCACCACGGCAGGATCGCCCGCTGGCGCCGCGACGAGGCGCTGCGCCGCACCACCGCCCACCGGCCGGACCTCATCGAGCGGTGCGATCCCAAGGCCTTCGACAAGAAGGACCGCGAGATGCTCTCCATCCTCGGCTGGTCACCCGACCCGGACGGGGAGCCCTACGGCCGATTTTGGCGCAGGACCGACGGCGTGGAAGAATAGGCCGCTGTTGTGCGTCCGTCGGGCGTGCGCCCCTGCCACAGGGGGACACGACGCCCGCCCCGACCGCACATCGCCGAATCGACACTCTCTAGTGCCGCTGATGACCTGTGGCATCAGCGAAGAAAGCAGACGAAATGTCTCACCTGCTCGACACCGTCGACGCCGCGTCGCTGCGCAGCGACGTTCCGGCCTTCCGCCCCGGCGACACCGTCAACGTCCACGTGCGCGTCATCGAGGGCAGCCGCTCCCGTGTGCAGCAGTTCAAGGGTGTCGTGATCCGCCGCCAGGGTGCCGGCGTGCGCGAGACCTTCACGGTCCGCAAGGTCTCCTTCTCCGTCGGCGTCGAGCGCACCTTCCCGGTGCACACCCCGATCGTCGAGAGGATCGAGCTCGTCACCAGGGGCGACGTCCGCCGGGCCAAGCTGTACTACCTGCGTGAGCTGCGCGGCAAGGCGGCGAAGATCAAGGAGAAGCGCGAGCGCTGATCTCGCGCCGGAGTCCGAGCGGGGGCCGGATAGCATCTGGCCCCGATGGACACCGAAGCACAGCCGACGGAGCGCGACCGCTCCTCCCGCCCGTTCGACACCGAGGACGCCTCGGAGCCGACAGGGCCGGAGGGCCGGTCGCGTTTCGCGTTGCGGCTCGCCGAACGGCTGCCCGGCGGGCGGATCACCCTCACCCTGCTGCTCTGTCTGCTGTTCCTGCTGCTGCTCAGCACATTCGTCCTGCAGCCCTTCCAGATCCCGAGCGGGTCCATGGAACGCGGATTGAGGATCGGCGACCGCGTTCTCGTAAACAAGTTGGCGTACCGTTTCGGTGCCGCCCCGCGGCGCGGCGATGTTGTCGTGTTCGACGGCAGTGGGTATTTCGGGGACGCGGAGTACATCAAGCGCGTCGTGGGCGTGGGGGGAGACCATGTGGTCTGCTGCGACAAGGAGGGGAGGCTCCAGGTGAACGGCCGGTCGATCGACGAGTCGGCATACCTCCATCCCGGCGACAGCGCCTCCACGGTGCGCTTCGACGTCGTCGTCCCCCACGGCACCCTGTTCGTCCTCGGCGACCACCGCAGCAACTCCAGCGACTCCCGTGACCACCTCGGCTCCCCGGGCGGCGGCATGATCCCCCTCGGTGACGTCCTCGGGCGCGCCGACTGGATCCTGTGGCCCTCCGACCACGCCACCCGCCTCGTCCGCCCCGAGGTCTACGCGCGTGTCCCCGCCGGTGAGGGCGCCCATGGGTAACCGCGGCAAACCACGCCGCGCGCCCGACAGCGCCGCGGACAACCCGCTGCCCACGGGCAGCAGGCGGGCCGGCGGCCCCACGGGCGGCCGTACGCGCGCGGAGCGGCGCAAGCTCCAGCGCAAGGTCAAGCGGAGGCGCAGGCGCTCCGCCGTCAAAGAGGTCCCCCTGCTCGTCGGCATGGCCGTCCTCATAGCCCTGGTGCTCAAGACGTTCCTCGTCCAGGCATTCGTGATCCCGTCGGGCTCCATGGAGCAGACGATCCAGATCGGCGACCGGGTCCTGGTCGACAAGCTCACGCCTTGGTTCGGCTCCCGGCCCGCGCGCGGGGACGTCGTCGTGTTCCGCGACCCCGGCGGCTGGCTCCAGGACGAGACGACCACGCGGAAGAAGGCGGACCCCGTCGTCGTCAGGCAGATCAAGGAGAGCCTGACCTTCATCGGTCTGCTGCCGTCCGACAACGAGAAGGACCTCATCAAACGCGTCGTCGGCGTCGGCGGCGACCGCGTCAAGTGCTGCGACGCCAAGGGCAGGGTCACGGTCAACGGCGTCCCGCTGGAGGAGGACTACCTCTTCCCCGGCAACGCCCCCTCCACCACCCCCTTCGACATCACCGTCCCCGAGGGGCGGCTGTGGGTGATGGGCGATCACCGCTCCAACTCCGCGGACTCCCGCTACCACAGGAACACCGACTACGGCGGCACCGTCTCCGAGGACGAGGTGGTGGGCAGGGCCATGGTCATCGCCTGGCCACTGGGCCACTGGAGCACCCTCGACGAGCCGAAGACCTACGCCTCCGTGTCCGGCCCGGGTGCCGCGCCGACGACGGCTCGCGAGGCGTCGCATAGGGTTGCGCCTGACTACCCGGCAAGAAATCCGGCAAGCGAACCGGAAAGCGTGAATCAGCTCCCGACCCCTGCGGAACTCCCGCTCGTTATGGGAGTGGTGGGCCTGCGTCGCGGATGGCGCAGGCGCCGGCAAGAAGACAGGAGTAGGCGTGGGGGATGTGGCGGTAGGCGCACGGTCCGGACACGACGGCGAGGAGCACCGCGGACACCCCGTGGAATCGGCCGGCCAGGCCTCCGACGGCGCCGTGACCTCCGGCGGTGGCTCCGGAGCGGGCGAGGACGACAAGGTGACGGGCGAACAGACCAGGACGGATGACCAGGAACCGGACAGGCCGGATCCCCAGCCGAAGAAGCCCCGCTCCTTCTGGAAGGAGCTGCCCATCCTGGTCGGCATCGCGCTGGTCCTGGCGCTGCTGATCAAGACGTTCCTGGTGCAGGCGTTCTCGATCCCCTCCGACTCGATGCAGAACACCCTCCAGCAGGGTGACCGCGTCCTGGTGGACAAGCTCACCCCGTGGTTCGGCTCCGAGCCCGAGCGCGGCGAGGTCATCGTCTTCCACGATCCCGACAGCTGGCTGGCGGGCGAGCCGACGCCGGAACCGAACGCGGCCCAGAAGTTCCTCAGCTGGATCGGCCTCATGCCGTCCGCCGAGGAGAAGGACCTGATCAAGCGCGTCGTCGGCGTCAGTGGCGACACCATCGAGTGCAAGGGCACCGGCCCCCTCAAGGTCAACGGCAAGGCCCTCGACGAAGAGTCGTACGTCTACGCGGGCAACACACCGTGCAGCCTGGACGACCAGGGCGGCCAGTTCAAGGTGAAGGTACCCAAGGGCCACGTCTGGGTCATGGGCGACCACCGGCAGAACTCCCGCGACTCCCGCTACAACCGGTCGGACAAACACCACGGCATGGTCCCGGTCAAGGACGTCGTCGGGCGGGCCATCGTCGTGGCCTGGCCGGTCGACCGCTGGGCCACGCTGCCCGTGCCGGACACCTTCGACCAGGACGGCCTCAAGGCGGGGCCCGCCGCCCTGTCCGTCGCACCACAGGGCCTCGCCGTCGTCGGCGTCGTACCCTTCGCGCTGTGGCGCCGCAGGCGGACCACGGCGGTCCGCACCCGCTGACACGACCGTTCCCCGACCGGCCGGTGGCTGTGCCCCGGCCGGTCGGTCTGTGCACCGCCACCCGTCGGCGAGTGCGCCTCCGGCGGGGGAGGGGACCCGTGAAGCCCCCGTGGAACTCTGATCCCGGTCCCGGCCCAAGGGCTGACCGCGCAGGTACCGCCGGGTAGGGTGCGGATCCATGGGTGGTCAGAGCACGACACGTACGGCCCCGCGCAGCGGCGGCACGAACAGCGGCCCGGCGGGCAGCCGGACCGGACAGGTCCTGTCCGGTCTGGCCGTGGCGCTGGGCCTGGTGATGTTCCTCGGCGGGTTCGGCTGGGGAGCGGTCGTCTACCAGCCCTACACGGTGCCCACCACCTCGATGACGCCCTCGATCGACGCCGGTGACCGGGTGCTCGCGCAGCGCGTCGACGGCGCCGAGGTGCGCCGCGGAGACGTCGTCGTGTTCAAGGACGCCACCTGGGCCAACGTCCCGATGCTCAAGCGCGTCGTCGCCGTCGGCGGCGACACCGTCGCCTGCTGCAAGGACGGCAGGCTGAAGGTCAACGGCAAGGAGATCGACGAGCCGTACCTCGCCGAGGGCGAGGCGGCAGGTGTCGCGAACTTCCCCACCGTGACCGTCCCGAAGAACCGCCTCTTCCTGCTCGGCGACGAACGCGGCAACTCCGTGGACTCCACCGCCCACCTCACGGACGCCGCGAAGGGAACCGTCTCTCGCGACACCGTCGAAGGCCGCGTCGACGCCGTCGTATGGCCCATGAACGGCATGCTGGAGCGCCCCACGGGCTTCGAGGCCCTCGGCACCCTCTCCAGCCCCGGACCGCTGCGCACCGTGGGCGCGCTGATCCTCGGCGGCGCCGTGCTCGTCCTCGGCGGGGCGGCGTACGGGCCCCTCGCCAAGCGGAGCGGTGCCTCCCGCGCGCGGGCCGGGACGGAGTCGCCCGGTGCCCGCTGAGGCGCCGGACGCGGGCGACCGCGAGACCTCCGCGGACGGACCGCGGAAGGTGGCGCGGGTCGTCCTGCTCGACCCGCAGGACCGCATCCTCCTGCTGCACGGCCACGAGCCGGACGACCCGGCCGACGACTGGTGGTTCACACCCGGCGGGGGCGTGGAGGGCGACGAGACACGTGAAGAGGCCGCCCTGCGGGAACTCGCCGAGGAGACCGGCATCACCGAGGTCGAGCTCGGCCCGGTGCTCTGGCGGCGGACCTGCTCCTTCCCGTTCGCCGGCCGCCGCTGGAACCAGGACGAGTGGTACTACCTGGCCCGTACGGCCGGTACGGCGACCCAGGCTCTGGACCTGGGCCTGGGCCTGACCGAACTGGAGCGGCGCAGCGTCGCCGGAGCGCGCTGGTGGACCTGTCAGGAACTGACCCGGGCACGTGAGACGGTGTATCCGACGAAACTCGCGGGGCTGCTGCGCACTCTGCTCGACGAAGGTCCTCCGGCCGGGCCCGTGACTCTGGACACCGAAATCGTCTGAGGGCCCGCGGGACTGGCGCACAATGGTGGGACCGCACGGCTGAAGGGGAACATGCCATGAGCGCCGAGGACCTCGAGAAGTACGAGACCGAGATGGAGCTGAAGCTCTACCGGGAGTACCGCGACGTCGTCGGACTGTTCAAATACGTGATCGAGACCGAGCGGCGTTTCTACCTGACCAACGACTACGAGATGCAGGTGCACTCGGTCCAGGGCGAGGTGTTCTTCGAGGTGTCCATGGCGGACGCCTGGGTGTGGGACATGTACCGGCCGGCGCGATTCGTGAAACAGGTCCGAGTCCTCACGTTCAAAGACGTGAACATCGAGGAGCTCAACAAGAGCGATCTCGAACTGCCGGGTAGCTGAACGCCTCCGGGTCCCACCGGGGACGCACCTGACTGAACGTTTTTCCCGGCCGCCGTTTCCCGCCGCTGCGGGCTGTTACCGCCGCGGGCCCTCGTCACCGTGCGATGCCGCCACTGCCGGCCGCCGCCCCCGTGTCTGCTCCCCGTGCCTGTCGTCCCCCAGAGGAGTGACGGAGTTATCCACAACCACTGATCTGTCCACCAAGATCACACAGCTCGCCGAGCTGCCCCCAATGTTGGCGCCGGAGGTGGTGCCTACATGAACGCACGAGGTGCGATGGGCAAGTACGGCGAAAGCCTGGCCGCACGGCGGCTGACCGAGGCCGGCCTGACGGTGCTGGAGCGCAACTGGCGCTGCGGCAGGACCGGCGAGATCGACATCGTGGCCCGGGACGGGGACGTCCTCGTGGTGTGCGAGGTGAAGACCCGCAGGGCGAATGCCTTCGAGCACCCCATGGCCGCGGTGACCCCCGAAAAGGCGGCCCGGCTGCGGCAGCTCGCCGAAAACTGGATCCACAGCCACGGCGGAGCACCCCCGGGAGGCGTCCGCATCGACCTGGTCGGCGTACTGCTCCCGCACCGCGGCGCGGCCGTCGTCGAGCACGCACAGGGGGTGGCGTGATGGGTTTCGCCCGCACCTGCTCGGTGGCACTCGTCGGCGTCGAGGGCGTCGTCGTGGAAGTGCAGGCCGACCTCGAACCCGGCGTGGCGGCATTCACCCTGGTCGGGCTGCCCGACAAAAGCCTCACGGAGAGCCGCGACCGGGTACGGGCGGCGGTGGTGAACTCGGGGGCATCCTGGCCCCAGAAGAAACTCACCGTCGGCCTCAGCCCGGCCTCCGTCCCCAAGAGCGGCAGCGGCTTCGACCTCGCCGTCGCCGCGGCCGTCCTCGGCGCGGCCGAACGCATCGACCCGCGGGTCCTCGCCGACATCGTGATGATCGGGGAACTCGGGCTGGACGGCCGGGTCCGGCCCGTGCGGGGCACACTCCCCGCCGTTCTGGCCGCGGCGAACGCCGGATACGAACAGGTCGTCGTGCCGGAATGCGCCGCCGCGGAAGCGTCACTGGTACCGGGAGTGTCCGTGCTGGGGGTCCGCAGCCTGCGGCAGCTGATCGCCGTCCTCGCCGACGAACCCGTACCCGACGAAGAACCCGTCGAACCGGGCCGTCCCGACCCGCTCCTCGCCGGCCTGCGCGTGCCCGGCACCGCCGCCGCCACGGGCATCCACCACATGGGCACGGCCCAGCACGACCAGGACCACGACCTCGCCGACGTCGTCGGCCAGACCTCGGCGCGCACCGCGGTGGAAGTGGCCGCGGCCGGCGGGCACCACCTCCTCCTCGAAGGCCCACCGGGCGCCGGGAAGACGATGCTCGTCGAGCGACTGCCCGCGGTCCTGCCGCCGCTCGGCAGCCGGGAAGCCCTCGAAGTGACGGCCGTCCACTCGGTGGCAGGTCTGCTGCCGCCGGGCAAACCCATGATCGACACGGCGCCCTACTGCGCCCCGCACCACTCGGCCACGATGCAGGCCCTGGTCGGAGGCGGCCCCGGCATGGCACGCCCAGGAGCGGTCTCCCTCTCCCACAGAGGCGTGCTCTTCCTGGACGAAGCGCCCGAATTCAGCAGCCACGCACTCGACGCCCTCCGCCAGCCCCTGGAATCGGGGCACGTCGTCATCGCACGCAGCGCCGGAGTCGTGCGCTTCCCGGCGAAATTCCTGATGGTGCTCGCGGCCAACCCCTGCCCGTGCGGCCGGTTCTCCCAGCGGGACGACTTCTGCGAGTGCTCGCCCTCCGCCGTCCGCCGCTACCAGGCCAGGCTGTCCGGCCCGCTGCTCGACCGCGTCGACCTCCGCGTCCAGGTGGACCGCGTCACCCGCACCGAGCTGACCCGGTCCGGCGCCGGCGGTGAATCCACCGCCGCCGTGGCCCAACGGGTCCGGGCAGCGCGGGAGCGGACGGCGGCCCGGCTGGCCGGCACCCCGTGGCACACCAACAGCGAAGTTCCCGGCCGCGAGCTGCGCAGTCGCTGGTCGGCCGTGCCCGGTGCCATGGACGATGCCGAGCGGAGCCTGGAGCGCGGCGCGCTCACCGCACGGGGAATCGACCGCGTCCTGCGCGTCGCCTGGACGGTCGCGGACCTCGTCGGCCACGACCGGCCGGACGCCACGGACGTCGCCCTCGCGCTCCAACTGCGCACCGGCGTGCCCCGCGGGGTGCCCATGGCCATCGGCGCGCTGACGTGAGCGAGGTACACGACCCGGCCGGTGACCTGCTCGACCGCGTCTTCCTGACCCGGATCATCGAGCCCGGTGACGAGGTCGGCGGGCGGTGGGTGCGCGAGTACGGCGCGCCGGAAGTGGCGCGGCGGCTCCGAGAAGGAGCGCCGCCGCTGCCCAGGGTGAGCGGGAAGCGGTGGGCGGGGCTGCTCGCACGGGCCGGGCAGGCCGACCCGCGGCGGGACCTCGCCGTGGCGGAGCAGGCCGGAATGCGGTTCGTGCGGCCCGGCGCGACCGAGTGGCCCGGCCAGCTCGACGACCTCGGCGACGCCCGCCCCCTCGGGCTCTGGGTGCGGGGCAGGCCCAGCCTGCGGATGTGGGCGCTGAAGTCGGTCGCCGTCGTCGGCGCCCGCGCCTGCACCGAATACGGCGCGCACATGGCCGCCACCCTGGCCGCGGATCTGGCCGGACGCGGCTGGGTCGTCGTCTCCGGCGGGGCCTACGGCGTCGACGGCGCCGCCCACCGGGGTGCCCTCGGCGCCGACGGAGCCACCGTCGCCGTCCTGGCCTGCGGCGTCGACCGCCCCTATCCACGCGGCCACACCGAGCTGATCAGCAGAATCGCCGAACAAGGACTGGTCGTCGGGGAATTGGCACCGGGGGAACATCCGACACCGAGCCGGTTCATCCTGCGGAACCGGGTGATCGCCGCACTCACCCGTGGCACCGTCGTGGTCGAGGCCGCCCACCGCAGCGGCTCACTCGTCACCGCGCGCGCCGCCCAGCGGCTCGGGCGTCACACGATAGGGGTGCCGGGGCCGGCCACCAGCAGCCGCTCCGCAGGGGTGCACGGACTCCTGCGAGCCGGTGCCGTACTCGTCACCGACGCCGACGACGTCATCGAGATGGTCGGCGACATCGGCGACCTGGCCCCCGACCGGCGTGGCCCCGTCCTGCCCCGTGACCTGCTGGAACCCCACGCCCGGCAGGTCCTCGCCGCCCTGCCCGCCCAGCGGGCGGCGACGGCCGCGGAGATCGCGCGAGGCGCCCAGACAACCCAGGACGACGCGATCGCGAGGCTGTACGAACTGAAAGCACTCGGATACGTCGAACGACATGACGACGGCTGGAAGTTGACACGCCAGGCCACGACCCCGGTCCGGGACGGCCGGCACGGCTCCTGACGGAGGATGCCCGCCCGTCCGGCGGATGCCGGACCCCCTTGGGGGGTACGGCAGTTGGCCCATCGCGGGCATCTCACACCGCGATCCTCGCCGGCCCGCACGTCGCCCCGCGGAACGAATCCCCACCCCCCGGCCCTGCCGTCTTCGCACACCGCGACGCTTCAGTCACGCTACGCTCACGAAAGATTGCGACGCACTAGGCAACTCGACATCAGACCGACAGCTCACCCAGGTACCACCACTCCACAGCAGAACGGCACAAGGCGACGAATGCCCCAGCACACCTCCGGGTCCGACCGGGCGGCGATCCCCCCAGCCGCCCGCGACGGTGGCAGCGTGCGGCCGCCCGCTCCCTCGACGCTCGACGAACTGTGGCGGTCGTACAAGGCGACGGGGGACGAACGGCTGCGGGAGCAGCTGATCCTCCACTACTCGCCGCTCGTGAAGTACGTCGCGGGACGCGTCAGCGTCGGCCTGCCGTCCAATGTGGAACAGGCCGACTTCGTCTCGTCCGGCGTGTTCGGGCTGATCGACGCCATCGAGAAGTTCGACATCGGCCGGGAGATCAAGTTCGAGACGTACGCGATCACCCGGATCCGCGGCGCCATGATCGACGAACTGCGGGCCCTCGACTGGATCCCCCGCTCGGTCCGGCAGAAAGCACGCAACTTCGAACGCGCCCACGCGGCCCTGGAAGCCAAGCTGCGGCGGACCCCCTCGGAAGCCGAAGTCGCCGCCGAAATGGGCATCCCGGTGGACGAACTCCACGCCGTCTTCAGCCAGTTGTCGCTGGCCAACGTGGTCGCCCTGGAAGACCTGCTGCACGTCGGGGGCGAGGGCGGTGACCGACTCAGCCTCATCGACACGCTCGAGGACACCGCCGCCGACAACCCCGTCGAGGTGGCCGAGGACCGGGAACTGCGACGCTTCCTCGCGCGGGCGATCAACACCCTGCCCGACCGGGAGAAGACCGTCGTCACGCTGTACTACTACGAGGGCCTCACCCTCGCCGAGATCGGCAACGTGCTCGGCGTGACCGAGAGCCGCGTCAGCCAGATCCACACCAAATCGGTCCTCCAGCTACGGGCGAAACTCGCGGGCTTCGGCCGCTGACCGGCCGGATGAGGACAGCCCCGCCAGGGCGTCTCCCGCCGGCAGCGGTCCCTCCGTAAGCTGGACGGCGTGCCAAGGATTCGAGCGGCCTCCGTGGCCGAGCACCGGTCGATGCAGCGAGCCGCCCTGCTGGACGCGGCACGCTCCCTGCTGTCCGAAGGCGGGACGGAAGCACTGACCTTCCCGGCCCTCGCCGAGCGCACAGGGCTCGCGCGCTCCTCCGTGTACGAGTACTTCCGCTCGCGGGCGGCCGTCGTCGAGGAACTGTGCGAGGCCGACTTCCCCGTCTGGGCGGCCGAGGTCGAAGCGGCCATGGGCCGGGCCGACGGCGCCGAGGCGAAGATCGAGGCGTACGTCCGCAAACAACTCGAACTCGTCGCGGGCCGGCGCCACCGCGCCGTCGTGGCGATCTCCGCGAGCGAGCTCGACGCCGGTGCACGGGAGAAGATCCGGGCGGCGCACGGCGGACTGATCGCGATGATCGTCGACGCACTCGGCGAAACGGGCCACACCGAGCCCAGGCTCGCGGCGATGCTCATCCAGGGAGTCGTCGACGCGGCCGTACGGCGCATCGAGCTGGGCGCGGCCGAGGAGCCGCACGTCGTGACGGAAGCGGCGGTGTCGATGGTGCTGCGGGGGGTGCACGGCTAAACACGCTGTGCCGGGCCCTCCTCCCCCTCCCCCTCCCCCCCACCCCTCCGCCTCCCCCGCCCTCAGCGCCCACCCCCGCCCCTCCCTCCCTCTCGCCCGCCCCTCCGTGTCTCCCCGTCCGGCGTCACTCCGGCAGCGGTACTCCCAGCACCGGCAGGAGCCTCGGTGGGGCGTTGTCCGTCAGCCATGGCGGGAGGAGGCTGAGCGGGTTCAGGTAGGCCGCGCCTCTTCGGAGGCCCCAGTGCAGGCAGGTGTGGCCGCCGCAGTGGGAGGGCGTGTCCAGGGTCCCCAGGATGTCGCCGGCCGCCACTTCGGTGCCCTTTTCGACCGACGGCCGCACTGGTTCGTAGGTCGTGCGCAGCGGGGGTGTGCCTGTGCCCGTCAGTTCCACGGTCACCACGCCCCGTCCCGCCACCCGGCCCGCGAAGGACACTCGGCCCGGGGCCACCGCTCGCACGGGTGTGCCGGGTGGGGACGCCAGGTCTACGCCCCGGTGGCCCGGGCCGTACGGCGTGGCGGGTGGGTTCCAGCCGCGCAGGATCGCGGGGCGTTCGCCGACGGGCCAGGTCCGGGCCACCGCCGGCACCTCGGGGCCCGCCGGGGCCGGCTCGGGTGCTTTCGGGTCCGCCGGATCCGGGGCGGGGGCCGTCCCGGTTGTCCGGGTGGTGGTGGGCGGCGGCGCCGGCCGCACCGGGGAGTTCGCGCCTGCCGCATCGGCCGGCAGTAACCCGGTCAGCGCGTACAGCACGCCGGCGGTCAGCCACGCGTATCGCCTCTTTCGCATGTCGGGAAGCGTGGCGCATCGGCGGGGGTGGCGCGCGGGCCTGTGGACTACCGGGAGGTTGTGGGTATCGGCGTCACCCGGTGCCTTCCGGGTCCCGTACACTTCAGGTGGCGATCCGGGTCACCGGGTCGACTTCGCACGCCCCGACACCGGGGCCCGGCGTGAGCCGGTGTTCTGGTGTCAGCGCCTCTCGGTCCTTCGTGGCACGGCGCAGCGCGGGCGTCAGGCGCGGGAGCCGTCCGGTTTCCGCGGCACAACCGAGAAACATGAGGAGAGCGGCCATGGCCGTCGTCACGATGCGGGAGCTGCTGGAGAGCGGCGTCCACTTCGGTCACCAGACCCGTCGTTGGAACCCGAAGATGAAGCGCTTCATCTTCACGGAGCGCAACGGCATCTACATCATCGACCTGCTCCAGTCGCTGTCGTACATCGACCGCGCCTACGAGTTCGTCAAGGAGACCGTCGCCCACGGCGGCACGGTCATGTTCGTCGGTACGAAGAAGCAGGCGCAGGAGGCCATCGCCGAGCAGGCGACCCGCGTCGGCATGCCGTACGTGAACCAGCGCTGGCTGGGCGGCATGCTCACCAACTTCTCGACCGTCTACAAGCGTCTGCAGCGCCTCAAGGAGCTCGAGCAGATCGACTTCGAGGACGTGGCCGCCTCCGGCCTCACCAAGAAGGAACTGCTCGTCCTCTCCCGCGAGAAGGCCAAGCTGGAGAAGACCCTCGGCGGTATCCGCGAGATGCAGAAGGTGCCCAGCGCCGTCTGGATCGTGGACACCAAGAAGGAGCACATCGCGGTCGGCGAGGCCCGGAAGCTCAACATCCCGGTCGTCGCCATCCTCGACACGAACTGCGACCCCGACGAGGTCGACTACAAGATCCCGGGCAACGACGACGCGATCCGCTCCGTCACCCTGCTCACCCGTGTCATCGCGGACGCGGTCGCCGAGGGCCTCATCTCCCGTTCCGGTGTCGCCACCGAGGGCAAGGGCGACAAGGCCGCGGGCGAGCCGCTGGCCGCGTGGGAGCGCGACCTGCTCGAGGGCGAGAAGAAGGCCGAGGAGGCTCCGGCCGCCGAGGCTGCCGCCCCCGCCGCCGAGGCCGAGGCTGAGAAGCCTGCCGAGACGGAGCAGCCCGCCGAGGCCCCGGCCGCCGAGGCTCCTGCAAGCGAGGCTCCGGCCGCCGAGGCCGAGCAGGCCTGACCCGTCAGCGTCGGTGTTGACGGCGGGAGCAGAGGTATGAAGTCTGCTCCCGCCGTTCACCCGTAGGTCGGCACCGAGTCGCCGATCCGCATCTCTGCGGATCGCGGACGTGCGGATCTTCGATCTTCCAGACTTCGAGAAAGACTCACAGACTCATGGCGAACTACACCGCCGCCGACGTCAAGAAGCTCCGCGAGCTCACGGGCGCCGGCATGATGGACTGCAAGAAGGCGCTGGACGAGGCCGAGGGCAACGTCGAGAAGGCCGTCGAGGCGCTCCGTATCAAGGGCCAGAAGGGCGTCGCCAAGCGCGAGGGCCGTTCCGCCGAGAACGGCGCGGTCGTCTCGATCATCGCCGACGACAACTCCTCCGGCGTTCTGGTCGAGCTGAAGTGCGAGACGGACTTCGTCGCCAAGGGTGACAAGTTCCAGGCCGCGGCCAAGGCCATCGCCGAGCACGTCACGAAGGCCGCTTACGCCGACATCGAGGCCCTGCTCGCCTCCGAGATCGAGCCCGGCAAGACCGTGCAGGCGTTCGTGGACGAGGCCAACGCCAACCTCGGCGAGAAGATCGTCCTGGACCGCTTCGCGCAGTTCTCCGACGGCTTCGTGTCGGCGTACATGCACCGCACGATGCCCGACCTGCCGCCGCAGATCGGTGTCCTCGTCGAGCTCGACAAGCCGAACGCCGAGATCGCCAAGGGCGTCGCCCAGCACATCGCCGCGTTCGCGCCGAAGTACCTCTCCAAGGAGGACGTGCCGGCCGAGGTCGTGGAGTCCGAGCGTCGCGTCGCCGAGGAGACCACCCGCGCCGAGGGCAAGCCCGAGGCCGCCCTGCCGAAGATCGTCGAGGGTCGCCTCAACGGCTTCTTCAAGGACGCCACGCTGCTCGGCCAGCCGTACGCGCTCGACAACAAGAAGTCCGTCCAGAAGATCCTGGACGAGGCCGGTGTCACCCTGAAGCGCTTCACGCGCATCAAGGTCGGCATCTGAGTCCTACCGCGACCGGCGCCCGGCCCCCTATAGGGTCGAGCGCAGTCGGTCATGTCGTGCGGAGGTGTCATTCCGCACGCACGTGGCGCGGGCGACAGCAGATCTGACGAGGAGGCCATTGCCGAGCATGGGATGCGAACCACGCCCCACCGGCAATGGCCTTCTTCGTATGTGCGACACGTAAAGAGGCGAAATCCCATGAGTACCAAGGCCCAGAAGAGCGACGACGGCAAAGTACCCGGCCGGTTTCTGCTGAAGCTGTCCGGTGAGGCCTTCTCCGGCGGCGGGGGCCTGGGGGTCGATCCCGACGTGGTGCACGCCATCGCCCGTGAGATCGCGGCGGTCGTCCGCGACGGGGCACAGATCGCGGCCGTCATCGGCGGCGGCAACTTCTTCCGCGGCGCCGAGCTCCAGCAGCGAGGCATGGACCGGGCCCGCTCCGACTACATGGGCATGCTCGGCACCGTCATGAACTGCCTCGCTCTCCAGGACTTCCTGGAGAAGGAGGGCGTGGACTGCCGTGTGCAGACCGCCATCACCATGGGACAGGTCGCCGAGCCGTACATCCCGCTGCGCGCCGTGCGCCACCTGGAGAAGGGCCGTGTGGTCATCTTCGGCGCCGGTATGGGGATGCCGTACTTCTCCACCGACACCACCGCCGCGCAGCGTGCCCTGGAGATCGACGCCGAGGCGCTGCTCATGGGCAAGAACGGTGTCGACGGTGTCTACGACTCCGACCCGAAGAAGAACCCCGACGCGGTGAAGTTCGACCACCTCGGCTACGGCGAGGTCATCACCCGCGACCTGAAGGTCGCCGACGCCACCGCCGTCACTCTGTGCCGCGACAACAAGCTGCCGATCGTCGTGTTCGAGCTTCTGTCGGAGGGCAATATCGCGCGCGCGGTCAAGGGTGAGAAGATCGGCACGCTGGTGGGTGACCAAGGAAGCCGGGACTGACCGGCCGAGGGATGGACAATGTCCTGCCGGTCGGGAACCGTGCAGGAGACAGACGCGACGCAGCCGGCCGCCGCCCCGACAGGGAACCGCAGCCGGGCCTACTCAAGACACGCAGGAGCAAGTGGTGATCGAAGAGACCCTCCTCGAGGCCGAGGAGAAGATGGAGAAGGCCGTCGTGGTCGCCAAGGAGGACTTCGCCGCGATCCGCACCGGCCGTGCGCACCCGGCGATGTTCAACAAGATCGTGGCCGACTACTACGGCGCGCCGACGCCGATCAACCAGCTGGCCTCGTTCTCCGTGCCCGAGCCGCGCATGGCCGTGGTGACGCCGTTCGACAAGAGCGCGCTGCGCAACATCGAGCAGGCCATCCGCGACTCCGACCTGGGCGTCAATCCGAGCAACGACGGCAACATCATCCGGGTGGTGTTCCCCGAGCTGACCGAGGAGCGCCGCCGCGAGTACATCAAGGTCGCCAAGGGCAAGGGCGAGGACGCCAAGGTCTCCATCCGCTCCGTGCGCCGCAAGGCCAAGGACGCCATCGACAAGCTGATCAAGGACGGCGAGGTCGGCGAGGACGAGGGCCGCCGTGCGGAGAAGGAACTCGACGACACCACCGCGAAGTACGTCGCGCAGGTGGACGAGCTCCTCAAGCACAAGGAAGCGGAGCTGCTCGAGGTCTGATGAACGACTCTTCCTGGGGCGCGCCGCCACAAGCCGGGTACTGGGGGTCCACCGACCGGGTCCCCGCCCAACAGGGACACGCCTACGGGCATGTCCAGGGGACCGCCACGGCGGGTCCCTCGTACGATGCGCACGACGCGCAGCAGACTCGTCCCATGCCCATCGTGCCCGACGTACCCGATCACGGCGGAGACCAGGATGACGACCGGGGGGCCGCTCGGCTGAGCGGCCCCTTGTTCCGCGACGAGACGCCGCAGGCACACCCGTACGGGGAGGTGCCGCAGAATCCGGAGCCCATGCCCGACGCCCCGCAGCCGGCGCCTGAGCCGCGGAAGAAGAGCGCGGGACGGGACCTGGGCGCGGCGATAGGGGTCGGTGTCGGGCTCGGCGCGGTGATCGTCGCGTCGCTGTTCGTCGTCAAGGCCGTGTTCGTCGGCGTCGTCGCCGTCGCCGTCGTCGTCGGCCTGTGGGAGCTGACGAAGCGTCTCGACGAGCGCAAGGACATCAAGGCCCCCCTCGTGCCGCTGGCGATCGGCGGCGCGGCGATGGTGGTCGCCGGGTATGTGCGCGGCGCCGAGGGCGCCTGGATCACGATGGCGCTGACGGCGCTCGCGGTGCTGGTCTGGCGCATGACGGAACCGCCCGAGGGCTACCTGAAGGACGTCACCGCCGGCGTCTTCTCGGCCTTCTACGTGCCGTTCCTGGCCACGTTCGTCACGATGATGCTGATGGCCGACGACGGGCCGTGGCGGGTGCTGACGTTCCTGCTGCTCACCGTGGTCAGCGACACCGGCGCGTACGCCGTGGGCTGGCGCTTCGGGCGGCACAAGCTGGCGCCACGCATCAGCCCCGGAAAGACCCGCGAGGGTTTGTTCGGCGCGGTGGCGTTCGCGATGGCGGCGGGCGCGCTGTGCCTGCACTTCCTCATCGACGACGGCCGCTGGTGGCAGGGGCTGCTGCTGGGGCTCGCGGTCTCGGCCACCGCCACGCTCGGTGACCTCGGTGAGTCGATGATAAAGCGGGACCTGGGCATCAAGGACATGGGCACGCTGCTGCCCGGCCACGGCGGCATCATGGACCGTCTGGACTCCCTCCTGCCGACGGCACCCGTGGTGTGGCTGCTGCTGGTGCTGTTCGTGGGCTCCGGCTGACGCGTCCGGTACGCAACCGCAGGCGAAGGCTCGCCGTCCGTACGGGGCGGCGAGCCTTTGTCATGCGTTCACAAGCTCATACGCGCGCACGCGAACTCGCGGGCTCACGCGCGCAGACCGCACGGACTCATGGGCTCTCGAGCGGGCGCCCTGGGGCGGGTGTGGGGTGCTCCCATCCCGTACGCCCCCGTGCGCCATCGACCCAGGCAGAGTCGAGCAGACGTGGCCCAGGGCGTCCAGGCCGTTCGCACAGCGGCGCCCTTCACCTGGACGCCATGAACCACGCCCGCTCCACGGTGTGTGGGTCGACGGTGTACGGGACGGGGGCTGGGGTGAGTGGTGGGTCGAGGCCGGTTGCGGCCTTCGGATGGACGATTGCTGTCACCTTCGCGCGGAAGAGCGGTCGCCGGACGACTGACTCACCGGTCGGGCGGCTGCGGCGGCCATGAGGGCCAGCAGGAGCGCGATCACGCCGACGACGATGTTGTTGACGATGGTCCTGGTCGTGCTGACGTCACCTGCCACAACCCAAGGCGCCAAGATCGTCCACACGCTGAGCGCGCAAGCGGCCCACGCCATGCTGTGCGACCGCTCGTATGCCCGGCCGAAGCCACCGCTCATGATCACGGCGTACGCGATGCCGACGATCAGATTGTTGACCGCCAAGGTGGAGAAATTGTTGAAACCCGCGATCCACGGTGAGGCCGCCAGGTACAGGCCTGTGATCAGGGCCATGGCCTCGACGGCCTGTGCCATGGGAGTAGTCGCGACACGCTCGGCCATCTCATGCCGATTGCGCATGGCAAGGATGTCGGGATGCGTTGCCATGTCCGATTGGGGCTGCGTCGCCATTCCGATACCTCCCGCTTTATAAGTTATGTGCATTACGTGAAGTCGAGTACCCCACGGGGACCGGGTAACCGTCGCTGAGCCGCCCGAGTCCGAGATGCTGCGGAGGCCAGGCGGGGCGCCGCCTCAACCGAGGGGCGGAGCCCGCCACCCGGTCGCCGGGCCGTCCGGGCCGTCCGAGGGGGACCGGCAACGACGAGTGACGACCACCGACGACAGGTGTCCCTGGCGACCGTCGCAGGTCAGGCGAAATCGATCTGCGACACTGGTACGGCCATGCCTAAGCCCGGAGAACTCACATTCGTCGCCCCGCGCGGAGCCAAGAAGCCGCCGCGGCACCTCGCCGACCTCACGCCCGCCGAGCGCAAGGAGGCCGTTGCCGCGATCGGTGAGAAGCCGTTTCGCGCCAAGCAGCTCTCGCAGCACTACTTCGCGCGGTACGCGCACGACCCGGAGCAGTGGACCGACATTCCGGCCGCCGCCCGCCCCAGGCTGCGGGACGCGCTGCTTCCCGAGCTGATGACGGTCGTACGGCATCTGTCGACCGACCAGGGGACCACCCGCAAGACGCTGTGGCGGCTGTTCGACGGGACGCTCGTCGAGTCGGTGCTGATGCGCTACCCGGACCGGGTCACCATGTGCATCAGTTCGCAGGCGGGGTGCGGGATGAACTGCCCGTTCTGCGCGACCGGGCAGGCCGGGCTGGACCGGAATCTGTCCACCGCCGAGATCGTCCACCAGATCGTGGACGGGATGCGGGCCCTCAGGGACGGAGAGGTGCCCGGGGGGCCGGCCCGGCTGAGCAACATCGTGTTCATGGGTATGGGCGAGCCCCTCGCCAACTACAACCGCGTAGTGGGGTCCATCCGGCGGCTCACCGATCCCGAGCCCGACGGGCTGGGGCTGTCGCAGCGCGGGATCACCGTGTCGACCGTCGGTCTCGTGCCGGCCATCCACCGGTTCGCCGACGAGGGCTTCACGTGCCGTCTCGCGATCTCGCTGCACGCCCCCGACGACGAACTGCGCGACACGCTCGTCCCCGTGAACACCCGCTGGAAGGTGCGCGAGGTCCTCGACGCCGGGTTCGAGTACACCGGGAAGTCGGGGCGGCGGCTGTCCATCGAGTACGCCCTCATCCGCGACATCAACGACCAGGCATGGCGTGGCGACCGCCTCGGACGGCTGCTCAAGGGCAGGCCCGTCCACGTCAACCTGATCCCGCTGAACCCGACGCCCGGCTCCCAGTGGACCGCGTCGCGGCCCGAGGACGAGAAGGCGTTCGTCGACGCGATCGCCGCGCACGGTGTGCCGGTGACGATCCGGGACACCCGTGGACAGGAGATCGACGGGGCGTGTGGTCAGCTCGCCGCCAGCGAGAGGTAATCTGACCGGCGTACGGACATCTTCATATTCCGACAGGGGAGCGCCACAGCGCTGAGAGTGCGGCACCGGCCGCAGACCCTCCGAACCTCGCCCAGGTCATTCTGGGTAGGGAGATCGGTCATCACTCGAGCTGTTGCGCCCTGCCCGCGAACCTCCGGGGTTCGCGGGCAGGGCCGCGTCTCTTCCTGGTCAACCCAGGAGGAATTCAGTGGGTATTTCCAGCACCACCAAGAAGCGGATCACTGTCCTTCTCGTCGGGCTCGGCATGGTCGGTGGCCTCGCCGGCTGCGGGTCGTCCGACGACGGGCAGGGTGCGGGCGGCGGGTCCACGACCGTCACGCTCGTCAGCCATGATTCGTGGGCCGTGTCCAAGGGCGTTCTCGCGGCCTTCGAGAAGGAGTCCGGGTACAAGGTCCGCGTCCTCAAGGACGGGGACGCCGGCGCCGCCGTCAACAAGGCGATCCTGACCAAGGACAACCCGCAGGGGGACGTCTTCTTCGGCGTCGACAACACCCTGCTGTCCCGCGCGCTCGACAACGGCCTGTTCCAGCCGTACGAGCCGGAGGGGGCCGGGAACATCAAGCCCGAGTACCGGGCCGACGAGAGCGAGCACCGGGTCACGGCCGTCGACACCGGGGATGTCTGCGTCAACTACGACAAGGCCTGGTTCGGCAAGCACAAGCTGAACCCGCCCGAGTCCTTCGACGATCTTGTCGCGCCGCGGTACAGGGATCTTCTCGTCACCTCGAACGCCGCCACCTCCTCGCCCGGGCTCGGATTCCTGCTCGGCACCGCCGCCAAGTACGGAGACGGAGGCTGGCAGGGGTACTGGAAGAAGCTCAGGGCCAACGGCGTGAAGGTGGTCGACGGCTGGGAGCAGGCCTACAACGAGGAGTTCTCCGGCTCGGCCGGCGGCCGGAAGGCCAGGGGCGACCGGCCGCTCGTCGTGTCGTACGCGTCCTCCCCGCCCGCCGAGGTCGTCTTCGCCGACCCCAAGCCGGACACCGCGCCGACCGGGGTCGCCCGGGGGACGTGCTTCCGGCAGGTCGAGTACGCGGGGCTGCTCAGCAACGCCCGGAACGGCGAGGGCGGCAAGGCGCTGCTCGACTTCCTGATCAGCAGGCGGTTCCAGGACGACATGCCGATGAACATGTTCGTCTACCCGGTGGTCGAGGGCGCCGCGGTGCCCGAGGAGTTCGTGAAGTACGGGCCGCAGGCCGCCTCTCCGCAGACCCTGGAACCCGCGAAGATCGCCGATCACCGTGACCAGTGGGTCAAGTCGTGGACCTCGCTCGTACTGAAGTAGCCGCCAGGCGGCGCGGGAACGCGGCGCGGCTCGGGCTGATGGCCGTGCCCGTCGCGTTCTTCGCGGTGTTCTTCGCCTACCCGGTCGCCGCGATCGTCGCGCGCGGCCTGAAGGCCGGCGGGTCGTGGCACCCCGGGCGGATCCTGGACGTGCTGGCGGATCCCGGCGTGCGGCACGTCCTGTGGTTCACCACCTGGCAGGCGCTCGTCTCCACGGCCCTCACGCTGCTGATCGCGTTGCCCGGCGCGTACGTCTTCGCGCGTTTCGCGTTCCGCGGCAAACAGGTCCTGCGGGCGCTCGTGACCGTGCCGTTCGTGCTGCCGACCGTCGTCGTCGGTACGGCGTTCCTGGCACTCGTCGGCCGCGGCGGGCTGCTGGACGAGCTGTGGGGCGTACGGCTGGACACCACCGTGTGGGCGATCCTGCTCGCCCACGTCTTCTTCAACTACGCCGTCGTCGTACGGACCGTCGGCGGGCTGTGGTCCCAGCTCGACCCGCGGCAGGAGGAGGCCGCGCGGATGCTGGGCGCCTCCCCGCTGCGGGCCTGGCGGCAGGTCACCCTGCCCGCGCTGGCGCCCGCCGTGGCCGCCGCCGCGCTCATGGTCTTCCTGTTCACCTTCACGTCGTTCGGTGTGGTCCAGATCCTCGGCGGGCCCACCTTCTCGACGCTGGAGGTCGAGATCTACCGGCAGACCTCGGAGATCTTCGATCTGTCCACGGCGGCCGTCCTGACGATGATCCAGTTCGCGGCCGTCGGCGCGATCCTCGCCCTGCACGCCCGGACCGTGCGGCGCCGGGAGACCGCGCTGCGGCTGGTCGACGCCTCGGTGACCGCGCGCCGGCCGCGCGGCACGGGCCAGTGGGCGCTGCTGGCCGGCGTCGTCGCGACGGTCGCCGTACTGCTGTTTCTGCCGCTCGCCGTGCTGGTACGGCGTTCCCTGGACGCGCCGCGACTCGGCTACTACCGGGCGCTGACCGACGACGGGGGAGTGTTCCTCGTGCCGCCGATCGAGGCCCTCGCCAATTCCCTCCAGTACGCCCTCGCCGCCACCGCCATCGCCGTGGTGATCGGCACGCTCGCCGCCACCGCGCTGACCAGACGGGACACCGGGGCGTTCGTACGCGGCTTCGACGCGCTGCTGATGCTGCCGCTCGGCGTGTCCGCCGTGACGGTCGGCTTCGGGTTCCTCATCGCTCTCGACGAGCCGCCGCTCGACCTGCGGGCCTCCTGGATCCTCGTGCCGCTCGCCCAGGCACTCGTCGGCGTCCCCTTCGTCGTACGGGCCATGCTGCCCGTGCTGCGCGCGGTGGACGTACGGCTGCGGGAGGCCGCCGCCGTGCTGGGGGCCTCCCCGTGGCGGGTGTGGCGTGAGGTGGACCTGCCGATGGTGCGGCGGGCGCTGCTGGTCGCGGCCGGGTTCGCGTTCGCGGTGTCGCTCGGCGAGTTCGGGGCGACGGTGTTCATCGCGCGGCCCGACAACCCGACGCTGCCGGTGGCCGTGGCGCGGCTGCTGGGGCGCCCCGGCGACCTCAACTACGGGCAGGCCATGGCCCTTTCGACGATGCTGATGGTCGTGTGCGCCGTGGCGCTGCTGGCGCTGGAGCGGCTGCGGACAGACCGGACCGGGGAGTTCTGATGCTGCTGAGCCTCGACGCCGCGACCGTACGCCTCGGCGGGCGGCCCGTCCTCGACGCGGTCGGCCTGGACGTCGCCGAGCACGAGATCGTGTGCGTCCTCGGGCCCAGCGGCAGCGGCAAGTCCACGTTGCTGCGTGCCGTCGCCGGGCTGCAGCCGCTGCACTCCGGGCGGGTGCTGCTGGACGGGCGGGACCAGGCCGGTGTGCCCGCGCACCAACGCGGGGTGGGTCTGATGTTCCAGGACCATCAGCTGTTCCCGCAGCGGGACGTCGGCGGCAACGTCGCCTTCGGGCTGCGTATGCACGGCGCGTCCAAGGAGGAACAGCGGGCGCGTGTGGCGGAGTTGCTCCACCTCGTCGGGCTGCCGGGGGCTGGGCGCCGGGCCGTCGCGGCGCTGTCCGGGGGTGAGCAGCAGCGGGTCGCGCTCGCCCGTGCCCTGGCGCCCCGGCCGCGCCTGCTGATGCTGGACGAGCCGCTCGGCCAGCTCGACCGGTCGCTGCGCGAGCGGCTCGTGGTCGAACTGCGGGAACTGTTCGGCCGGCTGGGCACCACCGTGCTCGCCGTGACCCACGACCAGGGCGAGGCGTTCGCCCTCGCCGACCGGGTCGTTGTCATGCGGGACGGACGGATCGCCCAGACGGGGACGCCGCTCGAGGTGTGGCAGCGGCCGGCCGACGCCTTCGTCGCCCGCTTCCTCGGGTTCGACAACGTCACGGACTGCACGGTGACCGGGGAGGCCGCGGACACGCCGTGGGGCAAGGTGCCCGTGTCCGGGGGCGCGCCGCAGGGCCCGCGCACACTGCTCGTACGGCCCGCCGGTGTGCGCCTGGTGGCCGCCGCCGAGGGCCTGCGCTGCACGGTGACCGCCCGCACCTTCCGGGGCACCCATGTCGCCGTACGGCTCCGGCCGGAGGACGCGCCGCGGCTGGAGGCGGCGTGTGCGCTGCGGGCGGCGCCGGAGGTCGGGGACGAGGTCGGGGTGGTGTTCGACGCGGCCGAGATTGTGGTCCTCGACGGGCCCGGAGCGGCGGGACGGGACAGGGACGCGGCTCCGGCGGCCGAACGCGGCACGCCCGGGCCGGGTACAGCCAAGCAGTAGACGCCCAGGCAGTGGACGGCCGAGCCGAGGACGGCCGAGCGGTAGGCGGCCGAGTCGTGGACGCCCCATCTGCCGCCCTGAGCAGTGGGCCACGCGGTGGGCGGCACCGCACGCAAACGGCCCGCCTCCGGGTATCCGGGGGCGGGCCGTCCGTGTGTCGCGCGGGGTGTCAGCCGTGGCTGTTCACCCCGCGGCGACTGTGGGGCGTCAGCTGTTGCTGTTCGCTCCGCGGCGGCGCAGGCCGAAGAAGACCGCGCCACCACCGACGGCGACCAGGGCCGCGGCGATGCCGGCGATCAGACCGGTGTTGGAGTCCGCACCGGTCTCGGCGAGGTTCGAGTCACCGGCGGGGGAGGGCGCGCTGTCCGCGGGCGGGGCGCTCTCCGACTCCGACTCGGACGGGGTCGGGGTGGCCGACTCCGCGGGCTTCGTCGGAGCGGGCTCCGTGGGAGTCGGCGTGGACTCCGTCTTGCAGGCGGTGTCCGGCGCGACGACGTTCGGCTTGATGTCCTCGTCGACGTACGAACCGGCCTTGACGTGGATGCGGTACTCGGCCTTCGGCTTCCACTCCTCCGAGAAGGAGATGGTGGCGCCGTCGCGCGAGCCCTTGACGACCTGCTCGCCGACCATCTTCGCGTCGGCACCGTTGCTCTGCAGGTACACGGTGATGGTGGCCGGAACGCCGGACGGGTCGACATCGGTGACGGTGATGACGCCCTTGTCGCCGTCGCACTTGGCGGCGGCGGAGAACTCACTGATGTTGCAGGCGAGCGCGTTGCCCGAAGCGGCGATCGCGAGTGCGGCCGACGCGGAGACAACGCCGAGTGCACGCACGGAGCGTGCAACGGTACGGCGGGATATGGACAGGACTGTCACTTTGGTCCTTCGCGTGATACGCAAATGCGGGGGGGTTGAGGGCGCAGTGATGAGACATCACCTCACCCATGAACCTCACTGGTTTATAAGTGCCGCATAAGCAGTGTCAACGCAGAAGTCGGCCAACCCCGTTGGCTTTGCCGTCTTATTAACCGCCCGGGCGTTTCAGCGGCGTCATCCCGCGATCGTGGACGGGTCCATCCACACGACCTCCCAGGTGTGGCCGTCCGGGTCGTCGAAGGCCCGGCCGTACATGAACCCGTGGTCCTGCGGCTCGCGGGGCTCCGTGCCGCCCGCGGCGAGCGCCTTCTCGACGAGTTCGTCGACCTTCTCGCGGCTCTCGGCGCTCAGGCAGAGCAGCACCTCGCTGGTCTTGCCGGCGTCCGCGATCTCCTTGGTGGTGAACGTCGAGTAGAACTCCTTCTTGAGCAGCATCGCCACGATCGTGTCGCTGATCACCACCGAGGCGGCGTTCTCGTCGCTGAACTGCGCGTTGATCGAATAGCCCAGCCCGGTGAAGAACCTCTTCGACGCGTCGAGGTCGTTCACCGGAAGGTTCACGAAAATCATCTGCTGGTACATGTGCGGTCTCTCCCTGATCGTCCCGGCGTCCCGGCCGTGCGGGCGTCCGGCCTTCCTCGTCCGTTCGAGGGGTAGACCGGGCGCGCCCGCGGAACTCATCGGCGCACCGGCGGCACTCTCCCGACCACACCGCGCACGGCGCCCCGTCTCACCGGGCCAGGGGCAGCGCGGCCAGCTCCGCGACCAGCAGCGTCGGCGGCAGGCAGGCGGCCAGGAGGGCTCCGGTGCGCAACTGGGCCGCACGGCGCAACGACGTCGCGGGCGCTCCGAGGCGGAGCAGCGCCTGCGTGGTCTCGGCGCGGGCCTGCTTGGCCTCCACGGCGGTGATCAGCAGGGTCGCCACCGTGCAGCCGGTCACGAGGACCGTGCCCAGGACGGTGAGCGGGCCCGGCCCGGGGTCGCGGGTGTCGTACAGCGCCGCCGAGGTGTACAGCGCGGCCGTCACCGCGCACACGACACCGAGGGGGCGGCCGAGGCGCGGGGCCTCCGCCATCAGCACCCGGCCCGCCAGGAGCCGTACGGCGCCCGGCCGGACCGCCTGGAGCAGCAGGCCGCACAGGTGGGTGAGGCCGGGACCGGCCAGCGCCAGGCCCATGACGCTCAGCACCAGGCCGGTCAGCGCGGTGACGGAACCGGATCCGAGTCCGCCGGGCAGGGCGAACCCGCCACCGTCCGCCGTGCGGCCCCCGTACGCCTCGACGGCCAGCCCGACGGCCACCACGGCGACGCCCCAGGGCAGACCGGCGGGAGCGGTGAGGGGGTCCTGGACGAGGGAGCCGGGAAGGACCGGAGCAGGGTCGGCGGGTGCGCCGTCCGGTGCCGTAGTGCCGGGAAGTGCCTCCGGGCCGGGAGCCGGGGCCGGGGTGGGCGGGCGGTCGGCGACCGCGATGCCGCCGTTGCCGTTCAGCACGGCCGTCCCGTGCGCACCGGTGGTCCCGGCCGACGCCACGGCCCCCGCCGTAGCCGTCCCCCCGTTCGTCTTGCCGCCGTCCTTCGCGCCCGCCTTCGCCGCGACACGTCCGTACGTCATGGACCACCGGTGGGCGCGTGCCGCCCGGCGCAGTGCCTCCTCCCGGTCGTCCCGCGGGCGCAGCAGCACGGCCACCGCGACGGACGCGGCGGCCGGGGTCAGGCAGAGCAGGGTCAGGGTCGCGGGGAACGGCAGCGGCCGGCCGGCCGCGAGGAACTCGGCGGCGCCGTCGAAGGGCATGCCGGTGACGTCGCCGCGCAGCTGGACGAAGAACAGCAGCGCCACCGTCGAACCCAGCGCGCAGGACAGGGCCGTGGTGGTCGCCGAGATCGCCATCATGCGGGCGGGGCCGAGGCCGATCGCCGACAGGCCGGGCCGGGGCCGGGTGCCCGGGTCGGTGCGGGCGACGGCCGCAGCGAGGTGCACGGTGGCGGCGAGCGGGGCCGCGCACCAGGCGAGCCGCGGCACGGCGTCCCCCGGCGGGTGGCTCAACGCGTGCCCGAGGGCGCACAGGAGCAGGAAGGCGGTGCCCGCCGACGCCGTCGCGACCAGCAGGCGGCGCAGCTGGACGGCCGGGCGGGAACCGCGGGTCAGACGGAGAGCGAGCACGCCGCCCGGCCTTCCGATTCGGGCGTCGGCGGCAGGTGCACGGTCCTCACGCGCCGTCCGTCCAGCAGCGGCACCGCGCGGTCGGCGAGCGCCACGGTGGCCGGGTCCTGGCTGGCGAGGACGACGGTGATGCCGTGCGAGCGGGCCGCCGTCGTCAGTGTGCGCAGTACGTGCGCGCGGTCGGCGTGGTGCAGGGGCGCGGTCGGCTCGTCGGCGAACAGCACGGTCGGCGAGAGGGCCAGCGCGCGGGCGATGCACACGCGCTGCCGCTGCGCCTGGCGCAGTTGGTGCGGCCGTTTACGGGTCACGTCGCCCACGTCGAGGCGCTCCAGCCACTCCAGGGCGGCCTTCTTGGCGAGCCGTCTGCCGGTGCCGCGCAGCATCAGCGGCAGGGCGGTGTTCTCCCACACGTTCAGCTCGGGGACGAGGGCCGGTGCCGGGTCGATCCAGCCGAACCGGTCGCGGCGCAGCCGTTCGCGGTGCAGCGGGGTCATGGTGTGCACGGGGATGCTGTTGAACCAGACCTCGCCGCGCGGGGCGGCCACCTGGCCCGACAGGCAGCGCAGGAGGCTGGTCTTGCCGCTGCCGCGCGGGCCGGCGACGGCGAGGATCTCGCCCTCCCGGACGCCGATGGAGACTCCTTGCAGCGCGGGCGAGCCGTCGTGGTGTGTCAGGTGCAGGGCGCGTGCCCAGAGCACGTCGTTGTCCGGCGGGGCCACCATGGGCGTACACCTCGGTTCAGATCAGAAATGCCGTGCGCGATTCGCGAAATCCCCCATCCGGGGGAACGAAGGCAGGGCCGATCGGTTACCGGCACGCTAGGCAGCCGAGCGGGTGCGGCCGGACAGCACACGGCCCGGGACACACCCTTCTCACTCGTACGGGTGTGCCCCGGGCCGGGCAATCGGCGCAGTCGCCGGGGCGGAGCGGGGTCGCGGCGGGGTCAGAGCTTCGTCCACGCCTCCGTGAGCGTCGCGCGCAGGATCTGCTCGATCTCGTCGAACGTCTCCTGGTCGGAGATGAGCGGCGGGGCGAGCTGGACGACCGGGTCGCCGCGGTCGTCGGCTCGGCAGTACAGGCCGTTCTCGAAGAGCTTCTTCGACAGGAAGCCGTACAGGACGCGCTCGGTCTCCTCCGGGTCGAAGGACTCCTTGGTGTTCTTGTCCTTCACCAGCTCGATGCCGTAGAAGAAGCCGTTGCCGCGGACGTCGCCGACGATCGGCAGGTCGTGCAGCTTCTCCAGGGTCGCGCGGAACGCGCCCTCGTTGTCGAGGACGTGCTGGTTGAGGCCCTCGCGCTCGAACAGGTCGAGGTTGGCCAGGCCCACCGCGGCGGAGACGGGGTGGCCGCCGAAGGTGTAGCCGTGGAGGAAGGTGTTGTCGCCCCGGTAGAACGGCTCGGCGAGGCGGTCGGAGACGATGCAGGCGCCGATCGGGGAGTAGCCCGAGGTCATGCCCTTGGCGCAGGTGATCATGTCCGGTACGTAGCCGAACTTGTCGCAGGCGAACATCGTGCCGAGGCGGCCGAAGGCGCAGATGACCTCGTCCGAGACGAGCAGCACGTCGTACTGGTCGCAGATCTCGCGCACCCGCTGGAAGTAGCCGGGCGGGGGCGGGAAGCAGCCGCCCGCGTTCTGCACGGGCTCCAGGAAGACCGCGGCGACCGTGTCGGGGCCCTCGAAGAGGATCTGCTGCTCGATCTGGTCGGCGGCCCAGCGGCCGAAGGCCTCCGGGTCGTCGCCGTGGAGGGGGGCGCGGTAGAAGTTCGTGTTGGGGACCTTGCGGGCGCCCGGCACCAGCGGCTCGAAGGGGGCCTTCAGCGCGGGCAGGCCGGTGATGGACAGCGCGCCCTGCGGGGTGCCGTGGTAGGCGACCGCGCGGGAGATCACCTTGTACTTGGTGGGCTTGCCGGTGAGCTTGAAGTACTGCTTGGCGAGCTTCCAGGCGGTCTCCACCGCCTCGCCGCCGCCGGTCGTGAAGAAGACCTTGTTCAGGTCGCCCGGCGCGTGACCGGCGAGCCGCTCCGCGAGTTCCACGGCCTTGGGGTGGGCGTAGGACCACACCGGGAAGAAGGCCAGCTCCTGGGCCTGCTTGAAGGCGGCCTCGGCGAGCTCGACGCGGCCGTGCCCGGCCTGCACCACGAACAGGCCGGCGAGACCGTCGAGGTAGCGCTTGCCCTTGTCGTCGTAGACGTGTGTGCCCTCGCCCCGGACGATCGTGGGGACGGGGGCGTTCTCGTACGTGGACATGCGGGTGAAGTGCATCCACAGGTGGTCGTACGCGGACTTGCTGAGGTCCTTGGGGGTGTCGGTGCTCACGATTATCGGGTTCCCCACATGTAGGTCTGCTTCTTGAGCTTGAGGTAGACGAAGCTCTCGGTGGAGCGCACTCCGGGCACGGCCCGGATGCGTGTGTTGATCACCTCCAGGAGGTGGTCGTCGTCCTCGCAGACGATCTCCACCATCAGGTCGAAGGAGCCCGCGGTCATCACCACGTACTCGCATTCCGACATGGCGGTCAGCGCGTCGGCCACGGACTCCACGTCGCCCTCCACGTTGACCCCGACCATCGCCTGCCGGCGAAAGCCCACCGTCAGCGGGTCGGTGACGGCGACGATCTGCATCACGCCCTGGTCGAGCAGCTTCTGGACGCGCTGGCGCACGGCCGCCTCGGACAGGCCCACGGCCTTGCCGATCGCGGCGTAGGGCCGGCGGCCGTCCTCCTGGAGCTGCTCGACGATGGCGAGGGAGACGGCGTCCAACTGGGCTCCGCCGTTCCGGTAGCGACCGGAGTCCTTCTCGGCTCGCTGGTCCCTCTGGTCTGCGCTTCGACTGGCCACGCCGTCACTGTGCACGACGTCTCGACAGTTTCGCAAGCCCCGATCAATGAAATCCGTTGTTTATGGCTGTGTGGCGTGCGGATTTCGCAGCGACGGCTGGGCCGGGGGTGTTGAAAACGTCGGGAGACGGATTAGGGTGGGTGTCTCAGAGAATGGACACCCTGACACCCCCACCAGGAGCACCAGGAGGGCCTGCAGTGAGCACCGAGCTGCGACGTCTGCGCAACTACATCGACGGTGAGTTCCGGGACGCCGCCGACGGACGGACCACCGAAGTGGTCAACCCGGCGACCGGCGAGGCGTACGCGACCGCTCCGCTGTCCGGTGAGCCGGACGTCGACGCCGCCATGGCCGCCGCCGCGGCGGCGTTCCCGGGCTGGCGCGACACCACCCCGGCCGAGCGTCAGAAGGCCCTGCTGAAGATCGCCGACGCGTTCGAGGAGCGGGCCGAGGAGCTCATCGCGGCCGAGGTGGAGAACACGGGCAAGCCCATCGGGCTGACCCGCTCCGAGGAGATCCCGCCGATGGTGGACCAGATCCGCTTCTTCGCGGGCGCGGCACGGATGCTGGAGGGCCGCTCGGCCGGCGAGTACATGGAGGGCCTGACCTCCATCGTCCGCCGTGAGCCGATCGGGGTCTGCGCGCAGGTCGCGCCGTGGAACTACCCGATGATGATGGCCGTATGGAAGTTCGCCCCCGCGCTCGCCGCGGGCAACACGGTCGTGCTGAAGCCGTCGGACACCACCCCCGCCTCCACGGTCCTGATGGCCGAGATCATCGGCTCGATCGTGCCCAAGGGCGTCTTCAACGTCCTCTGCGGCGACCGCGAGACCGGCCGCGCGATGGTGGAGCACCCGACCCCGGCGATGGCGTCCATCACCGGTTCCGTGCGCGCCGGCATGCAGGTCGCCGAGTCCGCGTCGAAGGACGTCAAGCGCGTCCACCTGGAGCTGGGAGGCAAGGCGCCGGTCGTCGTCTTCGAGGACACCGACATCGCCAAGGCCGTCGAGGACATCTCCGTGGCGGGCTTCTTCAACGCCGGCCAGGACTGCACGGCGGCCACGCGCGTGCTGGTCCACGAGTCGATCCACGACGAGTTCGTGTCCGCGCTGGCCAAGGCCGCGTCCGAGACGAAGACCGGCATGCCGGACGACGAGGACGTGCTCTACGGCCCGCTGAACAACCCCCAGCAGCTCGCCCAGGTCGAGGGCTTCATCAACCGGCTGCCCGCGCACGCCAAGGTCGAGGCGGGCGGCGCGCGCGTCGGCGACAAGGGCTACTTCTACGCGCCGACCGTCGTCTCCGGCCTCAAGCAGGACGACGAGATCATCCAGAAGGAGGTCTTCGGCCCGGTCATCACCGTCCAGTCCTTCACCGACGAGGACCAGGCCGTGCAGCACGCGAACGGTGTCGAGTACGCCCTGGCCTCCTCCGTGTGGACCAGGGACCACGGCCGCGCCATGCGGATGTCGAAGAAGCTCGACTTCGGCTGCGTGTGGATCAACACCCACATTCCACTGGTCGCCGAGATGCCGCACGGCGGCTTCAAGAAGTCCGGCTACGGCAAGGACCTGTCGGCGTACGGCTTCGACGACTACACGCGGGTGAAGCACGTGATGACGTCGCTGGACGCGTGAGGCGGGTGCGCGGGCCGGACGCGTAGTCCGGACGTGCCGGTGCGGCCCCGTACGGGAGGTGTCCCGTACGGGGCCGTCCTCGTGCCGGAGCGCGCCGAGGCCGTCAGCGGTTGAACGCCGGGAAGGCGAAGCGGGAGGCGATGGCGAGGCCGTCCCCGCGCGCGTCGGTGGAGTTGACGGAGTAGACGACCGTGCGGGACAGGTCCCGGGTGGCCGCGACGACCGTGTGGTAGCCGGGACGGGAGCCCGTCTTGCCCCAGATCTCCTTGCCGTTCAGCTCGAACCGCTCCAGCGCCGCGGCCATGGTGGCGCCGGGCAGATCCGGCACGGTGAACATCTCCCGCAGCTGCGGCTCCGGCACCACACGGCCCCGGAACAGCGCCCTGAGCAGCCGTTCCAGGTCGGCGGTCGTGGAGATCAGGTCCCCGGCGGCCCACCGGTCCGACATGTTCCAGTCCGTCACGTCCGTGAGCCGGCCGTCGATCACCTCGTAACCGCGGTTGTGCGGGCCGTGGATGCGCGGATCGGGGCCCGCCGGGAACGACGTGTGCCGCATGCCGGCCGGCCGGAAGATCCGTACGGCGGCCTGATGCGCGTACGAGTCCCCGGTGACCTTCTCGATCAGCATGCCGAGCACGGTGTAGTGGATGTTGCCGTAGTGCTGCTCCGCGCCGGGCGCATGGCCCGGGCCCTTGGCGACGGACTCGGCGACGACCGCCTCCGGAGTCAGCGTCTCGAAGCGGTGCGGATACATCGACGCGGTGGTGTCCCCGAGCGACGCGCCCGGCCGCAGGCCACTGGTGAAGTTCAGCAACTGCCGTACGGTGATCGGCCCGAAGTCCTCCGTGAGCAGGCCCGGCAGGTACCGCTGCACGGTGCCGTCCAGGGAGATCCGTCCCTCGGCGGCGAGTTGCAGCACGAGTGCCGCGGTCACGATCTTCGTCGTCGAACCGGCGCGGAACCGGGCGTTCGCCAACGCGGGCGCGCCCGACACCAGATCCCGCACGCCGGCGACGCCGTACCAGCTGCCCCTGCCGCCCACCCGGACCAGCGCGGCGGTCGCGTCCCGGTCGGGAAGCCCGGCGACGGCGGCGCACAGCGCCTCGACGTCCGGGCCGTCCGCCGGCACGGCGGCGGGTCCGAGGGGCGTGACGCAGGACGACGGCGGCCGCGCGGCGGCGGTGCCGGCGAGGGGGAGGGCGGTCAGGCCCACCGTGAGCGCGGTCGCCAGGGCGACGACGGTCGGACGGACGTGCATGGGCGTGCTCCTCGGACGATCGGTGACGGGACGTGATCATCCTCGGCGGGTACGGGGCCGTCCCGGATCGTCGGCAGGGAGGGTGCCGTCCCCCGCCCGGCCCCCAGTCACCTGCCGTTGTGCACCGGGTCGTTGTGGGTGACTTCCCCTAAGGGGAGGGGCACGGGGACGGGGTCCGGGCCGGGGGTGTCCCGGTCGCCCGCAGGGCGTGGAGCGTGTCGACGCGGTTGGTCGTGATCGAGTCCACGCCCAGGGCCAGCAGGCGGCGCATCGCACGGCGGGTGTCCGGGGTCCAGGCGGAGAGCAGGTAGCCGTCGCGGTGGACGCGCTCGGCGAGGTCCCGGGTCAGCAGAGTGAAGCGGTAGTTGAGCCAGCGGGGCCCCACCGCCTCCAGGACCGCGGGGCGCGGCGGTGCCAGCGTCGTCCACGTCAGGGCGATCTCCGCCTTCGGGTCGGCCGCCCGCACCGCGAGCATGGCGCGGGCGCCCGCGCAGTAGTACACCCGGTCCGCCGCCCCGCACTGCCGTACGGCGTCCACGATCCGTCGGGCCGCGCGCACGTCGGGGGCGCCGGGCAGGTCCAGCATCACCCGGTGCCCCCCGGTCGCCGCCAGCGCGTCCGCCAGCGTCGGCACGTCCCCTCCGGTCAGGTCGCGCACCTCGTCCGCCGACAGCGACAGCAGCGGCCGGTCGTGCTCCCACAGACGCTTCAGCGTGTCGTCGTGCAGCAGCACGGGCACGCCGTCCCGGGTGAGCCGTACGTCGACCTCCACGGCGTCCGCGCCCCGGGCGAGGGCGGATCGCAGGGAGGCGATCGTGTTCTCCCGGACGCGGTAGGGGTCGCCGCGGTGGGCCACTGCCGTCACGTGATGCATGTAATTCCTCGGTGCGGGATCAGCGGGATCAGCGGGATCGGCACGTCGGCGCGGGGCGGCGGCCGGACGGCTCAGGAGGCGAGCCAGGTGGCCGTGTACGCGTCGATCTCGGCCGCCAGGCGTGCCTGGCCCGTCTCGTCCAGGAAGGACGCCTCGACCGCGTTCTTCGCGAGGCCGGCGAGGCCCCGCTCGTCCAGGTCGAGCAGCCGGGCGGCGACCGCGTACTCGTTGTTCAGGTCGGTGCCGAACATCGGCGGGTCGTCGGAGTTGATCGTGACGAGGACACCGGCCCGCGTGAACTCCTTGACCGGGTGCTCGTCCAGCGTGCGGACCGCGCGCGTGGCGATGTTCGAGGTGGGGCAGACCTCCAGCGCGATGCGGTGCTCGGCGAGGTGCGCGAGCAGCTTCGGGTCCTGGGCGGCGCTGGTGCCGTGCCCGATGCGCTCCGCACGCAGATGCGTCAGCGCGTCCCACACCGTCTCGGGGCCGGTGGTCTCGCCGGCGTGCGGCACCGAGTGCAGCCCGGCGTCGATGGCGCGGTCGAAGTACGGCTTGAACTGCGGGCGCGGCACGCCGATCTCGGGCCCGCCGAGCCCGAACGACACCAGGCCCTCCGGGCGCAGCCGGTCGTCCGTGGCGAGCCGCGCCGTCACCTCGGCCGACTCCAGACCCGCCTCGCCGGGAATGTCGAAGCACCAGCGCAGCACGGTCCCGAACTCCGCCTCGGCCGCCTTGCGCGCGTCCTCGATGGCCGCCATGAACGCCCGCTCGTCGATGCCGCGGCGCACCGAGGAGAACGGCGTGATCGTCAGCTCCGCGTACCGCACCTGCTGGCGGGCCAGCTCCCGCGCCACCTCGTACGTCAGCAGCCGCACGTCGTCCGGGGTGCGGATCAGGTCCACGACCGACAGGTACACCTGGATGAAGTGCGCGAAGTCCGTGAACGTGAAGTACTCGGCCAGGGCCTCCGGGTCGGTGGGAACCTTCGAGTCGGGGTGGCGGCCCGCCAGCTCCGCGACGATCCGGGGAGAGGCGGAACCGACGTGGTGCACGTGCAGTTCGGCCTTGGGCAGCCCGGCGATGAAAGCGCGCAGGTCGCGCGGGACGCAGGGCTCGACGAGATGCTCGGTCAAGGGTTCCTCCCCGGGAACGGCGCCCCGGGCCGGGGTACGGCTGCGGCGGGGCGCGGGTGATCGGCTGATCGGTGACTCGGATTATCGTAGGCCGGTCGTCGGGCGGTCATCAGCCCGGTCCTCGTGGGCCCGAGGCCGGGGCCGTGGTGTGCGGGGGTGGGCCGTAGCATGACAGGACGGTCGACAGAGGGGGGCCCGGGCATGCCCGACGACGCGCAGCAGCCGGCATCCGACGGGGAAGCGGCGGGCCGGACGGATCCTCGGGCGGCGGTGACGGGGGAGAGTGCGCCGGGCCGGGGCACGCCGGGCCAGGGGCCCGGGCCGGCCTCGGAGCAAGAGGCGGGGCCCGGGACCACGGTGGCGTCCGGGGAGGCGCCGGCCTGGCCCGCCGCGTCGGCCTGGCCCGCCGCGCCGCCCGTGACCTCCGCGCCCTCCGTGCACGACCAGCAGACGATCACCTCGTTGCCCGCCATGGGGGACGGGAGTGTTCCGCCGTCGCCCGCGCCGCTCCCGTCGCCCCCGGCCACTCCCCACGCGCCCTGGGCAACGCCCGCCGCGCCGCCGCAGGTTTCCGGGGGCGGAGCCCCGGCCGCGTACGGCGGGGCCCATGCCGCGCCGCCGTACCCCGGTGGTGGCGCCGTCCCTCCCTTCGCGCCGCCGTACCCCGGTGGTGGCGCCCCGCATGCCTTCGCGCCGCCGGCCGAGCCCGTTCCGCCGCCGCCGATCGCGCCCGACGGGCCCGGGCAGGTGCCCTACGGCTACCCGGGCGGGTACGGCTACCCCGGGGCCGCCGGGCCGGGCGCCGGCCCGGCCACCGGGTACGGCACGAGCGGGCAGCAGGGGTACTACGGGTGGGGTGCGGCGCCGCTGCCCAGCAACGGGCCGGGGACGGCCGGGCTGGTGCTGGGGATCGTCTCGGCGGTCATGTTCTGCCTGTGGCCCGCGGCGATCGTGGTGGGTGCGCTGGCCGTGATCTTCGGGGGAGTGGGGCGGGCGAAGTCTTCGCGGGGTGAGGCCACGAATGGCGGGCAGGCGCTGGCCGGGATCATCTGCGGGAGCGCGGGGATCGTGCTGGGGGCCGGGTTCGGGTTGATCGTGCTGCTGACGTAAAGCGGTCCGCAGCGGTTCCTCAGCGGCGTTCAGGGTTCGGCGTTCGCGCCCGCCGCCTGTTGCCGGTCCCGTCCCGGAGGGCTGTGCCCCGGCCCCCCTCCGCCCCGCCCCCTGCCCGAGGGCACTCGTCATGCGAGCCGGACGGGTTTGATCCACGGCCCGGGTTACGGCCGGGAAGCCAGCCGTGCCCGCGCCTCCATCAGCGCGAACCCCAGCAGGTTCGGGCCTTGCCACCGCTCCGGGTCCGTCGCCGCCTCGTCGTCCGCCGCCAGGCCGATCCCCCACACCCGGTCCACCGGGCTCGCCTCCACCAGGACCCGGTCCCCGGTGCTCAGCAGGAACTCGCGCAGGTCGGCGTGGGCCGAGAACTTGTGGAAGCTGCCCTCCACCACCAGGGCGAACCGCTCGCGCTCCCAGGTGGCCTCGTCGAAGTCGCGGACCAGGCGACCCGCCTTCTTGGCCTGTGCCGGGTGCTGCGCGGCCAGGACGCGCCGCTCCGCCTCCGCGTCGCCGAACAGGCGGGCCTTGCCGGCCATCATCCAGTGCTCGGCCGTCCCGTACGCCACCCCGTCCACCGTGAAGGCCGACGGCCACCACTGGCTGAGGCAGCTCGGGCCGACGCGGCCGTCCGGGCGTGGCCGGTGGCCCCAGAAGTGCAGATACGTGACCCGCGCCCCGGCGCGGACTTCCCTGATCAGGGTGTCCTGCGAAGTGATCGTCCCGGTGGATTCCGCCATGCAGGGGAGTGTGGCACGCACCACTGACAACACGCCCGGACTTTTCCGTTGTGACTCGACGCCAAGTCGACAGATTTCGTCGCGTAACCAAAAGGCAACAACGGAATCACTTGTTGGCATGGCATCGCTCTGTCAGGATCGGCACTCAAATCGAGCCTGAGCCACGCCGGCCCCCTCGGGGACACGGAGGAGAGCGACATGCACGAGCCGGGCAGCGCCCCCTCGCAGACCCCGGACACCGCGGGCGTCCGGGACACCCGGGAAGCCACCGCGGCGGCGGACGGTGCCACCGACGCCCCCGGCCGGTTCCCGGCGCGGGAGCGTCTCGCGGCCGGGGCGCAGTTCGTCGCGGGCCGGCTCACGCGCGGCACGTCGGGCCGTACGCACGCGGTGGTCGATCCGTCGAGCGGCGCGGAGGTGTACCGCTACGAGCTCGCCGGCACCGACGACGTGGACGCCGCCGTCGCCGCGGCCCGTGCCGCGTTTCCGGGCTGGGCCGGTGCCACGCCCGGCGAGCGCTCCGACGCGCTGCACCGGTTCGCCGCCGTGCTCGCCGGCCGTGCCGAGGACTTCGCCCGCGCCGAGTCCCTCCAGTGCGGCAAGCCGCTGAAGCTGACCCGTGAGTTCGACGTGCCGGGCACCGTCGACAACATCGCGTTCTTCGCGGGCGCCGCCCGGCACCTGCAGGGGCAGTCGGCCGGTGAGTACTCCGGCGACCACACCTCGTACGTGCGGCGCGAGCCCATCGGCGTCGTCGGTTCGATCGCGCCCTGGAACTACCCCCTGCAGATGGCCGCCTGGAAGATCCTCCCGGCGATCGCCGCGGGCAACACGATCGTGCTCAAGCCCGCCGAGCTCACCCCGCTGACCTCGCTGCTGTTCGCGCAGGCCGCCACCGACGCCGGCATCCCGGACGGGGTCGTCAACATCGTCACCGGGACGGGCGCGGAGGCCGGGGAGCGCCTCGTCTCCCATCCCGGCGTCGCCATGACCTCCTTCACCGGCTCCACCGCCGTGGGCCGGCGCGTCGCCGAGCTGGCCACCGCCACCGTCAAACGCATCCACCTGGAACTCGGCGGCAAGGCGCCGTTCGTGGTGTTCGACGACGCCGACCTCGAGGCCGCCGCCCACGGCGCCGTCGCGGGGTCGCTCATCAACTCGGGGCAGGACTGCACGGCCGCCACGCGCGCGTATGTGCAGCGCCCGCTGTACGACGCGTTCGTGGACCGTACGGCCGCGCTCATGGAGACCGTCCGGCTCGGTGATCCCTTCGCGCCCGGCACCGACCTCGGGCCGCTGATCTCGCACGCCCAGCGCGACCGGGTCGCCGCCTTCGTGGAGCGTGCGCGGGCCCACGCGCGCGTCGTGACCGGCGGTGAGGCACCGCGGGGGGCGCTGGAGAGCGGCGCGTACTACCGGCCCACGCTGATCGCCGGCGCCGCCCAGGACAGTGAGATCGTGCAGTCCGAGATCTTCGGGCCGGTCCTCGTCGTGCTGCCCTTCGACACGGACGACGAGGGGATCGCCCTCGCCAACGACACCCCGTACGGACTGGCCGCCTCCGCGTGGAGCCGGGACGTCTACCGGGCGAACCGCGCCACCCGCGAGATCACAGCGGGCTGTGTGTGGATCAACGACCACATTCCGATCATCAGCGAGATGCCGCACGGCGGTTACCGGGCGTCCGGCTTCGGCAAGGACATGTCCGCGTACTCGTTCGAGGAGTACACGCAGATCAAGCACGTCATGTTCGACAACACGGCGGTCGCCGCGAAGGACTGGCACCGCACCGTCTTCGGGGACCGCTAGCAGCCAGGCCGCCCACCACGGCCGTCCGACCTCCCGAAAGGGCACCACGCGCATGGAGAGTTACGAGCCCGACCGCCTGCCGGCGGCCCGATCGGCCGCCGTGCGGCGCAGTTTCCGGACAGGCGGGGCCGCCCTCACCCGGCGCTCGCTGTTGCGCGCCTCCGCGGGCGGCGCGCTGGCGGTCGGTGGTGCCGGCGCGCTAGCCGGCTGCGGCATCCCCGCCGCAGGCAGGACCGAGGGCGGCGTCTCCGCGCGGGATCACTCGGCGAAGGAGAAGACGGTGAGCTTCTCCAACTGGACCGAGTACATGGACGTCGACGACAGCGGCAAGCACCGTCCGACGCTGGAGGCGTTCACGCGGCGCACCGGCATCAGGGTCAAGTACACCGAGGACATCAACGACAACAACGAGTTCTTCGGCAAGATCAAGCCGCAGCTCGCCGCGGGCCAGGAAACCGGCCGCGACCTCATCTGCGTCACCGACTGGCTGGCCGCCCGCCTGATCCGCCTCGGATGGGTCCAGAAACTGGACCCGTCCAACCTGCCGCACGCCTTCGCGAACCTGTCGCCGCAGTTCCGCAGCCCCGACTGGGACCCGGGACGCGCCTACTCCTACCCCTGGCAGGGCATCTCCACGGTCATCGCCTACAACCGGAAGGCCCTCGACGGCATCGAGGTGACGTCGGTCTCCGACCTCCTCGACCACCCCGGACTGAAGGGCCGCGTCGGCTTCCTCACCGAGATGCGCGACACCGTCGGGATGACCCTGCTCGACATGGACAAGGACCCGGGGAAGTTCGGCGACGACGACTACGACGCGGCCGTCGCCCGCCTGCAGAAGGCCGTCGACAAGGGCCAGATACGCCGCTTCACCGGCAACGACTACACCTCCGACCTCACCAAGGGCGACTTCGCGGCCTGTCTCGCCTGGGCCGGAGACGTCGTACAGCTCAAGGCGGACAGCCCCGACATCGACTTCCTCATCCCGGACAGCGGCTATCTGACCTCCAGCGACAACCTGCTGATCCCCAACAAGGCCCGGCACAAGACGAACGCCGAACGGCTCGTCGACTACTACTTCGAGCCACGCGCCGCCGCCGAACTCGCCGCGTACATCAACTACGTGTGCCCCGTCGACGGCGTCAAGGACGAGCTGGCGAAGATCGACGAGGACGCGGCGAACAACCCGCTGATCCTTCCCGACCCGGCCATGCAGGCCAAGTCCCGTGCCTTCCGCTCGCTCAGCGCGGCGGAGGAGACGGCGTACGAGGCGACATTCGCGAAGCTCACTGGGGCGTGACGAGATGACGACGACCACAGGCAACGGCGGCGACGTCCGCCTCCGCGGGATCGGCAAGACCTACGGCTCGTTCACCGCCGTGCACCCGCTCGACCTGACCGTGCCGCAGGGCTCCTTCTTCGCCCTCCTCGGCGCGTCCGGCTGCGGCAAGACCACCACCCTGCGCATGATCGCCGGTCTGGAGGAGCCCACCTCGGGCACCGTCCACCTCGGCGACCAGGACGTCACCCGGCTGCCCCCGTACAAGCGCCCGGTGAACACGGTCTTCCAGTCCTACGCCCTCTTCCCCCACCTCGACATCTTCGAGAACGTCGCCTTCGGCCTGCGCCGGCGCGGCGTCAGGAGCGTGAAGAAGCCGGTCGAGGAGATGCTGGAGCTGGTCCAGCTCGGTGAGCAGGCCCGCAAGAAGCCGCACCAGCTCTCCGGCGGCCAGCAGCAGCGCGTCGCCGTGGCCCGCGCCCTCATCAACCACCCCGAGGTGCTGCTCCTGGACGAGCCGCTCGGCGCCCTCGACCTGAAGCTGCGCCGTCAGATGCAGCTGGAGCTCAAGCGCATCCAGACCGAGGTCGGCATCACCTTCGTGCACGTCACGCACGACCAGGAGGAAGCCATGACCATGGCCGACGCGGTCGCCGTGATGAACGCGGGCCGCGTCGAGCAGCTCGGCCCGCCCACCGACCTGTACGAGAACCCGCGGACCACGTTCGTCGCGAACTTCCTCGGCACCTCCAACTTCATAGCGGCCGAGGTCGACACCGCCGACGGCGACGACCTCGTCCTGACGGCGGGCGGCGGCAGGCTCGTGCTGCCGAGGGCGCGCTGCTCCGCGCCCACCTCCACCGGCGGCAGGGTGCTGGCGGGCGTCCGCCCGGAGAAGGTCTCGCTCACGCACGCCGACGACGCGGGCGACGTCCCCGCGGGCCGCAACCGCGTCACCGGCCGCATCGCCGACTCCAGCTTCATCGGGGTCTCCACGCAGTACGTGGTCGACAGCCCCGTCTGCCCCGGCTTCGAGGTGTACGCGCAGAACATCGACCGGGACCCGCGCCTGGTGCCCGGCACCGAGGTCGTCCTGCACTGGAACCCGGCGCACACCTTCGGCCTGGACGCTGCCCAGGACATCGACGCCGGGGTGGAGACGGTGGAGCCGGGCAAGGAGGACGCGTCCTGATGACGACCGTCACCGAAGCGCCGCCCCTGGCGCCCGTCCCCGAGCGGAAACCGGCGCGCAGGTGGGGCCGCTGGACCCCGTACCTCCTGCTGCTGCCCGGCATCCTGTGGCTGCTGGTGTTCTTCGCGATGCCGCTGGTCTACCAGGCCTCCACGTCCGTGCAGACGGGCTCCCTGGAGGACGGCTACCGGGTCACCTGGCACTTCGCGACGTACTGGGACGCCCTCACCGACTACTGGCCGCAGTTCGTGCGGTCGGTCGGCTACGCCGCCGTCGCGACCGCGCTGTGCCTGCTGCTGGGCTATCCGCTCGCGTACCTCATCGCGTTCCGCGCCGGCCGCTGGCGCAATCTGGTCATGATCCTGGTGATCGCGCCGTTCTTCACCAGCTTCCTGATCCGCACCCTGGCCTGGAAGACGATCCTCGCCGACGGCGGGCCCGTCGTCGGCGCCCTGGACACGCTGCACGTCCTGGACGTCACGAGCTGGCTCGGCTGGACTACCGGCGACCGCGTGCTGGCCACGCCGCTGGCGGTGGTGTGCGGCCTGACGTACAACTTCCTGCCGTTCATGATCCTGCCGCTGTACACGTCGCTGGAGCGCATCGACCCGCGGCTGCACGAGGCGGCCGGCGACCTGTACGCCAAGCCGTCCACGACCTTCCGGAAAGTCACCTTCCCGCTGTCGATGCCGGGCGTGGTGTCCGGAACGCTGCTGACCTTCATCCCGGCCTCCGGCGACTACGTCAACGCCGATCTGCTCGGGTCGACGGACACGCGCATGGTCGGCAACGTCATCCAGACGCAGTTCCTGCGGGTGCTGGACTATCCGACGGCCGCCGCGCTCTCCTTCATCCTCATGGCCGCGATCCTGGTCGTCGTCACGTTCTACATCCGTAAGTCCGGCACGGAGGATCTGGTGTAAATGCCCTTCGTCAACTGGCTCAAGCGCCATTTCGTCGTCCTGGCGGGACTGCTGACGCTGTCCTACCTCCTGCTGCCGAACATCGTCGTGACGGTGTTCTCCTTCAACAGACCGAAAGGCCGCTTCAACTACGAGTGGCAGCGGTTCTCCACGGAATCCTGGCGGGACCCGTGCGGCGTGTCCGGCCTGTGCGCCTCGCTCGGGCTCAGCCTGCGGATCGCGCTCTGGGCGACGCTCGGCGCCACCCTGCTGGGCACGCTGATCGCGTTCGCGCTGGTCCGCTACCGGTTCCGGGCGCGCGGCGCGGTGAACTCGCTGATCTTCCTGCCGATGGCGATGCCCGAGGTCGTCATGGCCGCCTCCCTGCTCACCCTGTTCCTCAACATGGGCGCGGAGCTCGGCTTCTGGACGATCCTGATCGCCCACATCATGTTCTGCCTGAGTTTCGTCGTCACGGCCGTCAAGGCGCGCGTGATGTCGATGGACCCGAGGCTGGAACAGGCCGCGCAGGACCTTTACGCCGGCCCCGTCCAGACCTTCCTGCGGGTCACCCTGCCGATCGCCGCGCCCGGTATCGCGGCGGGCGCGCTGCTGGCCTTCGCGCTGTCCTTCGACGACTTCATCATCACCAACTTCCAGGCCGGTTCGACCGTCACGTTCCCCATGTTCGTCTGGGGTTCGGCACAGCGCGGCACACCGGTGCAGATCAATGTCATCGGCACGGCCATGTTCGTCATCGCCGTCCTTCTGGTCCTTGTCTCCATGGTCGCGGGAAACCGCCGCCGGAAACAGAAAGCGTGAATTCCCCGAGGGAGTGGAAATCATGGCCCCTGGCGCCATGAGCAGCAGCACCGACCGGACGAAAAGCCTCGCCGGGGCCCGGCCCGTCCCGTACTGGCTGGACGACCCCGGCAGGCCGCGCCCCGAACCCGCCCTCACCGGCGCCGACACCTGCGACCTCCTCGTCGTCGGGGGCGGGTACAGCGGACTGTGGACCGCGCTCGAGGCCAAGGAGCGCGACCCGCAGCGGGACGTGGTCCTCGTGGAGGGCCGGGAGGTGGGCTGGGCCGCCTCCGGCCGCAACGGCGGCTTCTGCGCGGCCTCCCTCACCCACGGCCTGTCCAACGGCCTGTCCCGCTGGCCGGACGAGATCCACCGGCTGGAGGACCTCGGCGCCCGCAACCTGGACGCCATCGAGCGGGCCGTCGCCCGGCACGGCATCGCCTGCGACTTCGAGCGCACCGGCGGCATCGACGTCGCGACCGAGCCCCACCAGGTACGCGAACTGCGCGAGCATCACACCCGGATGCGGCGCGCGGGCCTGGCCGACGGCGTCGAGTACCTGGACGCCGACGCGGTGCGCGCGCAGGTCGCCTCACCCACCTTCCGGGCCGGCCTGTGGGACCGTCGCGGCGTCGCCATGCTGAACCCGGCCGCGCTCGCCTGGGGCCTGAAACGCGCCTGCCTCACCCTCGGCGTGCGCGTGTACGAGCACACCCCCGCCCTCACCCTGACACCGCACGGCGCCGGCATGGCCGTACGCACCCCGTACGGGCAGGTCCGGGCCCGCCGGGTGGCGCTCGGCACGAACGTCTTCCCCAGCCTGGTCAGACGGGCCCGCGCGTACACGGTGCCGGTCTACGACTACGCCCTGATGACCGAGCCGCTCGGCGCCGCGCAGCTCGCCGCCGTCGGCTGGCAGGGCCGCCAGGGCCTCGGCGACTCGGCGAACCGGTTCCACTACTTCCGGCTGAGCGCCGACAACCGGATCCTGTGGGGCGGCTACGACGCCGTCTACCCGTACGGCGGCCGGGTGCGCGCCGAGTACGACGACCGGCCCGAGACCTACGCGAAGCTCGCCGGGCACTTCTTCACCTGCTTCCCGCAGCTGGAGGGCATCCGCTTCACGCACGCGTGGGGCGGCGCCATCGACACCTGCTCACGTTTCTCGGCGTTCTTCGGCACGGCCCACCGGGGACGGGTTGCGTACGCCGCGGGCTACACGGGACTCGGCGTGGGCGCCACCCGGTTCGGTGCCGAGGTGATGCTCGACCTGCTGGCCGGGCAGCGCACCGAACGCACCGAACTGGAGATGGTGCGCAGGAAACCGGTGCCGTTCCCGCCGGAGCCGTTCGCGTGGACGGGGATCGCGCTCACCAAGTGGTCGCTGGCCCGCGCGGACACGCACGGCGGGCGGCGCAACCTGTGGCTGCGCACGATGGACCGGCTCGGCCTGGGCTTCGACAGCTGAACGGCCGGCCGGCTCCGGCACCCCCACCGACCCGGCGCTTTCGAAGCGGGCGATGCGCGAGGCGGCGGGCCGCGCCGCCGGGCGGGGCGAGGAGGGGCGGCTACGCGTCAGAGGTCTTGACAACGCAATTGGTCTGGACCAAGTTGGGCGCGTTCCGCCCCTCCGTTCCCCCACCCCTCCATCCCCCCAGCCTCCGGAGGCATTTGTGGACCGCGTCAGCCCGCACGGACCCGGACCCTTCCGACGGCCCAGACCGTCACTCGCGCGGCACGGACTGCTCGCCGCGCTCGTCACCGCCGCCCTGGCCGCGTCCGCGATGTCGTCGGCCGCCCGCGCGGCCGACGCGGACCTGGTGCGCAACGGCGGCTTCGAAGCCGGCCTCGACAACTGGACCTGCACCGCAGCGACGACCGTCGACAGCCCCGTGCGCAGCGGCAGTTCAGCGCTCCGGGCCACCCCCTCCGGCAGCCACAACGCCCCCTGCACCCAGACCGTGACCGTGAAACCCGACAGCCAGTACACCCTGTCCGGTCACGTCCGCGGCGCCTACGTGTACCTCGGCGCCACCGGCACCGGCACCACCGACGTCTCCACCTGGACCCAGTCCGCCCCCGACTGGCAGCAGCTCACCACCACGTTCCGCACCGGCCCCTCGACCACCCGTGTCACCCTGCACACCCACGGCTGGTACGGCACCGGCGCCTACCTCGCCGACGACATCTCCCTCACCGGACCCGGCGCGGACACCGGCGTACCGCCCGCGCCGCCGACCGGCCTCAAGGCCGGCAGCGTCACCCCCACCGGTGTCGCGCTGTCCTGGTCCCCGGTCAGCGGCGCCACCGGCTACGCCGTCTACCGCGACGGCACGAAGATCCGCACGGCCACCGGCACCTCCACCACCGTCACCGGCCTCACCCCCGACACCGCGTACGCCTTCCAGGTCACCGCCGTGAACGACGCCGGTGAGTCCGCGAAGTCGGCCACCGTGACCGCGACCACCGCCGCCGGCACCGACGGCGGATCCGCCGGCCTGCCGGCCCACGCCCTTGTCGGCTACCTCCACGCGAGCTTCGCCAACGGCGCCGGCTACACGCGCCTGGCCGACGTCTCCGACAGCTGGGACGTCATCGACCTGGCCTTCGGCGAACCCACCTCGGTCGAGTCGGGCGACATCCGCTTCACGCGCTGTCCGGTGGCCGAGTGCCCGACCGTGGAGAGCGACGCCGACTTCAAGGCCGCGATCAGGGCCAAGCAGGCCGCGGGCAAGAAGATCCTCATCTCCATCGGCGGCCAGAACGGCCAGGTCCGGCTGACCACCACGGCCGCCCGCGACACCTTCGTCGCCTCCGTCTCGAAGATCATCGACGAGTACGGACTCGACGGCCTCGACATCGACTTCGAGGGCCACTCCCTCTCCCTCGACGCCGACGACACCGACTTCAAGAACCCGAAGACCCCCGTGATCGTCAACCTGATCTCGGCGCTGAAGACCCTCAAGGCCAAGTACGGCGACGACTTCGTCCTGACGATGGCCCCGGAGACCTTCTTCGTCCAGCTCGGGCACCAGTACTACGGCACCGGCCCATGGGGCGGCCAGGACCCGCGCGCCGGAGCCTACCTGCCCGTCATCCACGCGCTGCGCGACGACCTCACCCTGCTGCACGTCCAGGACTACAACTCCGGCCCGATCATGGGCCTGGACAACCAGTACCACTCCATGGGCGGCGCCGACTTCCACATCGCCATGACCGACATGCTGCTCACCGGCTTCCCGGTCGCGGGCGACGCGGACAACGTCTTCCCGCCGCTGCGCCCCGACCAGGTCGCCATCGGCATGCCGGCCACCGTCAACGCGGGCAACGGATACGTCGCCCCCGCCGAGGTGGTGAAGACCCTGAACTGCCTCACCCGCAAGACCGACTGCGGCGCCTACGCCACCCACGGCACCTGGCCGGCGCTGCGCGGCCTGATGACCTGGTCGATCAACTGGGACCACTTCGGCGGCCGGGAGTTCCAGCGGACGTTCGACGGCTACTTCGGCTGACCGGTCGGCGGCCCGGGTACGGCCGTCTTCCGTACGACCCACACGAACAGCGTCAGCAGCACCGCGCACAGGCACCAACCGGCCACCACGTCCAGCGGCCAGTGGTAGCCGCGCCGCACCAGACCGAAGCCCACCCCGGCGTTGACGACGACGCAGGCCACGACCAGGGCGCGACGCGCGAGCACGGTGCGCACCAGCGGAAGCAGCAGCACGGCCGCGGTCCCGTAGGCGACCGCGGCCGTCGCCGTGTGCCCGGAGGGGAAGAAGCCCGAGCCAGGATGCACCGGTGTGCCCGGACGGTCCGTCAACTCCTTCACCGGCACGATCAGCAGCGGCACGACCAGCATCAACAGCGCGGCCAGCGCGGGCGACAGCCACCAGCGGACGGCACCGGCCGCCCGGCGCCGCCACCCCACGTACGCCAGCACGGCCAGCAGCACCGGCAGCGCGACCTCGACGTTGCCGAGGTCGGCGAGGAGTTCGGAGCCCCGGTCCGGGTGGACGAGGGCCCGGCTCACGCGCGCGTCGGCGTCCAGCAGCGGACCGCCGGCGGCGACCTGCCAGGTGATCAGGCCGAAGAGCACGGCGGGCAACCCGAGTGACGGAAGGAACGGCGGAAACAGACGCGACACGCCTCCAGCGTGCCAGGACCGGACAATTCTCCGAACACCGGTGTAGCGCGACACGACAAGCGGAATGATCCGGCAGAGGCATCCGTCAAGGGCCCGCCGACGCCGACCGGTGCGGGCCCGCACCGAACCGGAGGACTGCGCATGGCCGAACCGCTCACCGCGAGCAGGCTGGTCGCCGCGCTGCGCGAGGAGGGCTGCACCGTGCGGGAGGTCGGCGACTGGCGTACCCACAACCGCAATCACGTGGGCGCCTGGGGACCGGTCAACGGCGTGATGATGCACCACACCGTCACCGGCCCCAAGACCGACGTCGTCGGCCTCATCTACCGCGGTGACAGCGCACTGCCGGGACCGCTCGCCGCCGGCTGCATCACCAAGGACGGCACCGTCCACCTGGTGGGCAACGGCCGCGCCAACCACGCGGGCGGCGGCGACCCGGACGTCCTCAGGGCCGTGGTCAACGAGTCGTACGGCGACCGTCCGCCCCGCACGAACGAACACCAGGGCTCGTCCGGAGCCGTCGACGGCAACGCGCGCTTCTACGGCTTCGAGTGCGAGAACCTCGGCGACGGCAAGGACCCCTGGCCGCCCGCCCAGTACGTCGCCATGGTCCGGGCCGCGGCGGGAATCTGCCGCGCGCACGGCTGGGGACCGAAGTCGGCGATCGGCCATCTGGAGTGGTCCGACTGGAAGTCCGACCCCAGGGGCTTCGACATGCAGGACTTCCGCCGCGACCTCGCCGACTGCCTGGCGCTCCCGGCGGGCCAGTGGGAAGGAGAGGATCCCGTGCCCCAGTACGTCAACCTCGGCCTGGCCGAGCCCTACACGCTCGAACCCGGTACCTGGAACAGCATCGAGTTCACCAAGGAGTGGACCGACGAGCCGGGCCACCACGCCACGGACGGATCGGTGTGGGCGCGCGGCCCGGCCCGGTTCACCGGCTCCGTCAGCCTGCGCATAGACGGGCTGCCCACCGGTGCGGTGGTCCAGGCGCGGATGAGCGAGTACGAGGGCTCCGACCATCTCAAGGACCACTCGATCCACGAGATCGCCGGCACCACGGGCGACACGTTCGCGACCGTCCCGCTCACCAGACGGCTCGCCTCCGGCCGCGGGATGCGGATACGGCTGCTGAACCAGGCGGACCGGCCGGTGACGATCTCCAGCGCCGTGCTGACCGTGCTGCTGTGGAAGGACGGGTGAGACACCCGGCCGGGAACGACGCGCTGCCCGCACGGCGCCCCAGGGGGCCGTGCGGGCAGCGTGCGCGACGTGTGCGATGTGCGGAAACGGCCGAAGGGCCGGCACAAGGGGGGGGTGTGTGCCGGCCCTTCGGAGAACGTCCGTGTCGGCCGTTCTGATCGGAACGTCGCGCGCCCCGGGGGGTTTGGGGCGGGCGACCGTCCGATCGGTGAGGAGATCCGAAGCCGAGACTTCGGTGTGTGCGCGAGGCACGACCAGGTCGAAGCTGGGGAGGCCCCGGCCTGATGTCACCCACAGTCCCCTGTGGGTGGGGGTGTATCTCTCATCTGCGTAGAACCTACGGCAGGGGATTCGCGCGCGACAGAAGGATCGACGTCCTGCCATCCACCTCGCACACCTTCTTCACAGGCTCTGCAGCTGAGTCGTCACCCCTGCGGCGCGCGCCGCTCAGATGCGCGTGAAGGCCTGCTCGAGGATGTCGAGGCCCTCGTCGAGCAGGTCCTCGCCGATGACCAGCGGCGGCAGGAAGCGCAGCACGTTGCCGTAGGTGCCGCAGGTCAGGACCAGCAGGCCCTCCTGGTGGCAGGCCTTGGCGAGCGCGGCCGTCGCCTCGGCGTTCGGCTCCTTCGTCGTGCGGTCCTTGACCAGCTCGATCGCGATCATCGCGCCCCGGCCGCGGATGTCACCGACGATGTCGAACTTCTCCGCCATGGCGGTCAGGCGGGCCTTCATGACCTCCTCGATCCGCCGGGCCCTGGCGTTGAGGTCGAGCTCCTTCATCGTCTCGATCGCGCCGAGCGCGCCCGCGCAGGCGACCGGGTTTCCGCCGTAGGTGCCGCCGAGGCCGCCCGCGTGCGCGGCGTCCATGATCTCGGCGCGGCCCGTCACGGCGGCCAGCGGCAGACCGCCGGCGATGCCCTTCGCGGTGGTGATCAGGTCCGGGACGACGCCCTCGTCCTCGCAGGCGAACCACTGACCGGTGCGGCAGAAGCCGGACTGGATCTCGTCGGCGACGAACACGATGCCGTGGTCGGCGGCGAACTCGCTGATCGCCGGCAGGAAGCCCTTCGCCGGTTCGATGAAGCCGCCCTCGCCGAGGACCGGTTCGATGATGACCGCGGCGACGTTCTCCGGGCCGACCTGCTTGGTGATCTGGTCGATCGCCTGCGCGGCGGCCTCCGGGCCGGCGTTCTCCGGGCCGGTCGGCCAGCGGTAGCCGTAGGCCACCGGCACGCGGTACACCTCGGGTGCGAACGGGCCGAAGCCGTGCTTGTACGGCATGTTCTTCGCGGTCAGCGCCATCGTCAGGTTCGTACGCCCGTGGTAGCCGTGGTCGAACACGACCACCGCCTGCCGCCTGGTGTACGCGCGGGCGATCTTGACGGCGTTCTCGACTGCCTCGGCGCCGCTGTTGAACAGCGCGGACTTCTTGGCGTGGTCGCCCGGCGTCAGCTCGGCGAGCCGCTCGGCGACCTCGACGTACCCCTCGTACGGCGTGACCATGAAACAGGTGTGGGTGAAGTCCGCGAGCTGTGCGGCGGCGCGGCGGACGACGGCCTCGGCGGACGCGCCGACCGACGTCACGGCGATGCCGGAGCCGAAGTCGATGAGCCGGTTGCCGTCGACGTCCTCGATGATCCCGCCGCCCGCGCGCGCGGTGAAGACGGGCAGGACGGAGCCCACCCCCTGCGCGACCGCGGCCGTGCGGCGGGCCTGCAGCTCCTGCGACTTCGGTCCGGGAATGGCGGTGAGGACGCGGCGCTCCTGCGGAAGTGCGGTCATGAGGGGCTCCTGGGGGTATTACGGACAGCTTGCCTTCCTTTCTCGCAGGCTAGGGGCGGGACAGGAGGGTGGGCATGCTCCATGTGGGCGTTGTCGCGGGAGCCGGTTGTCCGTCGTGGACATAGCGACCCGGGGACGTGAACCCGGGGACGTGATCCCGGGGACGGCGCGGGCCGACCTCGGGGGAGGGGCCGCGTATCCGGTGAACCCGTGGGGCCGGGGCACTAGATTGACCGCGGACGAGGCAGGACCGGCTGGCCAGGGGGCAGGCACGATGGACACTGACGGCACGCACGACGCTCGCGGCACGCACGCCGACCGCGTACCGCGCCCCGCCTCCCCCGCGCAGCCGCCGCCCGGCGGGCCTCCCCCCGTACCGCCCGCCCCGCCCGTGCCTCTCGCGCCGCCCATGCCGCAGGGCGTGCCCGGGGCCGCGCCCGCCGTCGCCGCATGGCTCGACGAGCCGCGCCCCGAGGCCGGCGTCGGAATCTGGCGGCTGGGGTTCACCCCGGGCCGGCCCGGGGGCGCGAAGCAGCGGCTCGACCCGTCGAACCTGATGGGCGCGGTGATCCCCCTCGTCGTGGCACTGATCCTGTGGTCGATGTGGAAACACGGGGTCGTGCCCTACCAGTGGGTCCCCCTCAAGTGGTTCACGCCCGGCGACTGGTGGTACGCCGGGACGGTGTGGCCCCAGGACGGGGTCTGGCAGGGGCTGCACGCCCGGATCGTCTACGACGGTGCCGCCTTCCTGCTCCTGGTCCTCGGCGCCGGCCGGCTCGGCAGCTGGCCGAAGGTCATCCGCTTCTACCTCGACCGCCACGGCGTGCGGGTCCGCGTCGCCGCGACGGTCCTCGCCGCCCTGGCCGTACTCGGCTTCGTGTGGCCGGAAACCGTTCCCGGCGAGCCCTGGAAACCGCTGCCGGTCGTCGACCCCGTGCTCTCCCTCGTGGCCCTCGTCACGGGGGGCGTCGAGGTGTTCCAGTCCCAGCTGATCACCTACGGCCTGTACGCCTTGATCACCGCGGCGGTGCTGTGGCCCTTCGCGCGGATCGGCGACTGGTGGACGCTCACGCGGCAGTGGCTGGGCGCCCGTTCCGCGCGGCGCTCCGACGAGCCCCGGGCGGCGGCGCCGCTTCCCCCGGCCCAGTGGCCCCGGCTCAGGGAGGCCGGACAGCACCGGGCGGCCGACGTGTTGACCGCCGAGGTGCTGGGCGGGCGGATGAACGACGTCGACTGCGTACGCGTCGGGCGCGCCTGGACGCGGGCCCGCCGCGACGCCGCCCGTGTCGCCGACTTCGCCGAGACCGTGCTCCGCGCGGGAGCGACAGCCTGGACGCACCCCTCCGGGGACCGCGACCTGCCCACCCGCACGGCCCGGCACGACCTGCTCGTGGGCCAGGTGCGGATCGGCAGCTGCGTCGCGTCCGGGACCAATCCGCCGACCCATCAGGGAGCCGGTGTCGCCCTCGACCCGTCCACGCTCGGCACGTCACTGCTCGCCGTCGGTCCGTCCGGCGTCGGCAAGACCCGCGGTCTCGTCCGTCCCGTCGTCGAGACCCTGGCCCTGCAGGCCCTCACGGGCAGTTGTGCCGTCGTCGCGGTCGGCGGGGCGGGCGCCGCGCTCGGGCCCGACGGGGCGTACGACGTCGTCGTCCGGCTCGGCGACCCGGCCTCCGTCCACGACCTGGACCTGTACGCCGACTCCACCGACCCGGACGAGGCGGCCTCCTTCCTCGCCGAGGGCCTGGTCGGAGACCTGGACGGGGTCGACAGCCGCCGCGCCGCCACGGCTCTGGCGCAACTGCTGGGCCCGTACCGGGCGGTGCACGGCCGGTTCCCCGCCGTGCCCGCGCTGCGCGAACTCCTCGAAGGGGACCCGGACGCGCTCACCGCTCTCCGGGGTGCTCTGGACGAGGACGTGCATCCCGCCATGCGCCGCGAGCTGGACGCGCGCATCCGGCAGGCGGGCACCGCGGCCGACCCCGGCCCGGCGCTCGCGGACCGGCTCGCCCTGCTCGACCGTCCCGTCTTCGAGCGGTTCTTCGGCGCCGGGGACGCCCGGCACTTCTCGCTGCGGTCCCTGGCCCGCCATCCGCTGCGCGTCCGCGTCGACCTGCCCGAGCGGGGGCACGAGGAGGCCTCGCGGCTGCTCACACGGCTCGTGCTGGCCCAGTTCACGGCCGTGGCACGTGCCGACGGCGCACGCGGGCACTTCGCCTGCCTCGTCCTGGACGACGCGGCGGGCGCCCTGACCACCGAGACGATCCGCGGCATCCAGCGGCTGCGCTCCGTCGACGCCGGGGTGGTCCTCACCCTGCGGACCCTCGCGGAGGTGCCCGAGGCGCTGCACGGGCCGCTGTTCAGCGCGGTGGGCTGCCGTATGGCGTTCTCGGGCGTCACGACCTGGGACGGACGGGCCTTCGCCGAGGCGTGGGGCAAGGAGTGGATCGAGACCGAGGAGGTCGCCCAGCACACCGTCTTCGCCGACCAGCCCATGACCCGCGCCCTGCACGCGCTGCGCAAGATGGTGACGGGCAGGGCCGTGACGACGGAGGCCGTGACCGTCCGGCAGGTCGAGCGGGAGCGCTGGTCCGCCTCCGAGCTGGCGCACTCCGTGCCGCCCGGGCACGCCGTGCTGTCCCTGACCGACGTGAGGGGGGAACACGCGCCGCCGCTGCTGGTCGATCTGCGGGGATGAGGCCGGGAGCGTCCCCGGCGGTCCGGGTGGAGCGGAAGGGGGAGGCGGGGGCCCGGAACCGGGCCCCGGACCGGGGGAGGCGATGGTCGGAAAGCGGGATGTGCGGGCGCACCGGACCGTACAGTGAGGCAGAATCGGCATGGGTCGTTCATACGTAGCGGCCAAGTGATCACCTTGGTCACCCGATCTCTCCGTTTCCGTACACGACGCACTCACACGAAGAGACCCGAAGGACATGCCCCCCACGCTTGCCTCGCTCGTCCACCACTCCGCGCTGAAGCTGACCGTGCGGGCCGGCGAGGACCGCCTGGACGTGCCCGTGCGTTGGGCGCACGTCAGCGAGCTCGCCGACCCCGTGCCCTACATGGAGGGCGGGGAACTGCTGCTGATCACGGCGCTCAAACTGGACGCCGAGGACCCGGACACGATGCGCCGCTATGTGAAGCGGCTGGCCGGTGCGGGGGTCGTCGGGCTCGGCTTCGCCGTCGGCGTCAACTACGAGCAGATCCCCGAGGCGCTCATCGAGGCCGCCCGGCAGGAGCGCCTGCCGCTGCTGGAGGTGCCGCGCCGAACCCCGTTCCTCGCGATCAGCAAGGCCGTGTCCGCCGCGATCGCCGCCGAACAGTACCGGGCCGTGACCGCCGGCTTCGCCGCCCAGCGCGAGCTGACCAAACAGGCTCTCGGCGCCGGGCCCGAGGGCCTGCTCGCCGCGCTCGCCGCGCAGGTCGACGGCTGGGCGGCGCTGTACGACGCGTCGGGCGCCGTCGTCGGCACCGCCCCCGAGTGGGCCGTCCGGCGGGCCACCCGGCTCACCGAGGACGTACGGCGGCTGCGGGAGCGGCCCGCGCCCGCCTCCTCGGTGGTGGGCGGTCCCGAGCACGAGGACCGCGTCGAACTGCACTCCCTCGGCACCGGCCGCAGGCCCCGCGCCGCACTCGCCGTCGGCACGGCCGCCGCGCTCGGCACCGCCGAGCGGTACGCGGTTCACTCGGCCATCGCCCTGCTCACCCTCACCACGGAACGCTCCCGTTCGCTGGCCGCGGCCGAGCAGCGGATCGGCGCCGCCGTGCTGCGCATGATGCTGGCCGGGGAACCGGACCACGCCCGCGCGGTCGCCGGCGACCTGTACGGCGGGCTGCTGGACGCCCCGTTCCGGATGATCGTCGCCGAGTCGGTGTCGGTCTCGTCCGTGCGCGTCCACCCCGGCCCCAGGACACCCGCGCCCACCAGGCCGTCGGCCGCCACGCTCGCCGCCTCCGACACGAACGGCGACCCGCTCGGCGTGCTCGCCGAGGTCGTGGAGTCCGCCGCCGCCCGCGCGGGCGAGGCCGTGCTCGTCGTGCCCGAGGGGGAGCGGCTGGTCGTACTGGCCGGGGACGGCGCGGCGGCCGTCGCGGCCTGCTGCGAGTACGCCGCCGCGCTCGAGGCGTCCCGTCCGGAGCAGACCGCGGCCGGCGCCGGGGACGAACTCGTCCTCGGACTGTCCGCGCCGTCCGGCCCCATCGCCGCGGCAGCCGCCTACAAGCAGGCCGAGCAGGCACTGTCGGTGGCGCGGCGGCGCGGCCGGGTCCTCGTCGAGCACGAGCAGCTCGCCGCCGGATCGGTACTGCCGCTGCTCGCCGACGACGCGGTGCGGGCGTTCGCCGACGGACTGCTGCGGGCGCTGTACGAGCACGACGCGACCGGCCGCGGCGACCTCGTGAAGTCGCTGCGCGCCTGGCTGTCCCGGCACGGGCAGTGGGACGCCGCGGCGGCCGACCTCGGCGTGCACCGGCACACCCTGCGCTACCGCATGCGGCGCGTCGAGGAGATCCTCGGCCGCTCGCTGGACGACCCGGACGTCCGCATGGAGCTGTGGCTCGCCCTGAAGGCCACCTCCCACGAGACGTCCACCGACATGTCCGTCACGTAGACGGCCGCGTACGCCAATCCGTCCTACCCGTGCCGCCCACTGCTACGTCTCGGACAAACGACCCCCCGTCGTCCCGGACCTACGGTGGAGCCGACAGCACGCGTCACCACACGGGTCAGCACACCCCCACGCGGAAGGGCCGGACTCCCCTATGACTTCCACCCACGCCTTCTGGCTCGCCGGCCGCCAGGCCACCGGCGAGGACACCCTGGACGTCACCTCCCCGTGGGACGGCCGGACCGTCGGCGCGGTCGCCGTGCCCACCGACGCCCAGGTCGAGGAGGCCGTGGCCGCCGCGCACGCGGTGCGGGACGAGTTCGCCGCCACCCCCGCCCACCAGCGCGCCGCCGCCCTCGACCACGTCAGCCGGCGGCTCGCCGAGCGCGCCGAGGAGATCGCCCGGCTGATCTCCGCCGAGAACGGCAAGCCCGTCAAGTGGGCCCGTGGCGAGGTCGGGCGTGCCGTCTCCGTGTTCCGGTTCGCCGCCGAGGAGGCCCGGCGGTTCAACGGCGGCGAGGCGCAGCGCCTCGACACCGACGCCGGAGGGCAGGGCCGGCTGGCCTTCACCCGGCGCTTCCCGAAGGGCGTCGTCCTCGGTATCGCGCCGTTCAACTTCCCGCTGAACCTGTGCGCCCACAAGATCGCCCCGGCCATCGCGGCCGGCGTCCCGATCATCCTCAAGCCGGCGCCCGCCACCCCGCTGTCCGGCCTGGTCATCGGTGAGCTGCTCGCCGAGACCGAGCTGCCCGCCGGGTCCTGGAGCATCCTCCCGGTCCCGAACGACGCCATGCCCGCCCTGGTGCAGGACGAGCGCCTGCCCGTCATCTCCTTCACGGGCTCCGAGAAGGTCGGCTACGCGATCATGGACTCGGTGCCACGCAAGCACTGCACGCTCGAGCTGGGCGGCAACGGTGCGGCCGTCGTGCTGGCCGACTGGGCGAGCGACGAGGACCTGGACCAGGCCGCGCACCGCATCGCGACCTTCTCCAACTACCAGGGCGGCCAGTCCTGCATCTCCGTGCAGCGGGTCATCGCCGACGCGGCCGTGTACGACCGGCTGCTGCCGCGCGTCGTCGCCGCCGTCGAGGCCCAGGTCACCGGCGACCCCGCCGACGACAGGACGGACGTCGGCCCGCTGGTCAGCGAGGACGCCGCCCGGCGCGTGGAGACGTGGGTCGACGAGGCCGTGGCCGCCGGCGCGAAGCTGCTCACCGGCGGCAGGCGCGACGGCGCCTCCTACGCGCCGACCGTCCTCACCGACGTGCCGGGCGACGTGACGCTCTCCTGCGAGGAGGTCTTCGGCCCGGTCCTCACCGTGCAGAGGGCGGAGGGTGAGGCCGAGGCGTTCGCCGCCGTCAACGATTCCAAGTACGGCCTGCAGGCGGGCGTGTTCACCCACGACGTGCGGGCCGCCTTCCGCGCCCACCGCGCGCTGGAGGTCGGCGGCGTCGTCATCGGCGACGTGCCGTCCTACCGCGCCGACCAGATGCCGTACGGCGGCGCCAAGCAGTCCGGTGTGGGCCGCGAGGGCGTGCGGTTCGCGATGGACGACTACACGTACGAGCGGGTCATGGTCCTGACGGGCCTCACCGCCCTCTGAACCGGCTGAGCGGCCGGGAACGGCCCGGCACCGGACGCGTCCGGTGCCGGGCCTCTCCGCTGCGCCGGCCGCGTCGGCCTTCGTGGCGCCGCGTCGGTTTCCCGGCGAACCGTCGGCCTTCCCGGCGCCCCGGCCGCCGCCCACCGCGCCCTCGCACCGGCGGCGCCGGCGGGCGGGCGGGATCGTGAGCCGCGTCGGGGCCGGCGACGCGCGGCCCGCCCTCGCCCGGACGCCGTCGCCGAACGTCCTCCCCCGAACGGCCCCGTCGGACAGGAACGGGGTGGTGGGGTCGTCCACATCGGGTACATACGTCGGGTAGCACCCGTCGGTAACCCCATGGACCATGATCCCGATTCGCGGCGAGGTGACCCTCGATGTCTGCCGGCACACAACCAGCGTCCCGACCCACCGTCACCGAACGTGAGGCACGCCAGGTGGCGGAGGCCGCCCGGGAACAGCACTGGCGCAAGCCCAGCTTCGCCAAGGAGCTGTTCCTCGGCCGCTTCCGCCTCGACCTCATCCACCCGCACCCCCTCCCGGCCGACGAGGACGCCCGGCGCGGCGAGGAATTCCTCGCCCGGCTCCGCGACTTCTGCGAGACCAGGATCGACCCGGCGGTGATCGAACGCGACGCGCGGATCCCCGACGACGTGATCAACGGGCTCAAGGAGCTCGGCGCCCTCGGCATGAAGATCGACACGACGTACGGCGGGCTCGGCCTCACGCAGGTCTACTACAACAAGGCGCTCGCCCTGGTCGGGTCCGTCAGCCCGGCGATCGGCGCGCTGCTGAGCGCCCATCAGTCCATCGGCGTCCCGCAGCCGGTGAAGCAGTTCGGCACGCGCGAGCAGAAGGACACCTTCCTGCCGCGCTGCGCCCGCTCGGACATCTCGGCGTTCCTGCTGACCGAGCCCGACGTCGGCTCGGACCCGGCCCGCCTGGCCACGACCGCCGTCCCGGAGGGCGACGAGTACGTCCTCGACGGGGTCAAGCTGTGGACCACCAACGGCGTCGTGGCGGACCTGCTCGTCGTGATGGCGCGCGTACCGAAGTCCGCAGGGCACCGGGGCGGCATCACCGCGTTCGTGGTGGAGGCCGCCTCCGAGGGCGTCACGGTGGAGAACCGCAACGCCTTCATGGGGCTGCGCGGCCTCGAGAACGGCGTCACCCGCTTCCACCGGGTGCGCGTGCCCGCCGCGCACCGCATCGGCAAGGAGGGTGAAGGCCTGAAGATCGCCCTGACCACCCTCAACACCGGCCGGCTCTCCCTGCCCGCGATGTGCGTCGGCGCCGGCAAGTGGTGCCTGAAGATCGCCCGCGAGTGGTCGGCGGCGAGGGAACAGTGGGGCAGGCCGGTGGCCCTGCACGAGGCGGTCGGCTCCAAGATCTCGTTCATCGCGGCGACCACGTTCGCCCTGGAGGCCGTCCTCGACCTGTCCTCGCAGATGGCCGACGAGGACCGCAACGACATCCGCATCGAGGCCGCCCTCGCCAAGCTGTACGGCTCCGAGATGGCCTGGCTGATGGCCGACGAACTCGTCCAGATCCGCGGCGGACGCGGCTTCGAGACCGCGGCCTCCCTCGCGGCCCGCGGCGAGCGCGCGGTCCCCGCCGAGCAGATGCTCCGCGACCTGCGCATCAACCGGATCTTCGAGGGCTCCACCGAGATCATGCACCTGCTGATCGCCCGCGAGGCCGTCGACGCCCACCTGTCGGTCGCGGGTGACCTCATCGACCCCGAGAAGTCCCTCCAGGACAAGGCGAGGGCAGGCGCGCAGGCAGGCGTCTTCTACGCCAAGTGGCTCCCGAAGCTGGTCGCGGGACCGGGCCAACTGCCCACGTCCTACTCGGAGTTCAAGCACGAAGTGGACCTGTCGGGGCACCTGCGTTACGTGGAGCGCACGGCCCGCAAGCTGGCTCGTTCCACCTTCTACGCCATGTCCCGCTGGCAGGGCCGCATGGAGACGAAGCAGGGCTTCCTCAGCCGGGTCGTCGACATCGGCGCCGAACTGTTCGCGATGAGCGCCGCCTGCGTCCGCGCCGAACTCCTGCGCAGCCGGGGCGACCACGGACGTGAGGCCTACCAGCTCGCCGACGCCTTCTGCCGCCAGGCCCGCATCCGCGTGGACACGCTCTTCGACCGGCTGTGGACCAACACCGACGACCTCGACCGCACGGTCGTCAAGGGCGTCCTGTCCGGCACGTACGAGTGGCTGGAGGAGGGCGTGATCGACCCCTCGGGCGAGGGCCCGTGGATCGCGGACGCCACCCCGGGCCCGGCACGGAAGGAGAACGTCCACCGTCCGATCCGGTAGGCGGTACGCGCCGTCCCGTCAACGCGGGCGTACCCCCGCGCACCCGGAGGGGGACGCGCTGTCCGCTGCGCGTCCCGCTGCGGCCACAATGGGGGGATGAGCGACACTCCAGCCCCACTCGCCGACCCGCACCTGGTGTACGACCCCGGCGCGGGAGACGGGCCGAAGGACGTGGTGATCCTCGGCTCCACCGGGTCGATCGGCACCCAGGCCGTCGACCTCGTGCTGCGCAACCCCGGCCGGTTCCGTGTGACCGGCCTGTCCGCCAACGGCGGCCGGGTCGCCCTGCTCGCCGAGCAGGCGCACCGGCTCGGGGCGCGCACCGTCGCGGTGGCCCGCGAGGACGTCGTACCGGCGCTGCGCGAGGCGCTCGCCGGGCGGTACGGGGCGGGGGAGCCGCTCCCCGAGGTCCTGGCCGGCCCGGAGGCGGCCACGCGGCTCGCCGCCTCCGACTGCCACACCGTCCTCAACGGCATCACCGGTTCCATCGGCCTCGCCCCGACCCTCGCCGCCCTGGAGGCGGGCCGCACCCTGGCGCTCGCGAACAAGGAGTCGCTCATCGTGGGCGGTCCGCTGGTCAAGGCCCTCGCCAGGCCCGGGCAGATCATCCCGGTCGACTCCGAGCACGCCGCGCTCTTCCAGGCGCTGGCCGCCGGCACCCGCGCCGACGTACGCAAACTGGTCGTCACCGCGTCCGGGGGCCCTTTCCGGGGACGGACGAAGGCCGATCTGGCGGACGTCACCGTCGAGGACGCCCTCGCGCACCCCACCTGGGCCATGGGCCCGGTGATCACGATCAACTCCGCGACCCTGGTGAACAAGGGCCTGGAGGTCATCGAGGCGCACCTGCTCTACGACATTCCCTTCGACCGCATCGAGGTCGTCGTGCACCCGCAGTCGTACGTCCACTCGATGGTCGAGTTCGCCGACGGGTCCACGATGGCTCAGGCGACGCCCCCCGACATGCGCGGGCCGATCGCCATCGGCCTCGGCTGGCCGGAACGTGTCCCTGACGCCGCCCCCGCCTTCGACTGGAGCACGGCGTCGACCTGGGAGTTCTTCCCGCTCGACAACGACGCCTTCCCGTCGGTGAACCTCGCCCGGCACGTCGGAGAGCTCGCGGGCACCGCCCCGGCGGTGTTCAATGCCGCCAACGAGGAGTGCGTGGACGCCTTCCTGCGCGGAGAGCTGCCCTTCAACGGGATCATGGACACCGTCACCCGCGTGGTCGGCGAACACGGCACCCCCGGCACGGGAACTTCCCTGACCGTTCCGGACGTCCTCGAAGCGGAGACCTGGGCACGGGCCCGGGCCCGCGAACTGACAGCGCGGACGGCGAGCGCGGAGGCGCGTGCATGACGACCCTGATGTTCATCCTCGGCACCGTGCTCTTCGCCGTGGGCCTTCTCTTCTCCATCGCCTGGCACGAGCTGGGGCACCTGTCGACCGCCAAGCTGTTCGGCATCCGCGTGCCGCAGTACATGGTCGGCTTCGGTCCCACGATCTTCTCGCGCAGGAAGGGCGACACGGAGTACGGCGTCAAGGCCATCCCGTTCGGCGGCTACATCCGCATGATCGGCATGTTCCCGCCCGGCCCCGACGGCCGGCTGGAGGCCCGCTCCACCTCGCCCTGGCGCGGCATGATCGAGGACGCCCGCTCGGCCGCGTTCGAGGAGCTCCAGCCGGGCGACGAGTCCCGCCTGTTCTACACGCGTGCGCCTTGGAAGCGCGTCATCGTGATGTTCGCGGGCCCCTTCATGAACCTCGTCCTCGCGGTGGCGCTGTTCCTCGTCGTCCTGATGGGCTTCGGCATCACCCAGCAGACCACCACGGTCGGCTCGGTCTCCAAGTGCGTCATCTCCCAGAGCGAGAACCGCGACAGCTGCAAGAGCTCCGACCCGGCCGCCCCGGCCGCCGCCGCGGGCCTCAAGGCCGGCGACCGCTTCGTCTCCTTCGACGGCGTCCCCACCGAGTCCTGGAACCAGCTCTCGGACCTCATCCGGGCCAACCCCGGCAAGGACGTCCTGATCGTCGTCGAGCGCGCCGGCCACCACGTCACCCTGCAGGCCAGGATCGCCACCAACCAGGTCGCCCGGAAGGACGGCAGCGGCCGGATCGTCGAAGGCCAGTACGTCACGGCCGGCTTCCTCGGCTTCAGCGCCGCCACGGGCGTCGTGAAACAGGACTTCGACGAGTCCCTGACCTGGATGGGCGACCGCATCGGCGAGGCCGCCCACTCCATCACCGCGCTCCCCGGCAAGATCCCCGCCCTGTGGGACGCGGCCTTCGGCGACGGCCCGCGCGAGGCGGACTCCCCGATGGGCGTGGTCGGCGCGGCCCGCGTCGGCGGCGAGATCGCCACCCTCGACATCCCGCCCACCCAGCAGCTCGCCATGTTCGTGATGCTGGTCGCCGGCTTCAACCTCTCCCTGTTCCTCTTCAACATGCTCCCGCTGCTGCCCCTGGACGGCGGCCACATCGCGGGCGCCCTGTGGGAGTCGCTGCGCCGCAGCGTCGCCAAGGTGCTGCGCCGCCCCGACCCGGGACCGTTCGACGTGGCGAAGCTGATGCCGGTGGCGTACGTCGTCGCGGGGATCTTCGTCTGCTTCACGATCCTCGTCCTGATCGCCGACGTCGTGAACCCCGTACGCATCTCGTAGGAGGTCACACCGGGTTTCCGGTGGCCCGGCAGGCCTCCTGCCGGGCCATTCCCCCCGGGTGGGTTCGCGAGCCGTGATGTGCCCCCTGCCGGGCCCGTGCCGTAATCTCGGAGCCCGGAGCCCGCCGCGGGCGGGACCGGGATTTGATCCACGACTTGGGGTTGCACAGCAGATGACTGCGATTTCTCTCGGCATGCCGTCCGTTCCGACCAAGCTCGCCGAGCGCCGCAAGAGCCGGCAGATCCAGGTCGGTTCCGTGGCGGTGGGCGGCGACGCCCCCGTGTCCGTGCAGTCCATGACCACCACGCGCACCTCGGACGTGGGCGCCACCCTCCAGCAGATCGCCGAGCTGACCGCCTCCGGCTGCCAGATCGTGCGCGTCGCCTGCCCCACCCAGGACGACGCCGACGCCCTCGCCACCATCGCCCGCAAGTCGCAGATCCCGGTGATCGCCGACATTCACTTCCAGCCGAAGTACGTCTTCGCCGCCATCGAGGCCGGCTGCGCCGCGGTCCGCGTGAACCCGGGCAACATCAAGCAGTTCGACGACAAGGTCAAGGAGATCGCCAAGGCCGCCAAGGACCACGGCACGCCCATCCGCATCGGGGTGAACGCGGGCTCCCTGGACCGGCGGCTGCTCCAGAAGTACGGCAAGGCGACCCCCGAGGCGCTCGTCGAGTCCGCCCTGTGGGAGGCGTCCCTGTTCGAGGAGCACGGCTTCCGCGACATCAAGATCTCGGTCAAGCACAACGACCCGGTCGTGATGATCGAGGCCTACCGGCAGCTCGCCGCCGCCTGCGACTACCCCCTCCACCTGGGTGTGACCGAGGCCGGCCCGGCCTTCCAGGGCACGATCAAGTCGGCCGTCGCCTTCGGTGCCCTGCTCAGCCAGGGCATCGGCGACACCATCCGCGTCTCCCTGTCGGCCCCGCCCGTCGAGGAGGTCAAGGTCGGCAACCAGATCCTGGAGTCCCTGAACCTCAAGCAGCGAGGCCTGGAGATCGTCTCCTGCCCGTCCTGCGGCCGCGCCCAGGTAGACGTGTACAAGCTGGCGGAGGAGGTCACGGCGGGCCTGACCGGCATGGAGGTCCCGCTGCGCGTCGCCGTCATGGGCTGCGTCGTGAACGGCCCGGGGGAGGCCCGCGAGGCCGACCTCGGCGTCGCCTCGGGCAACGGCAAGGGGCAGATCTTCGTCAAGGGCGAGGTCATCAAGACCGTCCCCGAGTCCAAGATCGTGGAGACCCTGATCGAGGAGGCCATGAAGCTGGCCGAGCAGATGGAGCAGGACGGCGTGACCTCGGGCGAGCCGTCCGTCTCCGTCGCCGGCTGACCAGGAGCCCGCACGCCTCCCCGCCCCGTCACCTCCAGCGGTGACGGGGCGAACGCGTGTCCGTACGGCGATACACCGCCTCCCATCGGGCAGCGCCGCGGATTCCCGGCAGGTACAGTGCGGAAACCAGCAGACCTGAGGACGAGGCCCCGCACGTGTTGACCCAGACCACCTCCCGGGTGCTCGAACCGAGTGACCTGGACGCCGCGCTCGCCGTTCTGGAGCGGGAGCCGGTCGCCAACGCCTTCGTGACGTCCCGCGTGCAGATCGCCGGCCTCGACCCGTGGCGGCTCGGCGGCGAGATGTGGGGCTGGTACGAGGACGGCATGCTCACGTCCCTGTGCTACGCGGGCGCCAACCTCGTCCCCATCTGCGCCACCCCCCGCGCCGTCCGCGCCTTCGCCGACCGCGCCCGCCGGGCGGGCCGCCGCTGCTCCTCCGTCGTCGGCCCCGCCGGACCCACCGCCCAGCTCTGGCGCCTCCTCGAACCCGCCTGGGGCCCCGCCCGCGAGGTCCGCGCCCACCAGCCCCTCATGGTCACCGACCGCATGCCCGCCGACATCGCCCCCGACCCGCACGTCCGGCGCGTCCGCAAGGACGAGATGGAAACGATCATGCCGGCCTGCGTGGCCATGTTCACCGAAGAGGTCGGCGTCTCGCCCCTGGCCGGCGACGGCGGCCTCCTCTACCAGGCCCGCGTCGCCGAACTCGTCGGTTCCGGCCGCTCCTTCGCCCGTTTCGACGCCCGCGGCAGGGTCGTGTTCAAGGCCGAGATCGGCGCCGCCACCGACCGGGCCTGCCAGATCCAGGGCGTCTGGGTCGCCCCCGAATACCGCGGCCGGGGCCTCGCCACCCCCGGCATGGCCGCCGTCCTGCGCTACGCCCTCGCCGACTTCGCCCCCGTGGTCAGCCTCTACGTCAACGACTTCAACACCCCGGCCCGCCGGACCTACGAGAACGTCGGCTTCCGGGAGACCGGTGCCTTCATGAGTGTCCTCTTCTGACCCCGTGTCCTCATCCGGCCCCCTGTAGGCTCCCCGCATGGACCTCGTCATCGGCCCCTTGGACCTCTCGTCCCACGTGGACGAAGCCCTCGCCGTCCAGGCCGTGGCCTTCGGACTGGGCGCCGACGAGGTCGCCGTACGACGCCAGATCGTCCTGCGGCACATGGCATATCCCGGTGCCCGGGCCTTCGGCGCCCTCAGCGGCGGCAGCCTGGTCGGCTTCGTGTACGGCATGCCCAACGACCGGGCCCACTGGTGGTCCACCGTCGTCGAGCCCTACCTGCGCGCCCAGGGCCACGAGGCCTGGCTCGACGACTCCTTCGTCATCACCGAACTGCACGTCCACCCGCGCCACCAGAACCGCGGCGTCGGCCGCACCCTGATCACCCGCATCACCGACACGGCCGCCCAGCCCCGCTCGATCCTCTCCGCCATCGACACCGACAGCCCCGCCCGCGGCCTGTACCGCTCCCTCGGCTACGAGGACCTCGCCCGGCAGGTCCACTTCCCCAGCGCCCCCAAGCCGTACGCCGTGATGGGCGCCCCCCTGCCGCTGCGCCGCCGATAACCGATTTCCGCAGGCCCGCACCGCCCGGCTAACCTCCATGCCAACACCCTCCCCCCGGCTCGGCCCCGCCCGAGCGGCCCCGGCGGGGGACCCCCATCCGGCAGGAGTACGAGAACGATGGCGAACGCACCGGTCCAGCGCATGTCCCAGTTGTTGGCGAAGACGCTGCGCGACGACCCGGCCGACGCCGAGGTCCTCAGCCACAAGCTGCTGGTCCGCGCAGGCTACGTCCGCCGCACCGCGGCAGGCATCTGGACCTGGCTGCCGCTCGGCAAGAAGGTCCTGGCCAACGTCGAGCGCATCGTCCGCGAGGAGATGGACGCGATCGGCGCCCAGGAGGTGCTGCTCCCCGCCATCCTGCCGAAGGAGCCGTACGAGACCACCGGCCGCTGGGACGAGTACGGCCCCGAGCTGTTCCGCCTCAAGGACCGCAGGGGCGGCGACTACCTGCTCGGCCCCACCCACGAGGAGATCTTCACCCTCCTGGTGAAGGACCAGGCGTCCTCCTACAAGGACCTGCCGGTCATCCTCTACCAGATCCAGAACAAGTACCGCGACGAGGCCCGGCCGCGCGCGGGCATCCTGCGCGGCCGCGAGTTCCTCATGAAGGACTCCTACTCCTTCGACACCGAGGACGAGGGCCTCGCCCAGTCCTACGCCCTGCACCGCCAGGCCTACCAGCGCGTCTTCGAGCGCCTCGGCCTCGACTACCGCATCTGCGCCGCGACCGCCGGCGCGATGGGCGGCTCCAAGTCGGAGGAGTTCCTCGCCCCCGCCGAGGCCGGCGAGGACACCTTCGCGGACTGCCCGAACTGCGACTTCGCCGCCAACACCGAAGCGATCACGTACGAGCTGAAGCCGGTGGACGCCGCCGGCGTGCCCGCGGCGCAGGACATCCCGACCCCCGGCACGCCCACGATCGAGACCCTGGCGGCCTCGCTCGGCGTCCCGGCCTCCGCCACCCTGAAGAACCTCCTGGTGAAGGTCGACGGCGAGATCGTGGCCCTCGGCGTGCCCGGCGACCGCGAGGTCGACATGGGCAAGGTCGAGGCGCACTTCGCCCCGGCGACCGTCGAACTGGTCACGGAGACGGACTTCGCCGCCCGCCCCGACCTGGTACGCGGCTACGTCGGCCCGCAGGGGCTCGACAAGGTGACGTACCTGGCCGACCCCCGCGTGGCCCCCGGCACCGCGTGGATCACCGGCGCCAACAAGGCCGACACGCACACGAAGAACGTCGTCGTCGGCCGTGACTTCGAGGTCGACGCGTACGTCGACGTCGTCGTCGTCCAGGAGGGCGACCCCTGCCCGACGTGCGGGACCGGTCTGAAGCTGGACCGCGCCATCGAGATCGGTCACATCTTCCAGCTGGGCCGCAAGTACGCCGACGCCCTCAAGCTGGACGTCCTCGGCCAGAACGGCAAGCCCGTCCGCGTCACCATGGGCTCCTACGGCATCGGCGTCTCCCGCGCGGTCGCGGCACTGGCCGAGCAGCACGCCGACGACAAGGGCCTCATCTGGTCCAAGGAGGTCGCCCCGGCCGACGTGCACGTGGTCGCCGCCGGCAAGGCCCTGCAGACGGAGGTGGCCCTCGACGTCTCCGGGAAGCTCGCCGCGGCGGGTGTCCGCGTCCTCGTCGACGACCGGGCGGGCGTCTCGCCGGGCGTGAAGTTCACCGACTCCGAGCTCATCGGCATTCCGCAGATCCTGGTCGTCGGCCGCCGGGCCGGGGACGGCGTCGTCGAACTGAAGGACCGCCGCACGGGCGAACGCGAGGAAGTGACGATCGACGACGCGATCGCGCGCCTGACGGCGTAACACCCCGCGCCGTCGAGCCGGTGGATGGGGGCGCGCCGCCCTCATCCACCGCTCCCGCCCGGTGACGCCCGCGGCCCGTCGTGCCGCCCGGCAAGGGGGACGGTGCGCGCGCGGCAACCCGTCAACGCCGGCAGCGTGACCCGCCCCGCGGCGGCACCCGCCCTACAGCCAGCCCGCGAACTCCAGCAGGAGTTCCGCGTCCCGGGTCCGGCCGACCCGCCGCGCCCGTACGCCCGACTCGACCGCCCGGAACAGCGTCCAGCCCCGCAGCCGCTCCCGGTCCACCTCCAGCGACTCCGCCAGCCGCTTCACCCGGCGCCGCGTGGTCGCCGCCCCCGTCGGCTGCGCGATCAGGTCCTCCACCCGGTCCCGCACCAGCCGCGCCAGGTCGAACGCCGCCTCGCCCACCACGGGATCCGGCCCCACCGCCAGCCACGGCACCCGGTCCCCGGCCAGCACCTTGCTCTGCCGGAACGTCCCGTGCAGCAACCGGTCCTCCGGCGGCGCCACCACCAACTCCGTGCGCGCGGCCAACGCCACCTCCACCAAGGGCGCCACGTCGGGGTCTTGCTCGGCACTCGCCCGCATCGCCCCGGCCTGCCGCCCGGTCCGCTCCGCGACGGTCTCGAACGCGTGCCCCGCCGGCGGCTCCACCCACAGCCGCCGCAGCGCCCCCGCCGCCTCCAGGAGCGCCTTCGCCTCCGGCAACGAGCGCACCGACACGTCCGGATGCAGCCGTTCCAGCACCAGCGCCCCGTCGTCCGAGGACTCCTCCAGCAGCTGAACGGCGCCCCGCCCGCCCCAGTGCGCCAGCGCGGCCCGCTCGCCGCCCGGCCGGGCCCGCCGCGGCGCCAGCTTCAGTACGGCGGGAGACCCGTCCGCCCGCCTCACCAGCACCACCAGACTGCTACGGCCGCCGGGCACCTGCACCCGCTCCACGGTCAACTGGCGCAGCGCGACAGCCCGCTGCGCCAGTCCGGGCAGCTCCCGCAGCCAGTCGTCACCGTCCGGTGCCGTCTCACCCAGCGCCCTGACCAGACGCGGCGGCGCTTCGAAAGCCATGCGCGAGCCGTCCCTTCGTCGTTACGCCGACGGCGTGGATGGCGCCGCCGACGCGGTGGCCGACCGTTCGGCGAGCCCAGGGAAGGCTACGCTCCCGCCGCGCCAGCGCACCGCGCGCACGGCGGCCTCCCGCAGCGCCTCGGCCGCCGCGGCCCGCCGCTCGCCGCCGGCCGACCGCACCAGGTCGGAGTACACCCCGGCCAGCCGGTCCTCCAGTTCGGCCGCCAGCCGCGCCGCCGCGTCCGCGTCCGGCACCGCGAACGGCAGCGCGTACCCGGCGGCCGCCGCGACCGGCTCGCCTCCCAGGTCCCGCACCTGCCGGGCCAGCGCGTCCCGTCGCGCCCGATGCGCGTCGTACGCCGCCTTCGCCTCCTTGCGCCGCCCCTCGGCGATCCGGCCGCCGACGACGCCGTAGCCGTACACGGCGGCGTGTTCGGCGGCGAGCGCCGCCTGCAGGGCCCGGAGGGCCGCGGCCTTTCCGCCGCCCCCGTCTCGCGTCGCGCTCACCGGTCACCCTCCGTCAGCAGGTACACGTGCGCCGCCCCGGAGGCCGCGACCGAGGCCAGCAGCCGCGCGAGTTCGCCCGGCGCGTCCAGCAGGGCCCGCGAGCGCCGCTCGACCAGTACCCGCTCGGCGGCGGCGAGCTGGGCCAGCGCGTCCTTCTCGTTCCCAGGCACGACCACACCCGGCGCATCCGGCCCCGACGGCGCCGGGGACGGCGAGCCCGACGAGCCACCGGCGGCCCTGCTGCCGGCCTCGCCGGCCGATTCGCTCGTATTCACGGACGATTCCCCCACCGGGTCGCGGACGCCTCGACCTTCACCCGCCTCGAACGCCGCCGCGTGCCGGGCGACTTCGCCCCGCAACGGCGTCAGCCGCTCGGCCAGTCCCGGGTGCGCCGCGAGGACGGCGTCGTAGTGCTCGACCAGGCCCCGGCTGTCCCGCGCCGCACGCGCCCGTGCCCGCCCGGCCGCGGACGTCCTGTGCCCGCCGGCACCGGGGGAGTCGGAGCCGTCGGAACAGCCGGCCAGCAGCACGGCACCCGCGGCCGAGGCGAGCAGGCTCCTTCTGCGCGGCCCGGGGGGCATGCGCGACGGTGGGGGCAGCGGCACGGGGGACATCCTCGGGGCTCGTACGGAATTCGGGGGCGGGACGGCACGCCCGTGATCACGGTACCCGCGCACCCCCGCGTCCTCGCTCAACGGCACCGGTGGGGCGGCGGGGTGGACGGCAACACCCCCCGGGACCGGATACCCTTTGTCAGACACGCGACCATCCCACAACAGCACACGCGGCCGAGGAGTCACCCGGATGAGCACCACCCAGAGCGAGAGGCTGCGAGAACTTCTGGAACCGCTTGTCAGCTCGCAAGGCCTCGACCTCGAAGAGGTCGCCGTGGACTCGGTGGGCCGCAAGCGTGTGCTGCGTGTCGTCGTCGACTCCGACACCGGAGCGGACCTCGACCGGATCGCCGATGTGAGCCGCGCGCTCTCGGCGAAGCTCGACGAGACGGACGCGATGGGCGAGGGGGAGTACACCCTCGAGGTCGGCACCCCGGGCGCGGAGCGCGCCCTCACCGAGCACCGCCACTACGTCCGCGCCGCGGACCGCCTGGTGAAGTTCCAGTTCCACGACGGCGGCGAACTCGTCGCCCGCATCCTCGACGTGGACGACGACGGCCTGGACGTCGAAGTGCCCGGTGTGAAGGGCCGCAGGGCCACCACGCGCCGGCTCGCCTTCGCCGACGTCGACAGGGCCCGGGTCCAGGTCGAGTTCAACCGCAAGGACAAGAAGGACATGACGGAAGAGGAGGAGGCGTAGCCGTGGACATCGACATGAGTGCCCTGCGGGGCTTGGTACGGGAGAAAGAGATCTCCTTCGACCTGCTGGTCGAAGCGATCGAGTCCGCCCTCCTCATCGCCTACCACCGCACCGAGGGAAGCCGCCGACACGCGCGCGTGGAGCTCAACCGGGAGACCGGGCATGTGACCGTGTGGGCGAAGGAGGACCCCGAGGATCTCGAGGAGGGCCAGGCCCCCCGCGAGTTCGACGACACCCCGTCCGGCTTCGGCCGCATCGCCGCCACCACGGCCAAGCAGGTCATCCTGCAGCGCCTGCGCGACGCCGAGGACGACGCGACACTCGGCGAGTACGCCGGCCGTGAGGGCGACATCGTCACCGGCGTGGTCCAGCAGGGCCGCGACCCGAGGAACGTGCTGGTGGACATCGGCAAGCTGGAGGCCATCCTGCCGGTGCAGGAGCAGGTGCCGGGCGAGACCTACCAGCACGGCCTGCGGCTGCGTTCGTACGTCGTCCGGGTCGCCAAGGGCGTCCGGGGCCCGTCCGTGACCCTGTCGCGCACCCACCCGAACCTGGTGAAGAAGCTGTTCGCGCTGGAGGTGCCGGAGATCGCCGACGGTTCCGTCGAGATCTCCGCCATCGCCCGCGAGGCCGGCCACCGCACCAAGATCGCCGTCCGCTCCACCCGCTCGGGCCTCAACGCCAAGGGCGCCTGCATCGGCCCCATGGGCGGCCGGGTGCGCAACGTGATGGGTGAGCTGAACGGCGAGAAGATCGACATCGTCGACTGGTCGGACGACCCGGCCGAGATGGTGGCGAACGCGCTGTCGCCCGCCCGGGTGTCCAAGGTCGAGGTCGTCGACATGGCGGCCCGGTCGGCCCGGGTGACCGTGCCGGACTACCAGCTGTCCCTGGCGATCGGCAAGGAGGGGCAGAACGCCCGCCTCGCTGCCCGTCTGACCGGCTGGCGCATCGACATCCGGCCGGACACCGAGCAGCCCGCACAGCAGGCCGGAGTGCAGCCCGCGGAATAACCGGGGGAATGGATTCAAGTCGCGTGCGGCTTGAATTACGACAACAACCGTTCGATTTTTGCCCCAAACGGGTGAGGTCAGTGCGGGGAGGTAGACTTAGCGGTGTCTGGCCGGACGCGTGCCCGTGCATGCCCTGAGCGCACCTGTGTGGGGTGCCGGGAGCGAGCGGCCAAAACCGAACTGCTGCGGACCGTGGCGGACGGGGGCGCATGCGCCCCCGATCCTCGCGGTACGCTGCCCGGCCGGGGTGCGTACGTACACCCCGCCCCGCTCTGTATCGACCAGGCGGTGCGCCGCCGGGCGTTTCCGCGGGCGCTGCGCGTCCCGGGGCCGCTCGACGTAATGGCGTTGCGCCAGTACGTCGAGCAGACACAAGGTTGCCGTCAGCAGGTGTGAGCTTGCTGAACAGGCAACACGCACGCAAGACGTGCCGCACGGAACCCCGTGCGGTCTGGTACCTCGCGAGTCGAAAGCAGGTCGAGATTGCGATGAGCACTCGATGAGTACGCGATGAGTACGCCCATGAACTAGCGACGGTCCGGACGCAACCCGGACCTCAAAGGAGCGAAGTGGCTAAGGTCCGGGTCTACGAACTCGCCAAGGAGTTCGGTGTCGAGAGCAAGGTCGTCATGGCCAAGCTCCAGGAACTCGGTGAATTCGTCCGTTCGGCGTCTTCGACCATCGAAGCACCGGTTGTACGCAAATTGACTGACGCCTTCCAGGGCGGTGGCAACGGCAAGTCCGCCGCCAAGCCCGCCCCGAGGAAGGCTGCCCCCAGGCCCGCCGCGCCGTCCCCGGCGCAGGCGGCCCGTCCGGCTGCCCCCGCGGCTCCGGCCGCCCCGAGGCCGCCGGCCGCCCCCAAGGCGCCCGCGGCGCAGCAGCCCGCTGCCCCGTCCTCTCCCGCGCCGGCTCCCGGTCCGCGTCCGACGCCGGGCCCCAAGCCCGCGCCGCGCCCGGCCCCGGCTGCTCCGGCCGCGCCCGAGTTCACCGCTCCGCCGTCGGCCCCGGCCGCCCCGAAGCAGAACACGCGCCCCGGTGCCCCCAAGCCCGGTGGCCGTCCGGCTCCCGGTCAGGGTCAGCAGGGCGGTCAGGGTGGCCGTCCCGGTGGCCAGGGTGGCCGTCCCGGCGCTTCCGCGCCGCGTCCGGGTGCCCGTCCGGCGGGTCCCCGTCCGGGCAACAACCCCTTCACGTCCGGTGGTTCCACCGGCATGGCGCGCCCGCAGGCGCCCCGTCCGCAGGGCGGCCCGCGTCCCGGTGGCGCCGGCGGTCCCGGCGGCGGTCCCCGTCCGCAGGCTCCGGGCGGTCAGGGCGGCGGTCCTCGTCCCCAGGGTCCGGGCGGTCAGCGTCCGTCTCCGGGTTCGATGCCGCGTCCGCAGGGCGGCGGCGCTCGTCCCGGTCCCGGTGGGCCCCGTCCCAACCCCGGCATGATGCCGCAGCGTCCCGCTGCCGGCCCGCGTCCCGGCCCCGGTGGCGGCGGTCGCGGTCCGGGTGGCGGTGCGGGTCGTCCCGGCGGCGGCGGTCGTCCGGGCGGCGGCGGCTTCGCCGGTCGTCCCGCCGGTCCCGGTGGCGGCGGTGGCGGTCGTCCCGGTGGCGGCGGCGGTTTCGCCGGTCGTCCCGGTGGCGGCGGCGGCTTCGGCGGCGGCGGTGGCCGTCCCGGCTTCGGCGGCCGTCCCGGCGGTCCCGGTGGCCGTGGTGGCACGCAGGGCGCCTTCGGCCGTCCCGGCGGTCCCGCGCGTCGCGGTCGCAAGTCGAAGCGGCAGAGGCGCCAGGAGTACGAGGCCATGCAGGCCCCGTCGGTCGGCGGCGTGATGCTGCCTCGCGGCAACGGCGAGACCATTCGCCTGTCGCGCGGTGCGTCGCTCACCGACTTCGCGGAGAAGATCAACGCCAACCCGGCGTCGCTCGTCGCGGTCATGATGAACCTCGGCGAGATGGTCACGGCCACGCAGTCCGTCTCCGACGAGACGCTGCAGCTCCTGGCCGACGAGATGAACTACACGGTTCAGGTCGTCAGCCCGGAGGAGGAGGACCGCGAGCTCCTCGAGTCGTTCGACATCGAGTTCGGTGAGGACGAGGGCTCCGACGAGGACCTGGTCGTCCGTCCGCCGGTGGTCACCGTCATGGGTCACGTCGACCACGGCAAGACCCGCCTGCTGGACGCGATCCGCAAGACGAACGTCATCGCGGGCGAGGCCGGCGGCATCACCCAGCACATCGGTGCCTACCAGGTCGCGACCGAGGTCAACGCCGAAGAGCGCAAGATCACCTTCATCGACACCCCGGGTCACGAGGCGTTCACCGCCATGCGTGCCCGTGGTGCGAAGTCGACCGACATCGCGATCCTGGTCGTCGCGGCCAACGACGGCGTCATGCCGCAGACGGTCGAGGCGCTCAACCACGCCAAGGCGGCCGACGTCCCGATCGTCGTCGCGGTCAACAAGATCGACGTCGAGGGTGCCGACCCGACCAAGGTGCGCGGTCAGCTGACCGAGTACGGTCTGGTGGCCGAGGAGTACGGCGGCGACACCATGTTCGTCGACATCTCCGCCAAGCAGGGTCTGCACATCGACTCCCTGCTGGAGGCCGTGGTCCTCACGGCCGACGCCTCGCTCGACCTGCGGGCCAACCCGAACCAGGACGCGCAGGGCATCTCGATCGAGTCCCGTCTCGACCGCGGCCGCGGTGCCGTGTCGACGGTCCTCGTCCAGCGCGGCACGCTGCGGGTCGGCGACACGATGGTCGTGGGCGACGCCTACGGCCGGGTGCGCGCCATGCTCGACGACAACGGCAACAACGTCGCCGAGGCGGGCCCGTCGACGCCGGTCCAGGTCCTGGGCCTGACCAACGTCCCGGGTGCGGGCGACAACTTCCTCGTCGTGGACGAGGACCGTACGGCCCGTCAGATCGCGGAGAAGCGTGCGGCGCGCGAGCGCAACGCGGCCTTCGCCAAGCGCACGCGCCGTGTGTCGCTGGAGGACCTGGACAAGGTCCTGAAGGCCGGCGAGGTCCAGCAGCTGAACCTGATCATCAAGGGTGACGCTTCCGGTTCCGTCGAGGCCCTCGAGTCCTCCCTGCTCCAGCTGGACGTCGGCGAAGAGGTCGACATCCGCGTCCTGCACCGCGGCGTCGGTGCGGTCACGGAGTCCGACATCGACCTGGCGATGGGCTCGGACGCCATCGTGATCGGCTTCAACGTGCGCGCCGCGGGGCGTGCCGCGCAGATGGCCGAGCGCGAGGGCGTGGACGTCCGGTACTACTCGGTCATCTACCAGGCGATCGAGGAGATCGAGGCGGCCCTCAAGGGCATGCTCAAGCCGGAGTACGAAGAGGTCGAGCTCGGTACGGCGGAGATCCGCGAGGTCTTCCGCTCGTCCAAGCTGGGCAACATCGCGGGTGTCCTCATCCGCTCCGGCGAGGTCAAGCGCAACACCAAGGCGCGCCTCATCCGCGACGGCAAGGTCATCGCGGAGAACCTCAACATCGAGGGTCTGCGTCGCTTCAAGGACGACGTCACCGAGATCCGCGAAGGCTTCGAGGGCGGTATCAACCTCGGAAACTTCAACGACATCAAGATCGACGACGTCATCGCGACGTACGAGATGCGCGAGAAGCCGCGCGCGTAAGCGCCCGGTTTTCGGAGACGGTCCGGTCCGGGGCCGGTCGACGGAGAGTAATTTCCGTCGATCGGCCCCGGCCGTTCGTTGTACGGTTCTGATGTCCCTGCCGCACGGACGGCGGGGCCATCGATCCCGTACCGGCGGGTGAACCGGATGCATACATGTATGTGGGGACGCTGTCCTTCGACCTCCTCCTCGGCGACGTACGGTCGCTGAAGGAGAAGCGCTCCGTCGTCCGCCCGATCGTCGCCGAGCTTCAGCGGAAGTACTCCGTGAGCGTGGCCGAGGTCGGTCATCTGGACCTCCACCGAAGGGCCGGGATCGGCCTGGCGATGGTGTCCGCCGACGCGGGGCATCTCACCGACGTACTGGACCGGTGCGAACGGCTGGTCGCCGGCCGCCCCGAGGTGGAACTGCTGTCCGTACGACGGCGCTTCCACGGCGAAGACGACTGACAGCAAGAATGCGGAAGAAAGAGAACGGGAGACGGACCAGTGGCCGACAACGCGCGGGCTAAGAGGCTGGCGGACCTGATCCGAGAGGTGGTGGCCCAGAAGCTGCAGCGCGGGATCAAGGACCCGCGGCTCGGTTCGCACGTCACCATCACGGACACCCGGGTCACGGGTGACCTGCGGGAGGCGACCGTCTTCTACACGGTGTACGGGGACGACGAGCAGCGGAAGGCCGCGGCGGCGGGCCTGGAGAGCGCCAAGGGCATCCTGCGCTCCGAGGTCGGCCGGGCCGCCGGTGTGAAGTTCACGCCGACCCTGGCCTTCGTGATGGACGCCCTCCCCGACAACGCCCGGGCCCTGGAGGACCTCCTCGCCAAGGCGCGCCAGTCCGACGAGAAGGTGCGCGAGGCGGCCACGGGCGCCACGTACGCCGGTGACGCGGACCCGTACCGCAAGCCGGGCGAAGAGGACGACGAGACGGACGACGCCGCCGAATGACCGCCAAGCACACCACGCCCGACGGCCTTGTCATCGTCGACAAGCCGTCGGGCTTCACTTCGCACGACGTCGTCGCCAAGATGCGGGGCATCGCCAAGACCCGGCGCGTCGGGCACGCGGGCACGCTCGACCCGATGGCGACGGGTGTCCTCGTCCTCGGCGTCGAGCGGGCGACGAAGCTCCTCGGCCACCTCGCGCTGACCGAGAAGGAGTACCTGGGCACCATCCGCCTCGGCCAGACGACCGTCACGGACGACGCCGAAGGCGACATCACCGCGTCCGCCGACGCCTCCGGGGTCACCCGGGACGCCGTCGACGCCGGGGTCGCCAAGCTGACCGGCGCCATCATGCAGGTGCCGTCCAAGGTCAGCGCCATCAAGATCAACGGCGTGCGGTCCTACAAGCGGGCGCGGGACGGCGAGGAATTCGACATCCCGGCCCGGCCGGTCACCGTGTCGTCCTTCGCCGTGTACGACGTCCGCGAGGCCGTCGCCGGAGACGGCACCCCGGTGCTCGACCTGGTCGTGTCCGTCGTCTGCTCGTCCGGCACGTACATCCGGGCTCTCGCCCGCGACCTGGGCGCCGGCCTCGGCGTCGGCGGCCACCTCACCGCGCTGCGCCGCACCCGCGTCGGGCCGTACAAGCTGGACACCGCGCGCACGCTGGACCAGCTCCAGCAGGAGCTCACCGTGATGCCGGTCGCCGAGGCCGCCACCGCGGCGTTCACCCGCTGGGACGTCGACGCGCGGCGGGCGAAGCTGCTGCTCAACGGGGTGCGGCTCGACATGCCCGAGGAATACGCGGAGGCTGGCCCCGTCGCCGTCTTCGACCCGGAGGGCGCCTTCCTGGCGCTGGTCGAGGCGCAGCGCGGGAAGGCCAAGAGCCTGGCCGTCTTCGGCTGACGCGGTACGGGACACGGGATTCGGTCCCCGGGACACGGGATTCGGTCCCCGGTCCCCGGTCCCCGGACCCCGGCCCATGGGACACGGGAGGGGTGCGTGCCCCTCCCGTGGAGCGGCGGCCCGTGAGGACCACCGCTGCCGCCGCTCCACCGCCCCCCTCGGTTCCCCCACTCCTAGGGTGCGTCGGCCCGCCCTCCGCCATTCACCCGTCCGGCCGGGCGCCAGGAGCACAACGGGGGAGCGGAAGGGGGCGCGTTCGTGAACCCGTCCGTGCCGGTGATCACCACGCACCTACCGTCGGGCCTGGGCTCGGCGGGGAGGTACGGCGATGACGGCGCAACGAGGTCCGCGCGACGGCGACGCGGCACGCGATCCGAGGTGCGGCGCGTCCGGCGGCGCGGCTCGCGGAACGTGGGGTGACCCGGGCCGTCGGGCGTGCGACTCCGGGCTCGTGCGGCTGGCCGACGGGGAGGGGCGGCTGCGGGGCACCGGGTTCGTCGCCGACCACCACGGCACCGTCGTCACCAGCCACGAGGCCGTCGACGGAGCCGACCGCCTGGTGGTGACCGCCGCCGGGGGCCGCAGCTGCGCCGTGAGCCCGGAGGCGGTGACGGCGCTGCCCGGCCTCGACCTCGCCCTCGTCCGCACCGAGGGCCTCCGCGTCGGGCCGCTGCCCATGACCGTGCGGGAGCGGATCGAGCCCGGCACCTACGTGTGGATCGTCGCCGGCGGCCGGCGCGAGGCGCGGGTGCTCGGCACGGCCCCGGCCGTGTACGCCGGGGCCGAAAGCCGCCACATCCTGGACGACGCCCTGGAGCTGGCGCTCGGCACGGCCGGGTGCGACGCGCTGCGCACCGGTCGCGGCGCGTGCGGGGGACCGGTGTTCGACGCGACGACCGGCGCCGTGCTCGGGGTGCTCGGCACCGCGCTCAGCTCCGCCCACCGGGACGTCGGCTTCGCGGCGCCGCTGCGGCCTCGGGAGGGCGCCCCCGCCGCCGTGCGCCCGCTCACCGCGCTGCTCGCCGAGAACGCCGCGACCGTGCCCGCGTACGGCGCCGACCTGAACCTCGCCGGGGTACTGGAGCTCACGGCCACCTCGGTCGGCCAGGACGGGCCGTGGGCCGCGCCCTCCCGGCCCGGCGCCGTCGAGCCGGTCGAACGGGCCGCGCCCGCCGCCGCGTTCACCGGGTTCGAGACCGGACACGCCGCCGTCCTCGCTCTCGTCGGGGCGCCCGGCAGCGGACGTACGACCGAACTCGCGGCACTCGCCGCCCGCCGGAGCCGGGGAGCCGCGCCCGCACCCACGCTGTGGCTGCGCGGCGCGGACCTCCGCGCCGACGACACCTCGGTCGCCGACGCCGCCCGCCGCGCCCTGGAGCGTGCCGCGCGTATCGTCGCCGCGGCCCGTGCCGTGTCCCACGCAGCCGCGCGCACCGGTCTGGGCGACGTCACCCCCGAGCGCCTCGCCCGGCTGGCCCAGGGCGCCGGGCGCCCGCTGCTGCTCCTGCTGGACAGCCCCGAGGAGATGCCGCCGGGGGCGGCCCACCGGCTCTCCGCCTGGACGACGGGCACGGCCGACTGGCTCCGCCGGACCGGTGCCCGGCTGGTGGTGGCGTGCCGGGCGGAGTACTGGGAGGCGGCCGGGGCGGCGGTCCCGGCGGACCTGCTGCACGGGGAGAGGACGGCGGGCGCCCCTCTTCCCGCCTGTGTGCCGCTGGGTGACCTCGACGCGGGGGAGGCACGGCGGGCGCGGGCGCGGTACGGAATTCCCGACGGGGTGCTCGGCGACCGGGACGCCCGCCATCCGCTCACGCTGCGCCTGCTGTCCGAGGTGCGGGCGGCGCTGCCGGACGGGGGCGTGCTGCCGGGTGGGGTCGTGCCCCGGGGTGCGGCCGTGATGTCCGGCGGGGGCGTGGCGCCGAACGGGGGCGCGATGTCGGGTGGGGCTGTGGGGTGCGGAGGGGGCGTGGTGCCTGGTGGGGCTGTGCCGGGTGCGGGGGTGCTGTCGGGTGGGGCCCGGGTGCTTGGCGGGAACGTGGTGCCGGACGACGTCGGGCTGCCCGGTGGGGGTGGGGGGTGTCTGGATCGGCACGACGTGTTCGGTGCTCACCTCGATCTGATGTGTCTGCGTGTCGCTGTCCGGCTCGCCGCCGGGAACGGGCTGCGGGGCGGCGCCGTCCGCAGGCTGGCAGCGAAGGTCGCCGGGCAGGTGCACGAGGCCGCCCGGCGCAGCCTCGGGCCCGGGCAGGGCGAGCTGGAGCGGGCGGCGTTCGAGGACGTGTTCCCCTGGGGGCCCGCGCCGGACCGGCTCGGCGGGGGCACCGGCTGGGCGTCCGCCGTGCTCGCCGAGGGCCTCCTCGTGCCCGCGGGCACCGGGTACCGCTTCGCGCACGAGCAGTTCGCCGACTGGATCCAGGGAACCCATCTCGACCTGGACGAGGCCCTGCGCACCCTGGTCCACCGCCGCGGCACCGGGGACACCGCCCGCCCGCTGCCCGTGCCGCACCACCGCATCGGGCCCGTCGTGCAGGCCCTCCTCCTGCTGCCCCGCCCGTACGGACCGCAGCGGCTGGCGGCGCGGCTGGAGGAACTGGTGGGCGCGCTGGACGCCGACCCGGAGAACTGGTGGGCCGCCCGGCTGCTCGCCGGGACGCTGCCCCGCCTGTCCGACGCGACGCCGTACGTGAGACCGCTGCGCCTGCTCGCCCGGTGGCTCTTGGCCGGCCGGGAGCGGGAGCGGGAACGAGGACGGCAGCGGGGACGCGTACGGGATCAGGGGCAAGCCGTGCTCGCGGAGTTCGGACCCGGCTTCTGGGACGCACTGGCCATGCCCGACGGCCTTCGCTGCGAGCTGCTGCGCGAGCTCGTGCGCGCCGACGGGCCGCCGGAGGAGCCGGGCGGGCCGCGTTTCCTCGACGCCACCGCACGGCTGCTCGGCGCACGGCCCGACGCCGTACAGCCGCACCTCGTACGCTGGCTCGGCGACGAGCGTCGGCTGCCCGCCACGCCGCGGGCCACCGTCGGCGCGGCGGCGCAGGCGCTGCTGCACACCCACCGGCACCGCGCCCCGGACGGCCTGACCGAGGCGCTCGCCGGCAGCGCGGAACCGCGCGCCGCCGAGCTGCTCGCCGTACTCGCCCAGGACGAACCGTCCGCCGTGTGCCGGGCCGTCGACCGCTGGGCGCACGACGAACGCCCCGGGCGCCGGGCCGCGGCCCTGAGGTACGCGCTGCGGGCCGCGCCGCACGTGACGACCGAATCCGACCGCATGCTGCTGCGCTACGCCGCCCTCGCCCTGCTCGCCCGACCTGCCGACCACGCCCTGCGGGGCGGCGCGCTCGCTCTCCTGGTCCGGGACCCGCACACCCGGGCCCGGCACCTGCCGCAGGCGCTGCGGCACTTCACGGCCGGCGACCCGCTGTTCCCGCCGGGCGCCCTCGCCGACGCGCTCGTCACCCACCCCGACCCCGTTCTCGACGCCTTCCGGGAGCGGCTGCGGCTGCCCGGTGCCCGGCCCGCGCTGCGCACCCTCGCCGACGCCGCCACGCCCGGCCTGGCACGCCGGGTCGCCGCCCTCGTACAGGAGGCCGCCGAGCTGCGCCCCGAGACCGCCGGGGCCCTCGCCGCGTACGTCGACCGCCGCCTCGACCAGGGGGCCGCCGCGCGTGCCGTGCTGCTGCCGCTGGTCGGCTCGCTGCTGGACACCGGCCCCGAGCCGGTGCGGGCCGCGCTCGCCGGGATCATCGGCGCCCCCGGCGCGCCCGCCTCCCGGCCCGTGCGTCGCGAGCTGTGCGAGGCGCTGCTGGCCCGAGAGGACGAGCCGGCCGTCCTCGACGCCCTGCTGCGCGGCGCCGCCCGGCACGACGGCGCCGACCTGCGCGACCTCGTGCATCGCACCGGCCTGCGCCTCGTACGCACCCCCGAGGGCGCCGCCCGCTTCGGCCTCGCCCTGACCGACCTGAGCAGGCACGTGCCCGGCTTCGCCGCCCGCGTGACCGGCTGGCTGACCGGCACCCCCGGTGACTGGGCGGCCCTCGTGAGCCCCGCTGCCCGCCGCACGATCGAGAGCCTGGCGGGCGGACGCGTCCCCGCCTGAGCCCCCGCGCGCGTACCCTCCGTCACAGCCCCATGCCGGTGCGGGCCGGACCGCCCCGGCATGGCACCCTTAGACCTGCGTACGAGGCACCACGGACACGGGTTCGACGAGTTTGCGACAAGGAGCATTCACAGTGCAGCGCTGGCGTGGCTTGGAGGACATCCCCCAGGACTGGGGGCGCAGCGTCGTCACCATCGGCTCCTACGACGGAGTCCACCGCGGACACCAGCTGATCATCCGGCACGCCGTGGACCGCGCCCGCGAGCTGGGCGTGCCCGCCGTCGTCGTCACCTTCGACCCGCACCCCAGCGAGGTCGTCCGGCCCGGCAGCCACCCGCCGCTGCTCGCCCCGCACCACCGCCGGGCCGGGCTGATGGGCGAACTGGGCGTGGACGCGGTGCTCGTCCTGCCGTTCACCACGGAGTTCTCCAAGCTGTCCCCGGCCGACTTCGTCGTGAAGGTCCTGGTCGACAAGCTGCACGCCAAAGCCGTCGTAGAAGGCCCCAACTTCCGCTTCGGGCACAGGGCCGCGGGCAACGTCGACTTCCTGGCCGAGCAGGGCAAGGTCTACGACTTCGAGGTCGACATCGTCGAGCTGTACGAGTCCGGCGCGGCGGGCGGCGGGGCGCCGTTCTCCTCCACCCTGACCCGGCGTCTGGTCGCCGAGGGCGACGTCGAGGGCGCCCGGGAGATCCTGGGCCGGCCGCACCGCGTGGAGGGCGTCGTCGTCCGGGGCGCGCAGCGGGGCCGCGAGCTCGGCTTCCCCACCGCCAACGTCGAGACCCTCCCGCACACCGCGATCCCCGCCGACGGCGTCTACGCGGGCTGGCTGCACGCCCAGGGCGAGGCCATGCCCGCCGCGATCTCCGTCGGCACGAACCCGCAGTTCGACGGCACCGAGCGCACGGTGGAGGCGTACGCCATCGACCGCGTCGGCCTCGACCTGTACGGGCTGCACGTCGCCGTGGACTTCCTGGCGTACGTGCGCGGTCAGGCGAAGTTCGACACCCTCGAGGCGCTGCTGGAGCAGATGGCCGAGGACGTCAAGCGGTGCCGGGAACTGGTGGGGACGGCGGAGGCGTAAACGCCGCAGGTCCGGGGGACGGCCGGGTGCCCGGCTGATCGGCCGGCCCGCGGCCGGCCCGACGCCCGGCCGGCCCCCCGGACCGGAGACCCGCCGGGACGACTGCCCGGCGGACCACCCGGCCGGTCTCAGGCCTGCGTCGCCCGGGCCCAGTGGCAGGCCGCCTGGGCCGGGCCGCTCCCCGCGAGTGCCTCCGGGTCGACGCCCCGGCAGGCGTCCGCGACCCCCGCGCGTTCCGCCTCTCCGCCGGCCAGGACCTGGCAGCGCACGTGGAAGCGGCAGCCCCCCGGGATACGGGACGGGTCCGGGGGCTCACCGGTGAGGACCACCGGATCGCCCGGCGCCTCCGGCAGCACCGACAACAGGGCCTGCGTGTACGGGTGCCGGGGCGCCGTGAGGACCTGCTCCACGGGACCCGTCTCCACGATCCGGCCCAGGTACATCACGGCCACCCGGTCGGCGATGTTCCACGCCAGCCCCAGGTCGTGCGTGACGACCAGCGCGGACAGGCCCAGCTCGGTGCGCAGCCGCAGCAGCAGCGCCAGGATCTCGCCGCGCACCGAGGCGTCCAGGGACGCCACCGGCTCGTCGGCGACGAGGAGTTCGGGTTCCAGGACGAGCGCGCCCGCGATGACGACGCGCTGCCGCTGCCCGCCGGACAACTCGTGCGGATAGCGCAGGAAGAACCGCTCCGGCGGCCGCAGCCCGGCCCGCGACAGGGCCTGCGCGACCGCCTCCTGCTCGTCACCGCCGTACCCGTGGATGCGCAGCCCCTCGGCGACCGCGTCGTACACCGTGTGCCGCGGGTTGAGCGAGCCGCTCGGGTCCTGCAGCACCAGCTGCACGCGCTTGCGGTACGCCTTCAGGGCCCGGCCCGCGTAGTTCAGCGGGCCGCCGTCGAAGGTGACCTCGCCCGACGTCGGCCGGACCAGGCCCAGCAGGCTGCGCGCGAGGGTCGTCTTTCCGCAGCCGGACTCGCCGACCAGGGCGACGATCTCACCGGGCCGGATGTCCAGGTCGACGCCGTCGACCGCGCGGGCGCGGGCCGCGCCGTGCCGCCCGGGGAACGTGACCCGCAGGTCCCGCGCGCTCAACAGGGGAGCGGCGGTGACCTCGGGCGTCTCGGGAATGGCGGGGGACGTGGTCATGGCGTGCTGCGCCTCGCTTCCTCGAAGGACCCCGGTGATTCCTCAGGGGTTCCCGGCGCCGGTGCTTCCGCGAGGGACCCCGGTGCCGGCGCCGTGGGCCCGTGCCCGTCCGGCGTCACGTGCACGCAGGCCGCCAGCCGGTCCGCCCCCGCCGCCCGCAACGCCTGGTCCTGCGTCGCGCACGAGTCGAGAGCCACCGGGCAGCGCGGGTGGAACGTGCAGCCGGACGGCAGCGCCGACGGGTCGGGCGGATCGCCGGCCAGGCCCTGCGGCGCGAACCGCGAGGACGGGTCGCCGATCCGGGGGAACGCGGCCGACAGCGCCTTCGCGTACGGGTGCCGGGCGTCGTCGTAGACCTGCCGGGCAGGGCCCTCCTCGACGACGCGGCCCGCGTACATCACGGCGAGCCGGTCGCAGGTGTCCGCGAGGACCGCCAGGTCGTGACTGATCATGACGAGGCCGACGTCCTGTTCGGCGACGAGCTGTTCGATCAGCCGGAGGATCTGCGCCTGGATCATCACGTCGAGCGCGGTGGTCGGCTCGTCGGCGATCACCAGCCGCGGGTCGCAGGCCAGCGCCATCGCGATCATGACGCGCTGGCGCTGCCCGCCGGACAGTTCGTGCGGGTAGGCGTTGGCGCGGGCCGCGGGCAGGCCGACCTGCTCCAGCAGCTCACCGGTCTTCTTCTTCGCGCCGGCCGGGGTGGCCTTGCGGTGCAGCAGGATCGGCTCGGCGATCTGGTCGCCGATGCGGTGCACGGCGTTCAGCGAGTGCATCGCGCCCTGGAAGACGATGGACGCGCCGGCCCAGCGGACCGCGCGCACCCGGCCCCACTTCATGGCCAGGACGTCCTCGCCGTCGAGCAGGATCTCCCCGGTGGTGCGCGCCCCGGGCGGCAGCAGCCGCAGCAGGGCCAGCGCCAGTGTGGACTTGCCGCAGCCGGACTCGCCGGCCAGACCCAGCTTCTGGCCCGCGTCCAGGCGCAGGTTCACCCCGCGCACGGCCGCGGCCCCGCCGGCGTACGTCACCGTCAGGTCCCTGACGTCGAGCAGACTCAACGGGACACCCCCAGCCTCGGATTGAGGACCGCTTCCACGGCCCGGCCGCACAGCGTGAACGCCAGCGCCACGACGGCGATGGCGATGCCCGGGGGCACCAGGTACCACCAGTCGCCGGCACTGACCGCGCCCGCCTCCCGCGCGTCCTGGAGCAGCCCGCCCCAGGAGACGACCGTCGGGTCGCCGAGGCCGAGGAAGGCCAGCGTGGCCTCGGCGAGGATGGCCGAGGAGATGATCAGGGTCGTCTGGGCCAGTACCAGCGGCATCACGTTCGGAAGGACGTGCCGGGACATGATGTGCCAGTGGCCGCCGCCCAGCGCCTTCGCCCGCTCGATGTAGGGCCGGGTCTCCACCGCCAGCGTCTGCGCGCGCACCAGCCGGGCCGTCGTCGGCCAGGTGGTCACGCCGATCGCGACGATGATGGTGGTCAGCGAACGGGACATCACGGTGGCCAGCGCGATCGCCAGGACCAGCGTCGGCATGACGAGGAACCAGTCGGTGATCCGCATGATCACGGTCGAGTACCAGCCGCCGAAGTGGCCGGCCGTCACCCCGATCAGCGTGCCGATCGCCACCGACAGCACGGCGGCCAGCAGCCCCACCAGCAGGGACACCCGCGAGCCCCACACCACCAGGCCCAGCAGGTCGCGGCCGAACTGGTCGGTGCCGAGCGGGAACTCACCGCTGGGACTCTCCAGCGGATTGCCCGGCGCCTGGGTCACATTGCTCACGTCGGAGCCGACGACGAGCGGAGCGGCCAGCGCCAGCAGCGCGAACAGCGCGAGCGCCACCAGGCCGGCCAGCCCGGCCCGGTGCGCGCGGTACTGCCGCCAGAAGCGGGCCACGGAGGCGCGGCGACGCTGCCGGGCGAGGGCGCGCGGACTCGCGGGCGTGGCCTTCCGGCCGGGAATCTCCTGGTCGGGGGTCTTCCGGTCGGGGCTCTCGCCGTCGGCTGTGGTCTCGGTCGTCATCGGCCCACCCGGGGGTCGAGCAGCGGATAGATCAGGTCGGCGAGCGTGTTCATCACGATCACCGCGGCGGCGAACACGAAGAACAGGCCCTGCACCAGCGGCAGGTCGGGCACGCTCAGGGCCTGGTAGAACAGGCCGCCGAGCCCCGGCCAGGAGAACACCGTCTCCACCAGGATGACGCCCGCCACGGTCCGCCCCAGGTTGATGAAGATCAGGGTCACGGTCGGCAGCAGCGCGTTGGGCACGGCGTGCCGGCGCCGCACCAGGTCGTCGCGCAGGCCCTTGGCCCGCGCGGTCGTCAGATAGTCGCTGCCCATCTCGTCCAGCAGCGCCGACCGCGTCACCAGCAGCGTCTGGCCGTACTCGACGGCCACCAGCGTCAGCACGGGCAGGACCAGATGGTGCGCGACGTCGAGGACGTACGCGAAGCCGTCCTCGCCGCCCGACTCCATGCCGCCGGTCGGGAACATCCCCGGGATCGGGCCGATGCCCACCGACAGCACGATGATCAGCAGCAGCCCCAGCCAGAACGACGGGATGGAGTACAGCGTCAGCGCGAGACCGGTGTTGATCCGGTCGCCCGCCTTGCCGTTCCGCCACGCCGACCGCGTGCCCAGGAAGATGCCGAGCACCGTGTACAGGACGAAGGCGGTGCCGGTCAGCAGCAGCGTGTTCGGCAGCGCCTCGGTGATCTTGTCGATGACCGGCGCCCGGAACTGGTACGACGTGCCCAGATCGCCGGTGAGCGCCTTGCCGCAGTAGTCGGTGAACTGCTGCCACATCGGCAGGTCGAGACCGAATTCCTCGCGGTACGCGTTCAGCTGCGCCTGCGAGACCTGACGGCCGCCGGTCATGGCCTTGATCGGGTCGCCCGGGATCAGCCGGAACAGGAAGAAGCTGGTGACGAGGACGGCGAGCAGGGAAACGGCCGCACCGGCCACCTTGCCCGCCACGTACCGCAGATACGCGGTGGTGGTGCGCGCCCGTGGTCCGCGGGCCGCCGGCCCGGCCGAGGCCGGGCCGGCGGTCTCCTCGACCAGCGCGGGTGTCGCGTCAGCGGTCATGTGTACTCAATCGCCAATCGCCTGGTCGGTACGGAAGTGCCCGGCGGGCGCCGCGGGGGCGCCCGCCGTCTCTGCTCGCGATCCCTCCGCGGGTCTGCTCACGGTCAGCTCGCGGTCTGCGGGCCGCCTACTCGCGGTCCTCGGAGGTGGACCGGCGGCGCATCGCCACGAACGCGCCCAGGCCGGCGAGGACGACGACGCCCGCCACGATCCCGATCACGACCCCGGTCGAGGACGAGTCGTCCGCCGAGTCGCCGGAGTCCGCCGGAACGGCCGACCACCAGCTCCAGTAGCCGTCCTGGCCGTAGAGGTTGCCCGCCTTGGACGGCATGGTGGTGATCGACTTGATCTGGTCCGTGCGGTAGGCCTCGACCGCGTTCGGGTACGCCATGACGTTCATGTATCCGAGGTCGTACAGCCGCGACTCCATCTGCTTGACGAGGTCCGCCCGCTTGGCCGGGTCGTATTCGGCGACCTGCTTCGCGTACAGCTCGTCGTACTTCTTGTCGCAGATGAAGTTGTCCGTGGCGCCGGTGTCCTTGGGGGTGGCCGGGAGCGCCCCGCAGGTGTGGATGGACATGACGAAGTCCGGGTCGGGGTTGACCGACCAGCCGTCGAAGGCAAGGTCGTACTTGCCGGCCAGCCACGGGTCCGTCACGTTGTCCAGGCAGTTGAGCGTGACGCCGACACCGAGGTCGCCCCACCACTCCTGGAGGTACTTGCCGATCGCCTTGTCGTTCGGGTCGGTGGCGTGACACAGGACGCGGTAGTTCAGCGGCTTGCCGTCCTTGCCGACGCGCTTGCCGTCACCGTTCTTCCTGTACCCGGCCTCGTCCAGCAGCTTCGCCGCCTTCGCGGGGTCGTACGCCAGCTCCTGGCCGGCCGACGGCTCCCAGAAGTACTGCGAGAAACGCGGCGGGATGTACCCGGCGCCCTCGACGGCGTGCCCCTGGAACACCTTGTCGATGATGGCCTTGCGGTCGACCGCCATGAACAGCGCGTTCCTGACCCTCTGGTCCAGCAGCGAGGGGTGCCCGTCGCCGAACTTCTCGCCGTTCTTGGCCTTCGCGCCCGGGTTGGTGGCCAGCGCGTAGAAGCGGCGCCCGGGGGCGTCGTTGACCTTGATGTTCTTCTCGCTGCCCAGCGAGGCGGCCTGGGCGGGCGTCAGCGACGGCGAACCGGAGACGAAGGACACCTCGCCCTTGCGCAGCGCGGACACCGCGGCGTCCTGGTCCTTGTAGTAGCGGAAGACCAGCTCGTCGAACTTCGGCGCGCCGCGCCAGAAGGTCTTGTTGGCCTTGAGCCGTACGTAGCTGTCGGGCTTGTAGGCGGTCAGCACGAACGGCCCGTTGCCGACGACCGGGAACGACTTGTCGTTGTTGAACTTCGAGAAGTCGTCGACCTTCTCCCACACGTGCTTGGGCACGATCGGCACGTCCAGCGCCGTCATGGTGGCCTGCGGCTTCTTCAGCTCGATGACGAGCTTGGTGGGGCTGGGCGCGGTGACCTTCTTGAAGTTCCCGACGAAGTTGCCGTTCGCGGTCGCGGCGCCGTCGTCGGTCATCATCGTGTTGAACGTCCAGGCCGCGTCCTCGGCGGTGGCCTGCTCACCGTCGGACCACTTGGAGTCCTTGCGGATCGTGTACGTCCAGGTCAGCTTGTCCGCCGACGGCTCCCACTTGGTGGCCAGACCCGGGATGACGTGGTTGTCCTTGGGGTCGTAGTTCGTCAGGTACTCGTACGTCAGCCGGAAGATGCTCGTACTGAGCAGGCGCACCGCCAGGAACGGGCTGAGCGAGTCGACGCTCTGCGCCACGGCGACCGTGAGCACGCTCTTGCCGTCATCGGCGGCGCTGGCCCGCTGCGGCGCCGGGTTGAGCGGTGTCGCGAGCCCGGCGGTCAGGGCGAGCCCGGCCGCACCGGCCGCCGCCACGAGCCGGAAGCGGCGCGGGAGGTGGCGAGACTGCGGGCGTGGACGCCCTCTGCCGTACTGATCGTTCTTGTCCATAGCGTCGGTGACCTCGCGTCATGGCTCGCACGGGAAGGACAGGTTGAGCGGCCGGTCTGATCAGGTAGATGAGGTTGTCTATCAGCGAGTATCTGCACGCGTCAACGGCAGGTGAACCCCATGTGGCCTGCGGAAATAACGGTTTGACGAGCATCCGCCACCCATTGGTCGAGACCACTGAAGGAGCCCTGGCCAGGGGCTGACGACGGATTTGGGTGATATGTGATCGGTGCGCGATCGGGATGTGTGCGAGCTGAGTGCAGAGCGGGTGCGGACCTGTTCAGTATGTGGGCAGGGGCGCTGTCGCGGGCGGGTCCGCACAGGGGTGGGAGGGGTCGGGAAGGCGCACAGGCCCGCGCCAAGGGCGTCGGCGCGGGCCTGGTCGGCGGGCGGCGCTCCGCTGAGCGGGTGAGCGCAGCCGGTGGGGCTGGGTGAGCTACTGGGGTGGCGGGTTCTGCCCGGGATAGGACTGACCGGGCTGGGGATAGGGCCCCGGCTGTCCGGGCGGCGCGTAGGGCCCGCCCGGGTGGGGCGGCCGGCCCTGCTGCGGGTACGGCCCCGGCTGTCCGGGCCCCGGCTGCCCGGGGTAGGGCTGCTGACCGCCGTACGGCTGACCCGGGGCGGGCTGACCCGGGTACTGGCCACCGGGCATGGGCGGGGCGGCGACCGGCGGCGGGTTGCCGTCGGAGGTCCACAGACCGTGGGCCTGCTGATGGCGGACGAAGTCCTCGGCGACCAACGCCGCGAGGTTGAAGTACGCCTCCCGCACCTTCGGCCGCATCATGTCGAGATCGACCTCGGCGCCCGCGGCCAGGTGCTCGTCGAAGGGAACGACCACCACCCCCCGGCACCGCGTCTCGAAGTGGCTGACGATGTCCTCGACCTTGATCATCTTGCCGGTCTCGCGGACCCCGGAGATGACGGTGAGGGAGCGCGAGACGAGATCGGCGTACCCGTGCGCGGACAGCCAGTCCAGCGTCGTACTGGCGCTGGAGGCACCGTCCACGGACGGCGTGGAGATGATGATGAGCTGGTCGGCGAGGTCGAGCACGCCGCGCATGGCGCTGTAGAGGAGACCCGTACCGGAGTCGGTGAGGATGACCGGGTACTGCTTGCCGAGCACGTCGATCGCGCGCCGGTAGTCCTCGTCGTTGAAGGTCGTGGAGACGGCCGGGTCGACGTCGTTGGCGATGATCTCCAGACCGGAGGCCGCCTGCGAGGTGAACCGCCGGATGTCCATGTACGAGTTGAGGTACGGGATCGCCTGGACGAGGTCACGGATGGTGGCCCCGGTCTCGCGGCGCACGCGGCGGCCGAGCGTACCGGCGTCCGGGTTGGCGTCGATCGCGAGGATCTTGTCCTGCCGCTCACTGGCCAGGGTGGAGCCGAGGGCGGTGGTCGTGGTCGTCTTGCCGACGCCGCCCTTGAGGCTGATGACGGCGATGCGGTAGCAGGACAGCACGGGCGTGCGGATCAGCTCCAGCTTCCGCAGCCGCTCCGCCTCCTCCTTCTTGCCGCCGATCTTGAACCGACCGCCACCGGCCACCGGACGGCTGCTCTTCGCCTTCTGCCGCTTGTTGTTGAGCAGCCGGTCGGAGGACAGCTCCACGGCAGCGGTGTAACCGAGGGGCGCGGCACCGGGATTGGTCTGCTGCCGCTGATCATGCTGCACGGCCTGCGGCCAGGCGGTTCCGGTGCGCGGGTCGACGGGCGGCTGCGAGGGCTGGGCCGGGTGACCGGGCTGGGGGCCGGGCCCGCCGGGGCCCTGCGGAGGCACTCCGGGCTGAGCGGCGGGCGGCCGGCCCGGCTGCTGCGCACCCGGCTGCGGGAAGCCATGGGCGCCGGGCTGTGGAGCCTGCGGGGCTTGGGGGTGGGGGAAGCCGTAACCGCTCTGCGGGTCGGGGGCACCCGGGGTGCCGGGCTGGGGAGCCTGCGGGGCTTGAGGGTGGGGGAAGCCGTAGCCGGCCGGCGGGACAGGGCCGCCGGGCGTGCCGGGCTGGGGGAAGCCGTACCCGGCCGGGGGGTTGGGGCCGCCGGAAGCGCCGGGGTGCGGGTCCTGGGCCGGGGGCTGCGGGAAGCCGTACCCGGCCTGCGGGACGGGGCCGCCGGGCTGCGGGGCCTGCGGGAAGCCGTAGCCGCCCTGTGCGTCCGGGGCCGCGGCGGGCGGCTGGGCCGAGGGCTGCTGTGCGGCGGGGCCGCCGGGGGTGCCGGGCTGGGGGAAGCCGTACCCGGCCTGCGGCGCTGCGGGCGGACTCTGCCACGCGGCGGGCGCGGGCTGCGGTGCCTGCGGCTGGAACGCGGGCTGCGCGGGAGCGGCGGGCAGGGGGTGCGCCTGACCCTGCTGGGCGGGCGGCTGCGGGAAACCGTACCCCCCTGCCTGCGGGGGCTGCTGCGTCGGCCACTGGTGGGCGGGCCCGGGCGCGGCGGGCTCGTACGACGGCGGCAGCGGGGGCACGCCGCCGGACGCGGGCGGAACGGGCACCGAGGGGACGGCGTCCTGCGGCTCCGCGCCGGCGGGCGCGGAAGGGGGTGCGGACGTGGGTGTGCCCTCGGCGTCGTCGTCCGTGGCGGCGTGCGGAGTGCCGGAGGGCGCGTGGTCGTCGGCGTCGTCGGCGCTCTCGGGGTCCTCGCCCTGCGACGAGGACGCGTCGAGCCCGAAAACGGCACCGAGCGGGGCGTCGTCGTCCGGCCGGCCGAATCCGGCGTCGCCCTCGCCGTCAGCACCGTCAGCACCGTCAGCACCGTCAGCACCGTCAGCACCGTCAGCACCGTCGACGCCGTCGGCGGCAGCGCCGTCGCCGGAGGGGGCGCTGTCGCCGGAGGCGGTGGGCACCTCGCCCTCGCCGCCGTCCTCCCCCTCGCCCCGGCGGTCTGCGGCCCGCAACCGTGCCTCGACCTCGGCGGCGCGCTCGTCGATCTCCCGCTTCAGGGCGCCGGCGGAGAACCGGATGGTCGCCCCGCTCTCCAGGTCACCGCCGTGAGGATCGTCGGCGTCGGGGGCCGGTGCCGAGGCCTCCGGGACGCCGGGACCGGTAGGTGCCTGCGGCTCGAACCCGCTGTCGGCCGGAAGTCCGGGCACCGCGACCGGCCCGCCGACGGGCGGCGGCGGAACCGCGTAGGGGGCGGTGTACGCAGGAGGAGCGAAGGGCGCCTGCGCCGCGGGAGGAGCGAAGGGCGCCTGCGCCGCGGGAGGCACCGGCGGCACGCTCGGGGTGTCCGTGGACGAAGGGAACTGCGGAGAGGGGGGCGGAGGCGTGGAGTAAGGACTGGCCGGAGCGACGGGAGGGACCGGAGCGACGGGCGCCGCATTCACCGGCTCGTCCGGCGCGGGTGGCGTGACCGGCCCGGGAGACGGGGGCGTCGCGGGAGGCGGCGCCGCAGGCGTGGCGGGCGCCGCGGATCCACCGGAGGCGTTCTGCGTGTACCAGGCCGGCGGGGCGTAGTCGATGGTGAACTCGCCGGTCGCCTCCACGGCCGTCTCCACGTCGGGCTGGTCGTCGCCGGGTGTTTCCCAGCCCCCGCGGTTCCCGTCCCGATCGCTGCTCACAGTTCCTCCTGGTGTGGTCGAGCGCCCTCATGCCGTGCGGGGGCGCCCCTTGCTCGTCGTCCGTGTCGGCCGAGTCGCGCGAAGCCGTACGCATGCGCCCGAGGTGGTCCGAACTCGTCCGGTGTACTGGTTCCCCCTGGGACACCGACGCCGGGTCCACGGAGTCGGCGACGCGCCCACTCCCAGCCTAATCATCCGGGCCCCGCCCCCGTCAGACCCGCCCGCCCCCACTCTCCACCACCTAACCCCACAACTCGGGCGAAAGGGGTGCACCTTCGCGATGCGGGGGCGCACATACCCGACGCTCACTCCACCGGACGCGTCAATCCATCCGCCGGGGGTGACCGAGGAGGCCGATCTCGGCGTCCGTGGGATGCGTCAGGACGTACTGCCGGTCACGACCCGCGCACCACAACGTCATCCCGTCGGCCAGCGTCGGCAGTGATTCCACCACCGTGCGGGAGAGACCCGTGATCCGCCCGAGTTCCGCTGCCTCGTCCGGTGACACCCGCTGGATGCCCGTGAGCCGTGCCTGCCGCACCAGCCGGGGAGCAGCCGGACTCAGATAGGGGAGCAGCGTCAGCACGGACTGCCAGGGGCCGGCCACGACCCGCCCGCGCGGCGGCCGCATACCGCAGTCACGCACCACAAGGACGGGTGTGCCCGCCGAGGCGCCCTGCGGCGGCACGTGCCCCACGTCGTACACCGCCAGCCCGTTCTGGCCGCCGCCCATGGCGTGCACCATCTGCACCCAGGCCTGCGGGCGTCCGGTCTCGACAGCGACCCGGGCGCCGGTCGCGGCGGTTCGCAGGGCGATCACCTGGGCGGTCCACAGACCGCCGATGAGGACCATGTCGTACGGCGTGGGCCGGTTGACGCCGAGCACGGCGGGCTGCCCCTCGGCGTCCACGCCGACGACCACACCGTCGTCCCCGATGGGCACGGCCAGCATGTCGACCTCGTCCGCGGGAAGACCATGCCGGCCGTGCCGGGGGCCGAGCAGCCCCAAGCCGCTCAGGAACCGGCCGCGCCGGGTGTCACTGGCCGCGGCAGGGGCACCGGGCGCCTGGCCGGAGCCCTGGACGATCGGGGACGTCACCGAGTACCTCCGAGGGGCAAGGTGGCGAGCACACCGGGCAACTGTTCACGGTCGAGCCGGACAAGCGCGCCACCGGACTGCCGGGCCGCACCTTCCAGGGCCCGCCGGGCGGCGGTCAGCTCATCGTCGCTGCGACCGGTCACCCGCAGATGCCCGCACAGCGCAACCTCCTGCCCCTCCCCGCGGGACATGCTGAGACTGAAGGTGGTGGCCAGCGCGGGCACCGACGTCACGTTCGCCACGAACTGCGGCAGCGAGGTGCCCCGGCCGTCGCCGAACGGGGGCCACCTGCGAATCCAGTAGGTGGTGTGCCGACGGTTGTCACAGCGCCAACCGCGCGCCGACTCCTGCGTACGACGCTGACGCTGCTCGGTGCGACCGGCCTCCGCGGTCACCAGAGGGTTGGCACACGCAGAGGTGGCGAGCGCGGAGACCAGTTCCTCCTCGCTCAGCACGGTCGTACGGAAACCGGCGCCCGTCAGCCTGCTCGCGAGGTGGTTGGCGGTGCGCGCGACACACCTTTGCGCTCCCACGAGTCCGCCCCCGCGCGCGGCCACCGCCTCCGGGCACAGCTCGGGGTCCAGCTTCAGGGCGACCCAGGTGATCCGCACCGCGGGCGCGCCCGTCTGCTCCTGCAGCGGCGCGTAGTTGGCGACCGCCACCGACTGCCGGGGCAGATGCAGTGCGGGAGCCGGCTGGGTGTGCAGCACGATCTGGGCCGACTCCAGACGGATGCCGTCCACATCGAGGGCGTCCCGCACGATGCCGAGCGGCAGCGGCTGCCGGTTCCGCTCGGCTCGCAGCGCCGTCGCGTCGGCCTCGACCTGGACGACGGCCGTGACGAACGTGCCGTCGCCGACGATTCCGACGGGGCGCCCGTCGCGCACGCCGTAGGAGTACGTGCGCAGCGCGGGCTCGCATTCGAGTGCCGGTACCAGGCCGGGCTCCGTGCCCGGCGGAATCTCCATGGCCGCGGCGCGCCGCTGCCTGCTGCGCAACCGCCGTGCGGTGAAGAGCCATTCCGGGACCGACCGGCCCCGGCGACGCGCAAAGGCCAGCAGCACCAGCGCGATGGCGAGGACACCCGCCGGGAGCAGGGCCACCGGGTCGATCACCCAGCCGACGAGCAGGACGGCGGCGGCGAGCTCCAGAAGGACGACACGTTGCAGCCGGAACGACCTGGCCTGCCCGGGGCGTGTTCGCCACTGCCGGGCGCCGGAGGCCGAGTTCCTGCTTCCGGGTGACGTCGCCGGTCGCTCCGGACCCGCTCCGGGCGCCGAGGAGCCCTGCGCCCGCAGTCGGCCGCGTGCCTGCGCACGTGCCCCGGAAGCCATCACTGAATTCCCCCGAATCGCTCGCGATCAGCCGGAATACCGGTCCCGCACAAGGCTTTTGAAAGCCTCATCACCCTACCCGCTCCACGTGTCCGTGCGATCACCAGGCATAGTAGGGGGCCGGTCTGACAGCACTGGGCGGGGGACGCGAGGCTCCCGGACCGACACGGGGAGAGACAGTCACTCATGGCATCACGGCGGGACGAGCTCAATGCCTACACGTTCGCGAAGCGGCGCCTGTTGGCAGCGTTCCTGCAACCCTCCCCCTCGGGAACAGAGGAAGGCGCGCCCAAGCCCCTGCGGGCGGTCGTCCCCAGCATGGTCGCCGGAGCCCTGACCCTGGCGGTCTTCGGGGCCTGGGGCATGTTCCAGCCGACGGCACCCGAGGGCTGGGACAGACCCGGCACCCGGGTGATCGTCGGCAAGGACTCGACGACCCGCTACGTCGTACTGAGGACGGACGGTGCCACGCGGCTGCACCCCGTGCTGAACCTTGCCTCCGCCCGGCTGCTCATGAAGGACGCCGACTACGACGTCACCCAGGTCGGCGACGACATCCTGGACTCCGGGAAGCTGCCCCGCGGGCCGATCCTCGGCATCCCCTATGCCCCCGACCGGCTTCCCTCGGCCGAGGAGGCGGGCAGGGCCAAGCGCTGGGCCGTCTGCGAACAGCCCGGCGGCAAGGGCGACACCGTCCAGGAAGCGACGTTCGTCCTGGCCTCCGGGGAGGTCGCGAAGACGGAGGGAAGCCGTCGGCTGACGGACGACGAAGCCCTGTACGTGAAGACACGCACGGGCAAGCGCTACCTGGTCGACGCCGAGGGCACCTCGTACGCCGTCAACGGCAATGAGTCCGACACGCTGACGAAGGCGCTCGTCGGCGCTCGCACGCCGCAACTCGTCACGAAGGAATGGCTCGCCACACTCCACCCCGGTGACCCGATCCGCTTCCCCGACCTGCCGTCGGGCATCGGCGCTCCCGCCGAAGTGCCCGGCAGCGCCCTCTCGGCGGACGAGAACAGGGTCGGCATGGTCCTGAAGGCCGAGACGGGCGAGGGGACGCAGCACTTCGTCGTCCTCCCGAGCAAGGTGCAGCCGATCAGCGACTTCACCGCCTGGCTCCTGATCAGCTCACCGCAAACAGCCACGCTGAACATGAACGGTAAGGCGCGCACCGTGGGCCTGCAGGACTTCACCGCCGACCCCGAGCCCTTCGCCGGGCAGTCCGAGAAATGGCCGCAGAGGCGCATCAGCCAGGTCAAGGCCGGACGCGACACGGTGTGCAGTGTCCTGCGCGAGGTGGACGGCAAGGGCCGGACGAAGCTCAGCACCTGGGCAGGCGCCGACTACCCCGCCGAGATCACGGCCGACGGAACCAGCACCTACACCACCCCCGGGTCCGGCCTCCTCTACACCCAGATCCAGGGCTCCGCCACGGCATCGGGCGCACTCTTCCTCGTGACCGACACCGGACTGAGGTACGCCGTCCAGGCGAACGGCGACAGTGACGCCCACACGTCCGACATCGGCGCCGACGGGCAGGGAGAGACGTCGGACGGCACCCCGGAACCCAGCGAGGCCCAGGTCAAGCTGGGCTATGCGAACGTCCGTCCGGCCAAGGTGCCCCTGGCCTGGTCCGGGTTCCTGGCCAAGGGGCCGCGCCTCGACACCAACAGCGCCCGCCAGCCGCAGGGTTCGTGACCCCCGCAAACGCTGGACTCACCCGGCCCGAACCCCTCGTTCAGGGGACCGAAGGATCTCTGGACACAGACAGGAACGACGTGCATCTGTCGCCGACGAAGACCTCCCTGCTCACCGCGGCCGTCGCACTGACGGCGCTGAGCGCCTGTCCGTCCGCACCGGTCCGGGCCACCCACGCCCCGGCACCACCGCCGCAGGCCCAGGCACCCACCCGGCCGAACGGCAGCGGCCAGTGCGCTTTCCCCAGCAAACAGCACTTCAAGGCCCGCCCCTGGGCACTTCAGCGTGTCCTGTTGGATGAGCTGTGGCAGGGCACCAAGAAGGGCAAGGGCATACGAGTCGCCGTCATCGACACCGGCGTCGACGACAAGAACCCGCAGCTGTCCGGCGCCGTGGACAAGGCCGCCGGCCGGGACCTGCTCAGCAAGGGCAAAGGCGGGGATCCCACGAACGACGAGGTGGGACACGGCACGAAGGTCGCCGGCATCATCGCGGCCCGCCACGTCGAGGAGACAGGCTTCGTGGGCCTCGCCCCCCACTCCGTCATCATCCCGATCCGCCAGAACGACGCGGACAGCAGCGGTGACTCGGACTCCATGGCGGTGGCCATCAAGCACGCCGTCGATCAGCGCGCCGATGTCATCAACATCTCCCAGGACACCACCAAGCCCCTCTCGCCGACCTCCGCCCTGGCCAAGGCGGTGCACGAGGCCGTCACACAGAACGTCGTCGTCGTGGCCTCCGCCGGCAACGACGGCCTGGACGGCAAGAACAAGAAGACCTATCCGGCCGCCTTCGACGGCGTCCTGGCCGTGGCCTCCTCCGACCGGAACAACGAACGCGCCGCGTTCTCGCAGGCCGGCACGCACATCGGAGTGGCCGCGCCGGGCGTCGACATCGTCTCCACGGTCCCCGGCGGCGGCCAGTGCACGGACAGCGGCACCAGCTTCTCCGCCCCGTTCGTCGCGGGCGTCGCCGCGCTCCTCAAGGAGAAACACCCCCACTGGACAACCGCCCAGATCGTCACCCGGATCGAGCAGACCGCCGAGCGCTCCGTCAACGGCCGCGACGACTACGTAGGCTGGGGAGTCATCGACCCCGTCCGCGCCGTACAGGACTCCGACGTCGCCGACCCTCCCTCGTCGCCGACGCCCGACCCGGGACCCGAGCGGGCCAAGGCGCCCGACGTACCCCCCTTCTCGCTCGCGGAGACTCCCGCGGAACGCGACGAGCGCTACGCCACCTACGCCCTGGGCATCGTCACGGTCCTGGTCACGGCCACCGCGGGCACCGCCATCGTCATGCGCGACCTCCGTCGCCGCAAGGGAAAGCATTTCCGAGCATGAGTCTTGGCCCGCCTCCGTCGATCTGCACGCAGTCCGCGCTGTCGGCGGAGCACGCGAGGAAGAAGCGCCGCAGGAACGTGCCGACAGGCCTTCTGGCCGCCGTCACGGCCCTGGTGGTGTCCTTGGGGGGCTGGCTCCTGTGGCCAACCGGTGGAGAGGGAGGTGAGAAGAAGCCGACCGCCGCGCGGCAGACCGCGGACGAGGTGCGGGAAACGGCGGAGAGGGCGCCCGCCTCCCGGCCAGCCGAAGAACTGGATCGTGGGTTCGACGTTGACCGGCAGGACGACCGAGAAGTTCGACGGCCGGCCCTGGCATCAGGTCTTTCCGCCCCAGATGAGCGGTGACAACCTGGTCTTCCGCGAGGACGGAACACCGAACCTGACCGCGTCGGTGAGCTGGAATCCTCGCACGGACAAGGAAACCCCGTACTGCAACTGCACGCTCCCCGACGACTACGAACTCAAGGACCCCGAGCACACGAACGTCTTCGTCGCCCACGGCAACCTCATTTTCCCGCGGCACGAGGCGAGGAGGGACGACGGGTACCCCGAGGATCCGGTCACCGTGGCTCTCCCTTACCACAGCATCGGTCTGAGGAAGCATAGGAATAACGAGCGGGCGGGGTGGCGAACCGAGACACGGGGCGCTATCCCTGATCTCCGGACTCAGCCGTCCGCGTCGGTGTCGGCCTTCGCGCCGCCGTTGTGAACCGTCGGCTCCAGGTCGAATTCCCCGTCCCGCGCACCCAGCACAAAGGCCCGCCACTCGGCCTCCGTGTACCGCAGCACAGTGTCGGGGTCGAGGGACGAGCGCATGGCCACGGCACCCTCCGGCAGGTACGCGATCTCGACCCGCTCCTCGTGCTCCTCGGTCCCCGGCGCGCAGTGCCACTCGACACCGGAGATGTCGAGGGCGTAGAGCTCGTCCCGCTCACGCTCCTTGCGGGCCTTGATCTCCTGATCCGATTCCTTGGCCTGGTCAGGTGCGTCAACCATGGCGGAGCGGTCCTTTCACTACAGCGGAACAATTCGAGCCAGCCTAACTGTCGAAGTACCTTCCCTGTGACGCTTTGCAGTTGGAAGCTTCAGATCACGTGACTAAAGTGGTCGGCGGTACCACGCAAGTGGTACGGCGCGGGGGCGGCACGACGCTGCGAAACCGCGCGTCGCGCGGCAGCCGCAGCGTTCCTTGCCCGCCAGGACGGCTGCGGACAGCTGTCCGCGGTGACCCATCGCGGCGACGGCCATCGTCGCCTCAAGAGGAGGGCAGGAAGACGTGAGTGTCGATTACAGCAACGCTCAACTCATCCAGCTTGCGAACGACATCGGGAAGTTCCACCACAACGTCAGTGACCGAGTGGGGTCGCTCAACCGCGTGGTGGACATGGTCCAGGGAGGTTGGCAGGGCGCAGCCGGCAAGGAATTCGACGCCGTCCAGCAGGGTGTGAACCAGCACCTGCGCAAGCTTCAGGACAATCTCGTCGAGCTCGAAAAGGTCATGCGCATGAGCGTGGACGGTTTCGACGGCGAGGAGCAGGCGCGCATCTCGGAAATCCGCAAGGTGGATCACTCGTACGACGTCAAGAGCCGCATCACCGATCTCGCCTGACGCGACAAGACCCGCCACCCAGGAGGACCTGAGAATGAGCAGCAGCGCCGACCGCACAGCCGTCAACTACGACACAGTCACCCAGGCCGCCATCGACGTACGCAAGACGGCCGGAGACCTCGCCGAAGGCCTTGAATCCCTGATGCGCCGAGTCCGCGCCGTCGCCCAGGAGTGGGACGGTGAGGCGAAGGTCGCCTACGGCGAGATCCAGCGCACCAGCGGTGAGCAGATGGACATGATGTGCCAGAAGCTCCACCGCATCGCCAAGCTTCTGGACGAATCCGTCGTGGGTTACCAGGACACGGACAAGGGCAACGCGGCACGCTTCCGCATGCTCATGTGATGAGCCTTCAGCCGTAGGGCCCGCCGGAGAGAGAAATTCGGTTTCTCTCTCCGGCGTTCTCCGTTCTTCGACGAGTTCTGCGCGCCTGTATGTACTGCGAACGCCCGGAGCGACCGGGTATCTGACTCTGTGCCGACGCCGACGGCCGACTGTGTGGACGCCGACCGGCACCGGTTACGCATCGTGGACCTCTTGACGGCGACGTCGGCCAACGCTGTAGAGCGTGTGTCGGTGTTCTCCTCGATTGCGGCACAAGAAGCAGACGGTCGCGCTCTTGTAATGGCCTGACAACCGACGATGACCTGGCTGGTGTGTCTACAGGGTTCAGGCTTCGTGCCGACACTGGCTGGGCAGCGTTCACCGTCGATGAGCGGAACTCGCGGAGTGTTGATGAACAGGTCCCGGGCCCATGCAAATTTCTCGAGACATGCCGGGAGCTCCTCGAAGATACGAAGAAGTCCAAAATTTCTGCGGCAGTAGATATTTCATGGATGGTCGAGAACGCATCGAAAATCCATGCGCCTGCCAAGATTCTCACCCGCTTGGTCAGCCTTCAGGTACCGCCAGATTCACCACGGTTCCTGAATCTGATGAGGGTATGAGGGGGACCCACTTGCTTAGCTGGACGACTGAGGACGAATCAATAGTTTTTGGGCAGGGGCTTCATGGCTTCCGGTGGCGGGAACTTTATCGTGTTTGTACACTTGAGGAAATGAGCCATCTTGGCTGCCGAATTGAACAGTGTTCTGAATCTGACCTCAGTTGAAATATTCAGATCATTGAAGAGAGTCCCTGTAACTGAAAGGGGAGCACTCTGCTCGTTTCGAACGCACGGAAAGAATATGTCGGTGCTTCTTGATTTGTTGGTTGCCTGCATTCCTGAGCCAAGCTTATAGGCGTCGAAGAATCCGTAGCTACGATCTTGTTCTCCGGGGAAAAGGGGATCCAGGCCTGGAGTGAATCTAATCCATAGTGCGTCATTGCCGGACTTCGATCCGTCGTCGACAACCAAACGGCAGACGTAAACGACGTGATCTTCGGTGAGCATCGTCTTTGAGGCCGCCGCATGTGATTCCTCCGACGCGCTGCTGTTGTAGATGCGACTGAAGTCGTTGCTCCTCTTGGCCTGCTTGACTACCTCTCCGTCCAGAACGCCGTCACATGCGCCGTTCATGGCTGCTGCTCCGCGAGGTGGCTCATCCTCCCCACAGCCAGTGCAAGACATGGCAATCACAGTCGCTATCGACGCTAGAATTCGATATCGCATCATCACCTGCGACCTCCATCTGTGCGATCTGATGTATTCGCGCCCCGGTCGTATGCGTTCAGCACACTTTCCGTGTAATCTCGACCAGAATGTTCCGTCATATAGAGTAGAGCTGGTGTGATCGCTCGCAATTGTCCAAGGTCGCTGAACCGAGTTGCAGTCATACGGTTCTTATCAGACAGGTCTGCTTCCTTTTCCTTGGTTTCCCTGTCGACCTCAATGCCCCACTGCGTTTCGATTGTGCTGCCTACTCCCTCGACCAGCGTTGGGACGACTACGGCCGCGGCGCCGCCCGCAGCAGGTCCTGCGAAAGGCGTGAGAATAAGCCCCGTAGCCAGCCCAATTCCTTGACTGACCCCGAACTTCTTCCACTCTGCCGACTCGGCGAGCTTCTGATTGATCTTGTCCTCCTCGTCTCCGTACTGCTTGTCGAGATGGGAAATGCGAGCCTCGTCCAAAATGCCGTGAACGTATCCACTGTTATTAAGGATCTTGCTTACGGATTCAGGTGATTCCTTGTGTGCCTCAAGGGCTCCCAGCGTGAAAGCCTGTTCCGCAGCGGACAAAATCTTATAGCCGCCCTCATGCTGACCGGCATTGTAAAGGAAGTGGCTAGCTGTCGACTGGTCCAGATTGGTGTGTCCTGGGCCGTTGTGGTTGTAAAGGGAGTCTCTTCCTTCGAGTGAACCACGGCCACCCTCGTCGATCGTGGACCAGTTCAAGTCGTCCATGTACGCTGCCCCCATTCGGGCAATGCTGTCCCCAACTCCCGGTTTGTCGGTTACGAATTCACTGTCCTCGGCGATGGTAGTGGCTACTTGTTCCATGATGTTGGCGGTGTGCTTATCGCGTAGAACGACGCCGTCGGAAGAGTCGTACGGAACACCCAGAGTCGCGGCCTCCAATGCGTGTCCTAGCTCGTCGTAGCCGAATCCCCTCTTGTCTGCGACAAGGGGATTGCCATCAGGCCACTCTCGTTCATCGAGTAGGTACTTCAGTTCCGGGTCAAGTTTCTTGTCAGCATCCCAGCTCTTTCCGAAAAACAGGTCTTTGGCGGCCTCGGAGTTGTGTCCAAGGGCTTCCATATACCCTGCCATGGGATCGAACCCGTGATCATTCTTTTTCCCAAAGCTGAGGTACGGATTGGGGTCCCCGTCCGCACGCCAAAGATCCGTGGGCTTTTCGTCCTTGTGGGCCTTTTCGAAACCGATGAGCTTCTCACCGTAGCTGTTCAGGAAGTCAGTGTCGTAGCTTCCGTGGCGCATCAGGCTGCTCATCACTTGGAATCCATACGGACCGTCTTCGAGAACGCCACTCCCAACGTTCATATACTCGACCTGTTTATCGCCGAGGGTGATGACGTCGTGCTTCCATTTTTCCATCGCCTTGCTGTCCGAGTGTGACGCCGTTGCAAGGGTGTGACTCAGCGATTTCTGAATGTCTGCAGATGCTTTGGTCTGCTCGTCGCCTGTCTGAACTCGGTCAGCGATCTGGGTCCAAAGTTCGAGGGTCCCTTTGGCACCCAGGCTGGTCGCGAACTTTTCAGCGAAGTACGGGTCACCTTCGTGACGGGCGATGAGCTCGTTGATGCGGCCAAGAGCGGCAGGGTCCACCGGTCCGGAGCCGGCCTGAGCCAGTCGGCCCTTTTCGCCGGTGAGTCTCCCAAGTTCTTTGAGGTCCTTGTCTACCCTCTCATGCCCCTTCTTGGCGTCTGCAATGCTGGTGTAGCCGTTGGGGTTGAAACCCTTTCCTCGTCCGTTCTGGTCCTGACTCAGGGCCCACGCCAACGCGTCATCGGCTTCTTGCGCGGTGCTTACCGCAGACCGGATGCTGCTTCGGTAGGCCTGCAGAGTTTCTTGGTAACCCTTGTTAAGCGCGCCGATATGCTCGTTCGGAGTGTCTGCCGGTGGGTCGAAATACACCTCCCCGTCAGGCTTGACTGACAGATACTTGTCTCTCTCGATGTCTCGCTTCAGGCCCTGCAACTTCCGCTGTGAACTGGTGAAGATTTCGCAGGCGTCGTCCAGAAGCTTGTAGACGTCGTTGGCCTCGCCCGCAGCCGCAAGGATCTGTATGCCCACCAAATGGACCTTATCCAGAGCGGCCGTCGCAGCTTCGCCCTTCCAGTCGGAACCCTCTAGATCCTTCTGCACGGTGTTCTCGTACGTCTTGTGAACGTCCCGGAAGTCTTGAGGGAGGCGGCCCCACTTGGTTGCTGCTTCCGACAGTTCACTGAAGTCAGCCGCAAGTAGCGTCTGGTAGTCCAACATCTCGTCCTCAGCACAGCCGTTACTTGGGATTCTGGTTGCTGTGGCGCGCTTTTTCTTTCTGCTCGCGCAATGCATACTCATCGGCACTTGTGCGCAACGTGCCGGCGATGTCGTTCTTCAGTAGATTTTCCACGTACTTCATCTGGCCGCGCCACCGGGTCATGAAAGTAGAAAACTTGGGGCCAGACTTGAAACCCTTCAAGCTGGCGCCGACCTGCTCCGTCTCCTTGGTAGCGGAATTGTCTGCCTTCATGAAGTCATCGCGAACCGAATCGGAATTCGTAGCGCGACGCCGGAGGAAGCCGGAGTCGGTAACGAGCTTCTTTCCTGATGCCGATCCACCATCCGCCGGCAGCTGATTCAACTGCATACTGCTGTACTGTCGTGCAGCCGCATCACTGCGGGCCTTTCCCCACATCTCATCGAACGACATGCTGTTTCCTCTCGGTGTCACGGGCTGACGGATGGACGATGCATGGCGAGCACATGCGCGTCGGTTCGTGTCGGTCAGTTCCGTGGACCTGGGCCCGGCGGGATGTTGTAGGGATCGGGCCTGTTCGGGTTTTCCTGGTGTGGGGGATGGGCGGTGCCGTTTCCCGACAGCGGCGGATACGTGGGAGGAGGTGGAGTAGTCGTTGCGTTGCGTCGCTTCCGCACGATCAGAATGGTTACCGCAACTGCGAGGAGAACTGCCGCGGCGATACCCAAGCCGGTCCACAGGCCTTTCCTGCGGTCCTCCCCTGGCTTCGAGGCAGCGGGCGTCGGCGTGTCGCTGCCCGGATGAGTGTCTCCTGCGGAGCCTTCGCGCCTCGAGGCTTCTGGAGAGGGCGACTGCGATGCTGCTGCGGCCAGGTCCGGGAGAGGGTACTCATCGGCTGGACCCGGGTCCCCCGGGTTCTTGAGGGCCACGCGTGGACGCACCGTTCCGTAGCCCACGAAGTCGGTGCGCTTTTCACCGCCTGTCGGCTTGCCAGCGGTGTTCAGGATGACGCGGAGGACTTGATTGCGGGTCCAGTCAAGATGTGCTGACCAGACCAAAGCTGCAGCTGCGGACGCGATGGCTGTTGCGTCACTCGTGCCACTTGTTCGGCATACGCCCGTCTTTCCCAGGCATGCATGAATCATGTCGATACCGGGTGCGACGAGATCAATTTGAGGGCCAGACTGGGACAGCGCAAGGGCCTTGGCGTTCTTGTCTGTTGCCCCGATTCCTACGACGCCGGGCGTGGCGGCCGGGTAGCCCAACCTGTTGGCCGCAGCACCATCGTTGCCAGCAGCAGCGAAGATCAGCTTTCCCTTGTCCAGCGCGTACTTCACGGCCGCTGTGAGAGCAGCGGTACTGACGTTCTTTCTTCCAGGTGCATCATAGGCACCCATGGAGATGTTGATGATCTGCGCCTCAGTGCCGGCGGCGTAGCGAATCGCCTCGGCCATGTTGCGAGAAAACTGCGCCCCCGCATCGAATTTTCCGAAATCTTCTTCAGAATAGCGCATGCGGATGGGAAGAATTCTTGCCCCGGGCGCAAGACCGTACGATCCGTTCACCGCCCCCCGGCCCCCGGTCGCTGCGATGAGGGACGCTACGTTGGTGCCGTGGCCGGCCAGGTCTGTGTGTTCGTCTCCCCGCTGGTCGGAGTAGTCCTTCCCGTCTAGGACTCGACCTTTGAGATCGGGCAGCGAGGAATCGACTCCCGAGTCGATGACCGCGATCGTGATTCCGCGACCTTTGCTCGTCTGCCACATTTCTTCGGCTTGCATGGCGTCGAGGTGCCACTGGCGAGCGCGCACAGATTCCGCGTGTGCGGTGGCCGTGGCAACGCCTACCAGCAGTAGGCCAAGTGCCCCCGATGCCGCCGCGAGGCGGCGCATCGATCGCTTTTTGCTGATGCTGGTACGCATATGTCTTCCCGGAAATGACATTGTCTGGTTCAGTCGGCTACTGGTGGCACAGCATGGCGATTGGCAGATTGCCGCGTTGCTTCGTCCTCGATCAGATGGTCCGGACGGTCACCGCTGCGTTGTTCTCGACGTGAGGCCGGTGCAGCCGACGGATGAGAACCTCCCACGGCTCGTACCTGTCCCGAAGCAGATGACGAAGGCCCGTTGGTTGCCTGGCGTACAAGACCTGAACCGCCGGGAGTGAACGGGCGGCCTGAGCGGCGCCCGGGCTGAACTTGGCGGTTTCCTATGGGCCCTCCGGCTTCTGATGACAAGCGGCGCCCACCGACGAGCTCAGGTGACGAAGCGCTTCCTGTGGCGCCCGGCATGCCAGGAACGAGAGGGCGATTCATCGGGGCCCGTCCTTGTACGCCGCCTTGGCCAATCACCGTGCCGCGAGGGAGGCTGCCTGTCGGACGACTCGAGCCGGGTGTCACCGGTCGGCCTCCGACAATCCCGGTCTCGCGGGGCATCCGTGCTGCGCCATTGCCGGGCTTTGCCTGCCCGGGGAGCAGCGGCGGAACAGTCGAGGGAACTCGTGAAAGGGGGCTTGGATTGCTCGGACGTCCGTTGCTGAAGGTGGGTGGGAGGGCTCCCGGCTGTACGGACGGCTGGACCTCTGGGCGGATGCCGCCAGCCTGAGGTCCGGGGTTCACGGTGGTGGCAGGCGCAGTCGACTCAGGAAGTGTGGCTACCCCGTCGATGTCCATAGCAGCGGGCAAAGAGCTGTGCCTTGACTGTTCCCGGAAAGAGTGTGCCGGCGTGTTCGGCGAAGCGTCAGCAACGGCGTTGGACGCTGGTGACAACGCCCTGTACGTATTGCCCCCACCGTGGGAGACGCTGCCGACAGATACGTCTTCCTGGCTTGCACTCCACCAGGTCCGATCCCCGGAGTGGTCTGACGGAGGCGAGAACGTCGGCGGCTGCACGCTGTTCACCTGCTGAGCTGAGTACTCGTACGTCTGCGCCAGCTTCTGCAGTTGCTGGATGGCCTCCGCACGGGCTGCCTCCATCCGCTGTTCCGCCTGTGCCGCTTCGGACTGGGCTGTCTGGGCCAATTTCCGGGCGTCCGGGTCGTTGCGGGCCCCAGGCTCCTGCAGGGTCTCCATTGTTTTGTGGGCTTTAGTCAGGTCTGCCTTGGCCCGCGTCGTCTCAGAGACGGACGGAATGGCCGACTTTGCCTCTGCGACAGCCTGCGCCACTGTGGCCATCCAGCGAGATGTGACTTCCGCGTACTGACCGAGACGCAGCGTCGCGCTGGCCGTATGGCCTCCCCAGTCGCGGAACGCGTCGCCGCCCTCGCCCTGCCACTCCAGACCTTTGACGTATGTCATGAGGTCGTCACCGATCTTGGTGATCGTCGAAGCGGCCCTCGTCAGCTTTCGCGCGAGTCCAGCGGCGCCCTCCGAACTGGCCGAGTCCAGCAAGGCCACCAGTTGCTCGTGGGTCATGGACTGAAAGTCCGTGCGCGCGAGCGTCGGCTCCTTGCGCTTTGGCTGCTCGCCCATCAGTAACCCTTCGCGTCGTCCGAGCCGGTCTCTGCGTCCGTGCCGTTGGCAGGTTGCTCGCGATACGGATCCCGGTTGGCCACGTAGTACTTCTCCACCTCCGCGTTCACCGCCTTCATCCGTGCCCGGATGTCGTCGTCGAGGTTCTCGTGACCCACGCGGGACGCGTGTACGGCGAGCCCCATGCCCTCGATCTGTGCGGTCAGCGCCTTGGAGAGGTTTTCCAACTCGTCATGGACGATGGCGTACGACTCGTAGAGGAACTGTGCTTCCTTGAAGTCGGCGGAGCCCAGTTGGGTACGGGTCAGGCGGTCCTGGCCGACCTTGTCCGGCGCCGCCTCGGACTTCTCCAGTTCGATCAGCAGATCGTCGACGCGCTTCTTGAAACCCGCCATGGCCTTGTGCTGAATGTCCAGAGCCATGGCCGGGTTCACGCCGTACAGGCCGTCGAAGGACTTGCCCGTGTCCGGTGCACCGCCTCCGCCGCCGTTGCCCCCGTTCGCACTCACCTGAGCGCCCCCCCCCGTTCTCCAGGTCAGTCAAAATGAGTCTTGTAGCGCCCGCAGCACGATCGATCAGTTTATCCGCGCTGAGGGAGCAAGCCCACTTGAATCAGCGGCGTACCGCGCTTTCGCGACACGAACACGCCGCGGCCCGGCGGCATGGGACGAGCCCGGACGCTGCCCAGGATGTCGCCCTCGCTCGGGTCGCCCGAGAGAATGACGCCCTGTGCGCCGAGTTCCCTGATCCGCTGCATGAAGGACTCGTACATCGCCCGCGAAGCCCCCGCCGAACTGCGCGCGATGACGAATTTGACGCCCACGTCACGGGCGAACGGCAGGTGCTCCACGAGCTGGGCCAGCGGGTTCCCGGTGCTGGTCGCGACCAGCTCGTAGTCGTCGATGACGACGAACAACTGAGGCCCGGTCCACCAACTGCGGTCGCGCAGTTGCTGCGGCGTGATGTCGGGCTTGGGCGCGCGCATCTCCATGAACTGGCGGATGGCGTCCATGTGGACCTGCATCGCCGAGGCCATGGGCGCGTACTCCAGCAGATGCTCCTCGGAGACCGCCTCCAGCATGGTGCGCCGGTAGTCGCCCACGACGATGCGGGCCTCGGAGGGTGTGTAGCGCTCCGCGATCCGCTTGGCGATCAGACGCAGCAGGTTCGTCTTGCCGGACTCGCTGTCGCCGAAGACCAGCAGGAACGGGTCCGCATCGAAGTCGATGAAGACGGGCTCCAGATCCGCCTCGTCGAGGCCGATCGCGATGCCCTGCTGCGGGGCCTCCAAACCCTTGGGCAACTGGTCGGCGGGCAGCTTGCGCGGCAGGAGCCGCACCGTGGGGGCAGGCGGACCCTGCCAGTTGTCCTTGACGCCCTGCACGAGCCGGGCCGTGGCGTCCGCGAGACTGCCGGCGTCCGACACGGAGTCGATGCGCGGAAGCGCCGTCATGAAGTGCAGCTTCTGGGGTACCTGCCCGCGGCCCGGCACACCCGTCGGTACGTTCATCGCGACCTTGCGGTCGAACTCGGAGTCCATGGCGTCACCCAGCCGCAGCTCCAGACGGCCGAGGATCTGGTCCTTGAGCGCCGCGCGCACCTCCATGTAGCGCGAGGCGGAGATGACCACGTGGATGCCGTACCCGAGGCCCCGGCCGGCGATGTCGTGAACGACTGCTTCCAGGCCCTCGTAGTCGTTGCGGAAGTTCCCCCAGCCGTCGATGACGAGGAAGACGTCGCCCCACTGCTCACCGGGCAGATCGCCCGCGGCCCGGCGCCTGCGGTAGGTGGTGACGGAGTCGATGCCGTGGGAGCGGAAGAACTGCTCGCGCCGGTTGAGGATGACCGCGACCTCCGCGACCGTACGCCTGACGCGTTCGGGGTCGAGCCGGGAGGCGACACCGCCCACGTGGGGCAGGTCACTCACCGAGGAGAGGCCGCCGCCGCCGAAGTCGAGGCAGTAGAACTGCACTTCGTGCGGCGTGTGTGTCAGAGCGAAGGACGTGACCAGCGTGCGCAGTAGCGTCGACTTGCCCGACTGTGGGCCGCCGACGACCATCATGTGGCCCGCGGCGGCCGAGAAGTCCTGGTAGAGGGCCTCCCGCTTCTGTTCGAAGGGCTTGTCGATCAGTCCGAGGGGCACCGTCAGGTCGCCGAGGCGGGTGTACTCCGGCGGGTGGACGCCACGCTCCGCGGTGACCGACAGGGCGGGCAGCAGCTGGTCCACGGTGGGCGCCTGGTCCAGGGGCGGAAGCCACACCTGGTGGGCGGGCACGCCCTGCCCCTCCAGACGCTGTACGACGACGTCCAGCACAGTGTCGGCGAGCGCGTCGTCCTGCCCCCGCGCGGGTGCCTGGCTCTGTTCCGGGTCGGGCTCGCTGTACGTCACCGGCACCGGCGCGGCGGTGAACAGCGCGGGCCGACGCTCGATGGGCATGCGGTTCGCGGAGACATCCGGCCCGCCCGCCCTGTAGGTGCCCGACACATAGGCAGCCTTGAAACGGACCATCTCGTCCGTGCCGAACTTCAGATACCCCGAGCCGGGCACGGACGGCAGGTGGTACGCGTCCGGCACCCCCAGGGCCGCGCGCGACTCGGCGGCCGAGAAGGTGCGCAGACCGATCCGGTACGACAGATACGTCTCCAGACCGCGCAGCCGGCCCTCCTCCAGACGCTGCGAGGCGAGCAGCAGATGGACACCGAGGGACCGGCCGATACGGCCGATCTGGATGAACATGTCGATGAAGTCCGGTTTTGCCGTCAGGAGTTCACTGAACTCGTCGATCACCAGGACGAGTGATGCCAGTGGCTCCAGCGGGGCCCCCGCCGCGCGCGCCTTCTCGTAGTCGTGAAGGTTGGCGTAATTGCCCGCGGAGCGCAGAAGCTCCTGCCGTCGCTGCAACTCGCCCCTGATCGCGTCTCCCATGCGGTCGACCAGGGTCAGCTCGTCGGCGAGGTTCGTGATCACGGCGGCGACGTGCGGCATCTGTGACATGCCGGCGAAGGTCGCGCCGCCCTTGAAGTCCGCCAGGACGAAGTTGAGGGCCTCGGACGAGTGCGTGACGGCCAGACCGAGCACGAGCGTGCGGAGCAGCTCGGACTTGCCGGAGCCGGTGGCGCCCACGCACAGGCCATGCGGTCCCATGCCGTCCTGCGCGGCCTCCTTCAGGTCCAGCATCACGGGCTGGCCGGCCTCGCCGACGCCGATCGGCACCCGGAGCCGTTCCGGAGTGGACCGCGGCCGCCAGGTGCGCCTCACATCCACGGACGCGGCGTCGCCCAGCCCCAGCAGGTCGGTGAAGTCGAGGTTGGCGAGCAGGGGCTCGTCGTCGTCCCCACCGCCCATGCGCAGTGGGGCCAACTGCCGGGCCAGGGCCTCCGCGGCAGGCAGCGACAGTCCGTCGGGCACCCCTTCGTAGGCGATGGAGCCGCCGGAGTCCAGCCACAGGCGGTCCGGGCGTACGACGACCGAGAGATCACCGCGCGGATGGTCGAGTTCGCCGGAGAGGACCTCGACGATGGTGACGCCCTGCAGGCCCTCCGCGGCGGCGAAGGCCGAGGTCGGCGGCACCATGCCGCCGTCCAGCACCACGAGGATGTGCGGCTGGTCGAGCAGCGGCTGGCCTTCACGGTTGAAGCGCGGCCGTCCGTCCAGACGGGCCGCCAGCAGATGCTCCAGCTCGCCGAGGTCGTCCCCGAAGAGACGTCGGCTGCCCGCTCCGTCGACCTGTCCCGGCAACTGGCAGTGCGGCAGCCATTTCGTCCAGTCCCAGCGACTCACGGCACCCGGGGCCGTCACCACGGCAAGGACCAGGTCGTCGGCGGAATGGAGGGTGACCGCCTGCGCCACCAGCGCACGGGCCGTGGCCTGCGCGTGCTCCGGGTCTCCGGACACCGTCAGGTGGTAGAAGGCGCGCAGCGACACGGCGACCGGAAGCCCGTCCAACTGCGCGTGCACCGACAGAAACCTCTGCATGGCGCCCGCGCACAGCGGCTCCAGTTCGTCGACCGGAGCGGTGTCCGGGGCGACGAGCGGCGTGGACAACTGCTGCGGGCCGAGACCGAGCCGTACCTGGCCGAAATCGCTGTCGCCGATGCGCCGTTCCCACACCCGGCTGCCCTCGGCGACCACCGCCCACAACTGCTCCGGAGCGGGGTGCAGGTACCACTGCGCGTCACGCTGACGCTGAGCCGTCCTGCGGATCCTGCGACGCGTCTGGGTGAGGTAGCGGAGGTAGTCGCGGCGTACATCGGCCATTTGCCCCTGCGTACCGCGACGGTGGCGGACGATCTGGGCGACGACCATCGCGGCCGTCGACACCAGCATCACCACACCCATGATCCGCATGAACGGATGGGCGTTGGGGGACGCGAAGTAGAACACCACCGACGAGGCCATGCCGAGCGTCGGAAGGACCTGCATCAGCACGCCTTCCTGCTGCCCACGGGGCAGTTCGGGCGGAGCCTCCAGAGGAAGCTCGTCCGTGGGCACTTCGGGCGGCAGGGCACGCGGTGGGCGCTTGATGACGATCTGGCTCACCGGAGCTTCAATCCCCCTATACGGAGGAGCACTTGCGTACCGGCACCCCCGTGGCGCCGGTGGTCCTCCGCTGCCCGGCGATCTTACGTGTCGTAACTGACAGTTCTTGTCGGTAGGGTGGCCAACCGCAGCGTGCGCATCCGCGAAGCAGGGGGTCAGTGAAGGTGAGTACGACCACGTCGACGGGCTTCTGCCGAGTCACTGTCGTGGCGCCCGACAGCCGTATCGACGTGGCGCTTCCGGTGGACATGCCTGTCGCCGGTGTTTACCCGGAAATCCTCCGCCTGACGGGTCAGACCCAGGCCGCAGGCGCGCCCACGGGCTATCACCTGGTGCGCCGGGACGGCAATGTCCTCGACGGGGCGCGCACACTCACCGAGGAGCGGGTGCTCGACGGCGAAGTGCTGAGCTTGCGCCCGTTCGCCCACTCACTCCCGCCGGCCGTGTACGACGACGTGTCGGACGCCGTGGCGGCCGCTGTCGTCCGCGACCGTCACCTCTGGAGTGACGACCTGCTGCGCATCGCGGGGCTGACCGGCGGCGCGCTGCTGGTGTTACTGATCGGGTTCCTCCTCTGGTTCGCGGACCCGGTGCGCCACGACATGCACGGCCCGCCCTGCATCGTCGCGGGCAGTGTCGGTGTGCTGCTGACCGCGTTCGCCGGGGTACGCGTGCGGGTGTACGCGGACCGGGCCCCGGCGGCCGCCCTCGGGCTCGCGGCCCTGCCGCTCCTGCTGATCGCGGGGTCCGGCATCGTCGCACCCGTCGCCGGACACGGACCGGGAAAGCTGCAGTTCATGCTGGGGTGCGCGGCCGTTCTCGTGGCCTCCGTCGCTCTGGTGGCCCTGGCCCCCGGCTCGGACGCACCGTTCGTCGCCGCCACGTTCCTCTCCGCGGTCGGGACGCTCGCGACGTTCCTCGCCATCGTCACGGAGGCGTCCGCCACCGCCACCGCCGCGGTCTGTGCCCCCGCCGCGATCGGGCTGGTCGCCTTCCTGCCCGGCCTCTCGGCCCGGTTCACCCGCCTGCCCATCGGCTACGCCTCGCCCCGCTCCACCCTGCAGGACGACTTCGACCCCGATCCCTCGCACGCGCCGGAGCCCGAGGCCCTCGACGCCGAGGACATCGCCGCTCGGGCCCGGCGCGGCCACGAGATGCTGCTCGGTCTCGTCGGCGGCACGGCGGCCGTCGTCATCGGTTCCGCGGCGGTGCTCGGCTTCTCGGACAACGTGTGGGGTCAGCTCCTCGCCCTGGCCGCCGGCCTGTCCATGCTGATCCGGGCGCGCCTTTTCCGCTACACCTCGCAGGTGGTGTGCACGCTGGTGGCGGGCCTCGCGGCGATCGCGCTGCTGCTGCTCGGTCTGGCGCTCAACCCGCCCACGGAGGAGCTGACCGAGTTCGTCCTGCACGACGACAGGGGCGCTCTCGACCTCCGTACGATCTGGCTGACCGCCGCGGTCGCTGCGGGCGCCGCTCTCGTCACCGCCGTCGGGCTGATCGTCCCGGGCAAGGGCCTGTCGCCGTTCTGGGGCCGGTTCCTCGATCTGGCGGAGGGTGCCGTGCTGCTGACACTGGTCCCGCTCTGCCTCGCCACGCTGGGAGTGCTGACCGCCGTCCGCTCGATGACGGGCTGATTGCCACGCGTGGCCCGGCGGCCGGAGGCCCACCCGCACCCTGCTACCCTGAACGACGGCCGTATGCGTACGCACCCCCGGAGCTCTCGCCCTGGAGGCCGCGCCCAGCGGACCCCGCCTTCCGAGTCGTGGAAGATCCCCCGAGATGTGGACCGGGGGCACTCGGTGGCCATTCACAGACTATGAGGAGTACGCGTGTCGCTCGACGCCGCTACGAAGAAGCAGATCATGTCCGAGTTCGGTACCAAGGAGGGTGACACCGGCTCCCCCGAGGTCCAGGTGGCTCTGCTGTCGCGCCGGATCTCGGACCTCACCGAGCACCTCAAGACGCACAAGCACGACCACCACTCCCGTCGTGGTCTGCTGATCCTGGTCGGTCAGCGTCGCCGCCTGCTGCAGTACCTGGCCAAGAAGGACATCCAGCGCTTCCGTGCGCTGGTCGACCGTCTCGGCATCCGCCGCGGTGCTGCGGGCGCCAAGTAAGACGCCGTGAGGGGAGCGGTTCCCGAAGCGATCGGGGACCGCTCCCCTTTGCCGTACGTACGGCTGCGCCGTGCGCACGGAGGGACGCGGTGAGAAACCGCGCATACGGAAACCGGGTGCGGGGGAAATCCTCCCCTGCGCACGGGAACGTGCGGAGTGTCACTCACGCTTTGTAGTGTGGTAGCACAACGCAAACCGCGTCACGCAACGCATGACACACGCACGACGCGGAACGCATGACAGAACGAGGAGAAGCGCGCCTCGCCGCCGCCGGTCCTCGGTAGTGGCCCCCGGGACAGCGAACCCCGGGTGCTTCGATCGAAGACCGGCCCGCACCAGACGGAGCGCTTCTCCGACACCGTCCCCCTGCCACACGGGCAGACCAGGGACGAAGGACGAGAAGTATCGGAGATTTTGCTGGTGGAGAACGAGACCCACTACGCCGAGGCCGTTATCGACAACGGTTCCTTCGGCACCCGCACCATCCGCTTTGAGACGGGCCGTCTGGCCCGGCAGGCCGCCGGCTCGGCCGTGGCGTACCTGGACGACGACACCATGGTGCTGTCGGCCACCACCGCCTCCAAGAACCCCAAGGACCAGCTCGACTTCTTCCCCCTCACGGTGGACGTCGAGGAGCGCATGTACGCGGCCGGGAAGATCCCCGGTTCCTTCTTCCGTCGTGAGGGCCGGCCGTCCGAGGACGCGATCCTCACCTGCCGCCTGATCGACCGCCCGCTGCGCCCGTCCTTCAAGAAGGGCCTGCGCAACGAGATCCAGGTCGTCGCCACGATCATGGCGCTCAACCCCGACCACCTGTACGACGTCGTGGCGATCAACGCCGCCTCCGCGTCCACGCAGCTGGCCGGTCTGCCCTTCTCCGGCCCGATCGGCGGCGTCCGCGTCGCGCTGATCCGCGGCCAGTGGGTGGCGTTCCCGACGCACACCGAGCTCGAGGACGCCGTCTTCGACATGGTCGTCGCGGGCCGCACCCTGGAGGACGGCGACGTCGCGATCATGATGGTCGAGGCCGAGGCCACCGAGAAGACCGTCACGCTGGTCGAGGGCGGCGCAGAGGCACCGACCGAGGAGGTCGTCGCCGCCGGTCTGGACGCCGCGAAGCCCTTCATCAAGGTGCTCTGCAGGGCCCAGGCCGACCTCGCCGCGAAGGCTGCCAAGCCCACCGGCGAGTTCCCCGTCTTCCTGGATTACCAGGACGACGTCTTCGAGGCGCTGACCGCCGCCGTCAGGCCCGAGCTCGCGCAGGCGCTCACCATCGCCGGCAAGCAGGAGCGCGAGGCCGAGCTGGACCGCGTCAAGCAGCTCGCCGCCGAGAAGCTCCTGCCGGAGTTCGAGGGCCGCGAGAAGGAGATCTCCGCCGCGTACCGTTCGCTCACCAAGTCCCTGGTCCGTGAGCGCGTCATCAAGGAGAAGAAGCGCATCGACGGCCGCGGTGTCACCGACATCCGCACCCTGGCCGCCGAGGTCGAGGCCATTCCGCGCGTGCACGGTTCCGCGCTATTCGAGCGGGGCGAGACCCAGATCCTGGGCGTCACCACGCTGAACATGCTCCGCATGGAGCAGCAGCTCGACACGCTGTCGCCGGTGACGCGCAAGCGTTACATGCACAACTACAACTTCCCGCCGTACTCCGTGGGCGAGACCGGCCGCGTCGGCTCCCCGAAGCGCCGCGAGATCGGCCACGGCGCCCTCGCCGAGCGCGCCATCGTGCCGGTACTGCCGGCACGCGAGGAGTTCCCGTACGCGATCCGTCAGGTGTCCGAGGCCCTCGGCTCCAACGGCTCGACGTCCATGGGCTCGGTCTGCGCCTCCACCATGTCGCTGCTGAACGCCGGTGTGCCGCTGAAGGCCCCCGTCGCCGGTATCGCCATGGGCCTCATCTCGCAGGAGATCGAGGGCGAGACGCACTACGTCACCCTCACCGACATCCTCGGTGCGGAGGACGCCTTCGGCGACATGGACTTCAAGGTCGCCGGCACCAAGGAGTTCGTGACCGCCCTCCAGCTCGACACCAAGCTGGACGGCATCCCCGCCTCCGTCCTGGCCGCCGCGCTGAAGCAGGCCCGTGACGCCCGCCTCCACATCCTCGACGTGATGATGGAAGCGATCGACACCCCGGACGAGATGTCCCCGAACGCGCCGCGGATCATCACCGTGAAGATCCCGGTCGACAAGATCGGCGAGGTCATCGGCCCCAAGGGCAAGATGATCAACCAGATCCAGGAGGACACCGGCGCCGAGATCACGATCGAGGACGACGGCACCATCTACATCGGTGCCGCCGACGGACCGGCCGCCGAGGCCGCCCGCGCCACGATCAACGGCATCGCCAACCCGACGATGCCCGAGGTCGGCGAGCGCTACCTGGGTACGGTCGTGAAGACGACCACCTTCGGCGCGTTCGTCTCCCTGCTGCCCGGCAAGGACGGGCTGCTGCACATCTCGCAGATCCGCAAGCTCGCCGGCGGCAAACGCGTGGAGAACGTCGAGGACGTCCTCGGTGTGGGCCAGAAGGTCCAGGTCGAGATCGCCGAGATCGACTCCCGCGGAAAGCTCTCCCTCATCCCCGTGATCGAGGGCGAAGGCGACGACGAGAAGAAGGACGACGCCGACCAGTGACGTCCCACAGCCCGAAGGCGACGGCCCGCACCTCTCCGGAGGCGCGGGCCGTCGCCCGTACCCAAACCCTCATCAAGGGCACAGGCGGCATCGGCACGGTCCGCAGGACCACTCTCCCCGGTGGCCTGCGCGTCGTCACCGAGACGCTGCCCTCGGTCCGCTCCGCAACCTTCGGCATCTGGGCGCACGTCGGCTCCCGCGACGAGACCCCGGCTCTGAACGGTGCCACGCACTACCTGGAGCACCTGCTCTTCAAGGGCACCAGCCGCAGGTCGGCCCTGGACATCTCCTCGGCGATCGACGCGGTGGGCGGCGAGATGAACGCGTTCACGGCGAAGGAGTACACGTGCTACTACGCGCGCGTGCTCGACGCCGACCTGCCGCTCGCCATCGACGTCGTCTGCGACATGCTGACCGGCTCGCTGATCCTGGAGGAGGACGTCGACGTCGAACGCGGCGCGATCCTCGAGGAGATCGCGATGACGGAGGACGACCCGGGCGACTGTGTGCACGACCTGTTCGCGCACACGATGTTCGGCGACAACCCCCTCGGCCGCCCCGTGCTCGGCACCGTCGACACGGTCAACGCCCTCACCGCCGACCGCATCCGCCGCTTCTACAAGAAGCACTACGACCCGACCCACCTGGTGGTCGCCTGCGCGGGCAACGTCGACCACAACAAGGTCGTACGCCAGGTCCGCGCCGCCTTCGAACAGGCCGGCGCGCTCAAGGACCCGGCGGCGCAGCCCATCGCACCGCGCGGCGGCCTGCGCGGTCTGCGCACCGCCGGCCGCGTCGAGATGATCGCCCGCAAGACCGAGCAGGCGCACGTCGTGCTGGGTATGCCCGGTCTGGCGCGCACCGACGAGCGGCGCTGGGCGCTCGGCGTCCTCAACACCGCTCTCGGCGGCGGCATGTCCTCCCGGCTGTTCCAGGAGGTCCGCGAGAAGCGCGGCCTGGCCTACAGCGTGTACTCGTACACCTCGGGCTTCGCCGACTGCGGCCTGTTCGGCGTGTACGCCGGCTGCCGGCCCTCCCAGGTGGACGACGTACTGAAGATCTGCCGCGACGAGCTCGACCACGTCGCCGAGCACGGACTGTCCGACGAGGAGATCGACCGCGCCGTCGGCCAGCTCCGCGGCTCCACGGTCCTCGGTCTGGAGGACACCGGAGCGCTGATGAACCGTATCGGCAAGAGCGAGCTGTGCTGGGGCGACCAGATGTCCGTCGACGACATGCTGACCCGGATAGCCTCGGTCACCCCGGACGACGTCCGCTCCGTGGCCCGGGACGTCCTCGGCCGGCGGCCCTCGCTGGCGGTCATCGGCCCGCTGAAGGACAAGCAGGCCTCCCGGCTGCAGGACACCGTCGCCTAGAGCCCTTCCGCAAGGAAGGACAAGCCCTCCCGTAAGGAAGCACAAGATGAGCAAGCTGCGCGTGGCGGTCCTCGGAGCCAGGGGCCGCATCGGATCCGAGGCGGTACGGGCAGTCGAGGCCGCCGAGGACTTGGAGCTGGTCGCCGCCCTGGGCCGGGGCGACAAGCTGGAGACGCTGGCAGACGCGGGGGCCCAGGTCGCCGTCGAGCTGACCACACCCGCGTCGGTCATGGGCAACCTCGACTTCTGCGTGCGGCACCAGATCCACGCCGTCGTCGGCACCACCGGCTGGACCGACGACCGTCTCGCGCAGCTGAGGGGCTTGCTGGAGCAGTCCCCCGGGACGGGCGTGCTCATCGCGCCGAACTTCTCCGTCGGCGCCGTCCTCACCATGAGGTTCGCGCAGCTCGCCGCCCCCTACTTCGAGTCCGTCGAGGTCGTCGAGCTGCACCACCCGAACAAGGCCGACGCCCCCAGCGGCACCGCCACGCGCACCGCCCAGCTCATCGCCGAGGCCCGCCGCCGGGCGGGCAGCGCCCCGGCGCCGGACGCGACGGTCACCGCGCTGGACGGTGCCCGTGGCGCGGACGTCGACGGCGTCCCGGTGCACGCCGTCCGGCTGCGTGGTCTGCTCGCCCACCAGGAAGTCCTGCTCGGGGGCGAGGGCGAGACGCTGACCCTGCGGCACGACTCCCTGCACCACAGCAGCTTCATGCCGGGCATCCTGCTCGGCGTACGGCGGGTGGTGAGCACCCCGGGCCTGACCTTCGGCCTGGAACACTTCCTGGACCTGAACTGAAGCCCGGACCCGAAGCCCCGACACTCATGCGCGCACAGATCACCTACGCCGTCACGGCCGCCGCTCTCGTCTGCTACTTCGCCCTGGCCGGCAGCCGCGGCGTCATGCTCATCGAAACGGGCACACCCGTCACCGTCGTCTTCGGGCTGGCGGTGCTGGTCCTGCCGGTGATCGGGCTGTGGTTCCTGTGGAAGAACACCCAGTTCGTCCGCCGGGCCAACCGGCTCGCCGCCCAGCTCGACGCCGAGGGCGGACTGCCCGTCGACGAGCTGCGGCGCACGCCCTCCGGGCGCATCGACCGCGACTCGGCGGACGAGGTGTTCGCCCGGCGCAAGGCCGAGACGGAAGCCGCCCCCGAGGACTGGCGCAGCTGGTTCCGGCTCGCCGTCGCCTACCACGACGCGCGCGACACACCCCGCGCCCGCAGGGCGATGCAGCGGGCGATCATCCTGCACCGCACCTCGCAGTGACGCCCGACGGGGGATGACGCCCCGACGACCCACGACGCGACGGCGAGCACGGACGCGACGCGGGCAGGGACGCGACGGCGGGCAGCGGCGTACGCCTGAGCCACCGCGTACGGCGAGGGGCCCGGTCCATCACCAGGTGCGGACCGGGCCCCTCGCCGTGCCGCCGCCGTCGCGGGCACCGAGGTCGTGCTCAGCCCCGCCGGTACTCCTCGGCCCAGGCCTCCACCGCGTCGGCGGCCCGGTCGAAAGCCTCGGGCCGGCCCAGGAAATCCGCGCCGTGCGAGGTCAGCAGCGGGGGAACCGCTTCGGCCGGACGCCCGTGCCGGGTGAGCAGCAGAGCCTGTCCCTGCACGGTGCGCGGCAGCCCGAGCCAGCGCACCGGCTGCTGCACCGTCCGCACCGCGACCACCTGTTCCCAGGGCGTCGTCCGCGTGGTGAAGAAGCTCACCAGCCGCAGCCCGTACGCGCTCACCCACACGCCCATGCACAGCAGCCGCAGCGCGCACGCGATGACGACCGTCGCGACGGCGAAGACCAGTCCGGCCGACGCGACGCTGTCCGTCAGCGCGATGACGACGGCCGCGAACAGCACGAACGACGCGAGCAGCAGCAGCACCGCCGAGACACCCACGCGCCACGGGCCGGGCCGGTAGGGGCGCCGCCGGCGGTCGCGGTCGTCGTACGGGAGGGCGGCGTCGTCCGTGGAGTCGAAGGCGCGGTCGGCCGTCAGGAAGGGCAGTGGCACGGCGGTTCCTCACTCGATCCATGCGGGGCTGGCCCGGTGAGGTTATCGACCTGTGTCCCCGGTCACCACTCCCGGGGGTCCGGACGGCGTGTACGCCCCGGGCCGGGGCCGCCCGTAGAGTTGGCGTCCTCAAGAGACGAGACGGGAAGGCCTTTCGTACCGTGACCGGCACAGACGACGACTTCAAGATCGAACTTCGCGGCGACGTCACCGTGGAACTGGTGAAGCACAGTGCGGCCGACTCCGACGTACTGTTCGCGGCCCGGGTCTCGACCCTGGGGGAGCAGTCCCTGGGCGAACTGAAGAAGGATCCGGAGCGCTCCAAGGGGCTGATCAACTACCTCATGCGGGACCGGCACGGCAGCCCGTTCGAGCACAACTCGATGACCTTCCTCGTCAGCGCACCGATCTTCGTCTTCCGCGAATTCATGCGGCACCGGGTCGGCTGGTCCTACAACGAGGAGTCCGGCCGATACCGGGAGCTCCAGCCGGTCTTCTACGTCCCCGACGCCTCCCGCAAGCTGGTCCAGCAGGGCCGCCCGGGCAAGTACGAGTTCGTCGAGGGCACCGAGGAGCAGCACGGGCTCGTCGCCGGGTCCATGGAGAACTCCTACCGGCAGGCCTACCGCACCTACCGGGCGATGATCGAGGCCGGCGTCGCCCGCGAGATCGCCCGTTCGGTGCTCCCCGTCGGCCTGTACTCCTCGATGTACGCCACCTGCAACGCCCGCTCGCTGATGCATTTCCTCGGCCTGCGCACCCAGCACGAGCTGGCCAAGGTGCCGTCCTTCCCCCAGCGGGAGATCGAGATGGTCGGCGAGAAGATGGAGGCCGCGTGGGCCGAGCTCATGCCGCTGACGTACGCCGCCTTCAACACCAACGGCCGGGTGGCTCCGTAACACGCCCCGGGGCATCCGCGTCCGTGCGCACCTGTGTGCCCGGACGCGGATGCCCCGGGGCACACAGGTGCGATCAGCCCCGCGAGGTGTCCGTATTGCAGTATTTAGTGAAGTTCATCTAGCCTGATCGAACGGACCCGGCACTGCTTGAACCCCCGAGCAGGCAGTGCCGGGATCCGCATTTGTCCCACCTTGCCGCCTCCCCCTAGGGCAGACCCCGACCAGAGCAACGAGTAGCGTGTAACCCATGGCTCCGACCTCCACTCCGCAGACCCCCTTCGGGAGGGTCCTCACCGCCATGGTCACGCCCTTCGCGGCGGACGGCGCACTCGACCTCGACGGCGCGCAGCGGCTCGCCGCCCACCTGGTGGACGCAGGCAACGACGGCCTGATCATCAACGGCACCACGGGCGAGTCCCCCACCACCAGCGACGCGGAGAAAACGGATCTCGTACGGGCGGTCCTGGAAGCGGTCGGCGACCGGGCCCACGTCATCGCCGGAGTCGGAACCAACGACACCCACCACAGCATCGAGCTCGCCCGCGCCGCGGAGCGCACGGGCGCCCACGGACTGCTGGTCGTCACCCCGTACTACAACAAGCCCCCGCAAGAGGGCCTCTACCGGCACTTCCGGGCCGTCGCCGACGCCACGGAACTCCCCGTCATGCTCTACGACATCCCCGGCCGCAGCGGCGTACCGATCAACACGGAGACGCTGGTACGCCTCGCCGAGCACCCGCGGATCGTCGCCAACAAGGACGCCAAGGGCGACCTCGGCCGCGCCGGCTGGGCCATCGCCCGGTCCCGGCTCGCCTGGTACTCCGGCGACGACATGCTGAACCTCCCGCTGCTCTCCGTGGGTGCGGTCGGCTTCGTCTCCGTCGTCGGCCACCTCGTGACCCCCGAGCTGCGCGCCCTGATCGACGCGTACACCTCGGGCGACGTCCAGAAGGCGACCGAGATCCACCAGAAGCTGCTCCCCGTCTACACGGGCATGTTCCGCACCCAGGGCGTCATGACGACGAAGGCCGCGCTCACCCTCAAGGGCCTGCCCGCCGGCCCGCTGCGCGCGCCCATGGTCGAGTGCATGCCCGAGGAGATCGAGCAGCTCAAGATCGATCTTGCCGCGGGCGGGGTACAGCTCTGACAACGGACTTCACAACTGAATAGCGGGCCACCGGTGCCCGCAGCCACACGACAACTGCTTCTGCACGAACGTTACGCGCGCCACGTGCCCCACCGGTACGTGGCGCGTGTGGTTGAGGAGAGTCTTTTGAGCCATCCGCACCCTGAACTGGCCCCGCCCCCGCCGCTCCCCGAGGGCGGCCTGCGGGTCACCCCACTCGGCGGCCTCGGCGAGATCGGCCGCAACATGACGGTCTTCGAGTACGGCGGCCGTCTGCTGATCGTCGACTGCGGAGTGCTCTTCCCCGAGGAGGAGCAGCCCGGAATCGACCTGATCCTGCCGGACTTCAGCTCCGTACGGGACCGCCTCGACGACATCGAGGGCATCGTCCTCACCCACGGCCACGAGGACCACATCGGCGGCGTCCCCTTCCTCCTGCGCGAGAAGCCGGACATCCCGCTGATCGGCTCCAAGCTGACCCTCGCCCTGATCGAGGCCAAGCTCCAGGAACACCGCATCCGCCCCTACACCCTCGAGGTGACGGAGGGGCAGCGCGAGCGGATCGGCCCGTTCGACTGCGAGTTCATCGCGGTGAACCACTCCATCCCGGACGCCCTCGCGGTCGCCATCCGCACCCCGGCCGGCATGGCCGTCCACACCGGCGACTTCAAGATGGACCAGCTCCCGCTGGACAGCCGCCTCACCGACCTGCACGCCTTCGCGCGGCTGAGCGAGGAGGGCATCGACCTCCTCCTCTCCGACTCCACGAACGCCGAGGTCCCCGGGTTCGTCCCGCCCGAGCGGGAGATCTCGGGCGTGCTCCGCCAGGTCTTCGCCGGCGCCCGCAAGCGCATCATCGTGGCGAGCTTCGCCAGCCACGTCCACCGCATCCAGCAGATCCTCGACGCGGCGCACGAGTACGGCCGCCGGGTCGCCTTCGTCGGCCGCTCCATGGTCCGGAACATGGGCATCGCCCGTGACCTCGGCTATCTGAAGGTCCCCCCGGGCCTGGTCGTGGACGTGAAGACCCTGGACGACCTGCCGGACAGCGAGGTGGTCCTGGTCTGCACGGGTTCCCAGGGCGAACCGATGGCGGCCCTGTCCCGCATGGCCAACCGCGACCACCAGATCCGCATCGTCCAGGGCGACACGGTGATCCTCGCGTCGTCGCTCATCCCCGGCAACGAGAACGCGGTCTACCGCGTCATCAACGGCCTGACCCGCTGGGGCGCCAACGTCGTCCACAAGGGCAACGCCAAGGTGCACGTCTCGGGCCACGCCTCGGCCGGCGAGCTGCTGTACTTCTACAACATCTGCCGCCCGAAGAACCTGATGCCGGTCCACGGCGAATGGCGCCACCTGCGCGCCAACGCCGAACTGGGCGCCCTGACCGGCGTCCCGCACGACCGCATCGTCATCGCCGAGGACGGCGTGGTCGTGGACCTCGTCGGGGGCAAGGCGAAGATCTCCGGCAAGGTCCAGGCGGGCTACGTCTACGTCGACGGCCTCTCCGTCGGTGACGTGGGCGAGCCGGCCCTGAAGGACCGCAGGATCCTCGGCGACGAGGGCATCATCTCGGTCTTCGTCGTCCTCGACTCGTCCACCGGCAAGATCACGGGCGGCCCGCACGTACAGGCCCGCGGCTCCGGCATCGAGGACTCCGCCTTCGGGGAGGTCATCCCGAAGATCACGGAGGTGCTGGAGAAGTCGGCCCAGGACGGCGTCGTGGAGCCCCACCAGATGCAGCAGCTCGTCCGCCGCACGCTGGGCAAGTGGGTCTCGGACACCTACCGGCGCCGGCCGATGATCCTGCCTGTCGTGGTGGAGGTCTGACGGCGCGTCGGGCTGCCGACAGCGCGAACACAGGGGCGGGGCCCTCGATTTGCATCGGGGCGCCCCGCTCCAGTACGTTTACGACCCCGCCCAGACGGGAACCCGGCCGCTTCGTGCACCGGGGGATCCCTCTCAGTGAGACTCGACGAGCCTCACGAGAGTGAGCCGGAAGGGGTGGGAATTCCGACTCAGAACCTCTGATAAAGTCGGAACCGCCGGAAAGGGAAACGCGAAAGCGGGGACCTGGAAAGCACCGAGGAAATCGGATCGGGAAGATCTGATAGAGTCGGAAACGCAAGACCGGAGGGAAGCGCCCGGAGGAAAGCCCGAGAGGGTGAGTACAAAGGAAGCGTCCGTTCCTTGAGAA